>CP036352.1:1235596-1544496 GCA_007753915.1 Phycisphaerae bacterium RAS2
CCGGCCCGCAGCGCCGCCACGACCCCCGCGCGGATGGCGGGCTCATCTTCCACGACCACAATCGTTGCAAGGCTCATGCGATGGGTTCCTTCCGGGACGATGCGCTCATTTTAACCGCTTCGCAGGCACCAGGCAGCGCTGCCGGCTTGCTAAACAAACCAGAAGGTCCGGGTTTTCCATTGAGCGTAGCGCTCGCCGAAATGCCGCTCCAGCACCGCGTCCTCGACGCGCGATCGCCAAAGCTGCATTACGATGAAGCACAAGAGAAACGCAGCCCAGACCCAGTGCCGTTGCGCGTAAAACAACCACACGCCCGATTGCGCGAGCATCTGCCCGAGGTAGATCGGGTGCCGCACCAGATGATACGGACCTGTTACTTTCAATTCGCGCGCCTCGGCCACGATGCTGCACGATCGCAGCAGCGTGCCGTAGCCCCAGACATCCAGTGCATTGCCCAGGACAATCAACCCCGAGCCGATCAGAAAGCGATTCGCTGTCCACGTCGCGGGGTCCATCATGAAATGCTTGTAGCCCGGCAGCCAGGCCGCGCCCGTCCATTTGCCGGCCGCCTCAATCAGGAAAGGCAGAAACGGCCAGAACGCGGCGGCGAATGGGAGGAGAATCTGAATCGGGCGATCCGCGCGCCGTCGCGGAGGCACGCGGATGCAAAACGCCAGCGCGATGAGCAGGTACGTGACGTCGATGAGGATGCGGCCCCAGGGCAGGTGCAGGGATCGACCGCCTGCGAAATGGAAGTACACGCCGACTTTCCAGAAGTCGCTGAAGTAGTCGGGGATCTGCAGGGCGAGGTAGCCGAGAAAGGCCGTCGCGCCGATCGCACGAAAAAGCCAGTCGGGCGCTGCGAGCCACGCGCGCGTCAAGAGCGACGTGTGCGGCGCGTCGTTTTCCATGTCCGTCGTCATCGCGAGGATTATACAAGTAGATGGACGGACGCGGCGGTCAGCCGCCTGCGCGGAATGCTGCGAGTTCGCCGCCGGGGTTTGACATTTCTTGGGACGCGTCGTTAGCATTCGACCCGCCCGGATCACGGAGGGGACGACGCGCGCATGGGACAGACACTCCAGGCACTGGCTGACGCACTCGCCAAGCTGAACATGCCGGCGACGGTGGAAGGCGACGCCGCGCGGACGGTGCGCGGGGTGGCCACGCTGGAGGAGGCCGGGCCGGACGAGATCAGCTTCCTTTCCAACGCGAAGTATGAAAAGATGCTCGGCACGACGAAGGCCGGGGCGGTCATCGTCGCGACCGATCAGGCTGCGCCGCCGGGGCCGGCGCTCCTGCGAACGAAGGACCCGTACGCGGCGATGTGCGCGGTCGTCGTTCACCTGCACGGCTATCGGCGGCATCCCCAGGTCGGCGGCGAGAAGCGGGGGATCGACCCGCGAGCTGTCGTCCACGCGACTGCGAAGCTCGGCGAAAACGCCAACGTCTTCCACGGCGCGACCATCTGCGAAAACGTCACCATCGGCCGCAACGCGACGATCTACCCCGGCTGCTTCATCGGGCCGGGCTGCCGGATCGGCGACGACTGCACATTGTATTCAAATGTCGTGATCTACGACGGCTGCATCCTCGGCCATCGTGTCGCGATTCACGCCAATTCGACGATCGGAGAGGACGGCCTCGGCTACGCGCCCTACGGCGGCAAGTGGATCAAGATTCCGCAGATCGGCGTCGTGGAGATCGGCGACGACGTGGAAATCGGCGCGAACTGCTCCATCGACCGCGCGACGCTGGGCCGGACGTTCATCGGCGCCGGCACGAAGTTCAGCAATCAGATCGCCATCGGCCACGGCACCCGGATCGGTCAGCATTGCATGTTTGTCGCGCAGGTCGGTCTGGCCGGCAGCGTCATCGTGGGCAACAACGTGACGATGGCGGGCAAGGCGGGCGTGGCAGGGCACTTGAGCATCGGTGACAACGTGCAGGTCGCGGCGATGGCGGGCGTGATGAACGACGTGCCGAGCGACACGTCCGTGGCCGGCGCGCCGGCATTCAATCGCAAGGAAGTGCTCCGCTCGTGGGCCGTCTTCGGCAAGCTGCCGGACCTTGTGAAGCAAGTCAAAGAGCTGGAAGCGGAAGTCGAGCGGCTGCGCAAGCAGCTCCCAGGATAGTCGTTTGAATTCGTATGAGGAGGAAGGTCGATGCGCGCGATCGCGTTGGTTGTCGTCATTTGTCTGATAACTGCCCCGACGGTTCAAGGCGATGATCCGCGCCCGATTCGCATCGTCGAATCCCCTGGCGCCGGTTCGCGCACCGCGGCAACCAACGCCGACGGCAGCATGACCTTCTGCAAGTATCCCGCCGGGCGGCCGGTCGCGCCCGATCCCGCGCCGCCGTTCGGGCCGCTGGCACTGATCACGTTTCCGGAAACCGAGCCAAACGGATCGACGGTCACAGCCAACCCGCTGCCGCTGGGCACCGGCATGGGCGAGGACATTGATGTTGACGTGACGGGTGACATCAGCCCGGCCAACGAAACGGATGCGTTTCGTGTCACGCTGAAGAAGGGCGACATCATCGGCGCGGCGACGATTACCGCGGCCGGCGGTCCGGACACGGTGCTGGCGGTGTTCGACTCCATGGGCAGTCAGATTTTCTCAAACAACAATCACGGCGGCTTGAACACAATCTACCCTCCCGGTTCGCCGTGGCCGAACGCGACGCGGTCGACGGATTCCGCGATGACCTTCATCGCCCCGGCCGACGATGACTTTTTCTTCGCGGTCGCGTCGTCCGGCGGCGCGACGTCGGGCAACTACACGCTGCGCATGCGTCTGCGCCGCGCGCAGATCGAGACAGTCTTTCCAACCCCCGTGCGGCAGATTCTGTTCATCGACTTCGACGGCGCGACCATCAACGCCAACGCGCTCTTCGGAGAGGGGCGCACGTCGGCGACCATGTCGCCGCTTTCGGATTTTCTCGCCGGATGGGGCCTGGGGCCTGCCGACGAAGATGCCGTCATCGATGCCATCCTCGACCGGCTCGATCACATCTTTGATGATCTGCGCGACGCAGCGTTGAACGGCGACTTCCCCGTTGACATGATGGTCGGCCACTACGACATCGAGATTCGCAACAGCCGCGACCATCCCGACCCGTTCGGTCAGGCAAACGTCTCGCGCGTGATCGTCGGCGGCACGATCTCCGAGACCGGCATCAGCACGATCGGCATCGCCGAGTTCATCGACCCCGGCAACGTCAGCACCGACGACACGGCGATCGTGCTGCTCGATTTGCTTAGCGCGGGAGCGGGGAACCCCAACTCCGTGTTGAGCTTGCAGCGTGATGCGAGCCTGTCGCTGATCGACGCGATCGGAAAGGTCGTGGGCAACGTGACGGCGCACGAGGCGGGGCATTTTCTGGGCTGCTGGCATACGCGCAACAGCAACGCGACGGCCTGCATCATGGACCAGGGCGGCGATCTGGAAAACCTCGCCGGCGTCGGCAACGACGGCATCCTCGGCACGATGGACGATCCGGACAACGCATTCACGGTGGATGAATTTGAATCCACGGAAGGCGTTGGCTTTGGGAATGAATCGACAAATGTCGTCGTCGCGTTCGGACTGTCCACCGGCGGGCTGGCGGCCGACAACATGAAGCCGGGCATCGACAGCATCGACCCGGCGACCGGCGCGAACATCGGCGCGCTGGCCTCGGTGACCGTCACGTTCGATGAGGACGTCGCGGGCCTGCAGGCCGCGCGGCTCACGGTCAACGGCTCACCGGCGGTGAATCTCTCCGGCAGCGGGGCGGGGCCGTTCATCTTCAGCGGGTTCGCGCCGCCGGCCGACGGCACCGTGACCGTCGTGCTGAACGACATGGGCGTGACCGACTTGAGCGGCAACACGTTCATTACCGACATGTGGACGTACGCGAAGGCCGACTGCAACAACAACGGCGTGTTCGACGCGACCGATGTCAGCTCGAACACGTCGGAGGATTGCAACGGCAACAGCGTGCCCGATGAATGCGACGCCGATCCGGTGACGGCAGCCGCCGGCGCGGCGCAGACCATCAACGAGGGCGAGTCGGCGGTGCTGGGCGCGGATGAGCCGGCGAGCGGCGGCGTTCCGCCGTACACGATTGCATGGACGCTGCTTGGTCCCGGGGTGAATGAGAACTTCACCGAGGAGAACCCGGCGTTTCAGTTTGATGCGCCCGGCGTGTTCAACGCGCAATTGACCGTCACCGATTCGCTCGGCTGCCAGGCGACGGCCGTCGCGACAGTCACGGTGAATGCGCTGCCTGACGACAACGAAAATACCAACGAGAACGACAACTCGAACATGAACGGCGGCAGCCCCCCGTGCGGTGTTTCGTGCGGACCGGGCATGGGGATGATGACGGCCGTGATCGGTGCGTGGATCGTCGTCGTGCGGCGGCGACGACGTTGAACGCGTAGGGTGGACACGGCCCACGACGTACGTCGCGCAATTCAAGGTGGGCAATGCCCGCCCAACGATTGCTCTACTCGTCCTTCGGCAATTCGTAGTCGATCTTCATGTCCGGCGGCGCGCCGCCCGGGCCGGTCAGGTAATGCTCGAACCACTGCACCATGCGCAGGTTGTAATCGAGCCGGGCCGCGGCTTTGCGGTTGCCGTGCTGCTCGCCGGGGTAGAAGACGAGCCGGACCGGCGCCTGATTAAGTGTCTTCAAATGTCGATATAACTCCATCGACTGGCTGGGATGCACGCGCGGGTCGTTCTTGCCTGCGAGGATCAGAATCGGCGTCCGCGCCTTCTTCACATGATACACCGGGCTGCGCTCGAGGAAGAACTGCCACTTGCCCTCGTCCCACAGGTGTGAACGCGTGTGAACGAGGTAGTCCTCATTCGGAATATCCGTCGTGCCCTTTTTCGAGATCGTGTTGCTGATGCCGACGAACATGACGCTGGCGGCGAAGTGCTCGCTTTGGGCCGTCGCGCCCCAGGCCGACGCGTAACCGCCGTACGACCCGCCGGTGATGCCGACCTTCTTCTCATCGGCCAGGCCCGAGTCGACGAAATGCTTCACGGCATCGACCAGATCGTCGAATTCGCGGCCGGCCTCATCGCCCTGACCCATCTTGCTGAAGACGACCCCGCGACCGGTGCTGCCGCGATAGTTGGGGTAGAAGACCGCGAACCCGCGCGCGGCCGCGACCTGCCCGGGGCGGGAGTAGTTGGTCATCCAGCCGTTTGCCTCGTGCGCTTCGGGGCCGCCGTGGACATAAAGGATCAACGGTTGTTTGCCGTTCGGCGCGGCCTCTAGCGGACGGACGAGAATGCCTTGAATCTCCAGGCCGTCGCGCGCCTTGTACGTGACCGCCTCCTGCGGGGCGAACTTCATGTCGGCGATCCACGGGTTGCTGTCGGTGAGGCGTTTCGGTGCGGCATCGCCGTGCTTCATCACGAAGACTTCGCCGGGGTGCGAGGCGTGATGGCCGATGAACGCGCCGATCCGGCCATCTTTGGATAGCGTGATGCTCGTCAGCACGGCCGACGCGCCGGGTGCGACAATCGTCTTCTGTTCGCTGCCGTCGGCCTTCACCTTGCCGAGCATGGCGTCGAGGCCGACATCGGCGACGTACATGACCGTGTCGGCATCCTGCCAGGCGATGCCGGAAACGTGTCCCTCAAAGTTCGGCAGGGCGTCCTTCAACTTTCCCGTTTCCAATTCGCCGACCAGCAGCCGCCCGGGCGATGGGTCATTCACGTCCTCGGCAGAGATCATCGCCAGCCGCCGGCCGTCCGGATTCCAGCGCACGTCGCCGAGCTTGCCGGGGTTTTCGAACTTCACGACCACGTCGCCGCTCGATGCATCGAGCACGTGGACGCGGCGCTTCATGTATTCGTCGTCCACCAGCGGCGTCGGGGCCAACGCCACGGCCAGCCGGTCGCCGACCGGGCTCCACGATAGCTCGGAGGCCGAGCCGTCGATCTCAAACGATTTGGGCTTCGCCGCGCCCGGGCGCAGCTCCGCCGTCCAGACAAGCGTGGGGGTGAGGTCTTCCTCGACGACTTCGGCCTTGAAGCCTTTCTCCTCGAGGTCTTTCTTCTCCTTGGGCGCCTTGGGCTCGGCCAGAAACGCGACGCGTGTCTCATCCGGCGACAGGGCGTACGAGCCGATGGCGGTCTCGTGTTTCAACAGGCGCACGGCCTCGCCGCCGTCAATGGGAATGCGATAGAGCGATTTCTCCTTGTCCTTGTCGCGCTTGGCGAGGAAATAGAGCGACCGGCCGTTACGCGACCATTGCACGCTGTCAATATTGACCTCGCCGACGATGAAGGGACGCGGCGCGCTGTCGTCGATGCCGACGACGTGCAGCTCGGACCAGGCCCCGCCGTCGTCGAAATCCTTTTCATATGGATCGCGAGGCACCAGCAGGGTGTAGGCGATGTGCGTTCCGTCGGGAGACATGACGGCGCTGGTAACGGTGCGCAGCTTTGCCACGTGCTGCGGCGTCCAGAGTTGATCGGCGGCGAAGGCGCTCGCCGCGGTCGTCAGGTAGACGCTGAAACAGGCCAGTGCAACGTGGCGACGAATGGATCGAGTCTTCATCGTTCCTCCAACGTGAATGTTCAATGGTGCTCCCGCTCCCGCGCGCCGCGAAGCGCCGCGGCGACATTTAAGCGGATGCATCCCTGCGAAGTTGCGTGACGAGCTGGTGCGCCAGGCGGGTCGGCTCCGGCAGACGATAGCCCGCAAGACATCGTAACACGATCCGCACCGCGTCCGCCAGTCGCACGAGATGCCCGACGCTGACATAGACCGGCTTTACGCCCGCGCGCGTCCGCAGCACCCGGCCGATGCGCTCATCATCGAGGTGAAGATCCGACGTGTTTCCCGGTGCGCCGCCCGGTTCGCGGTGCTCGCCGCAGAGCCGACTTTTCGCACAGCCAATAGTCGGCCGACCGAGCGAGAGTCCAAAATGTGACGCAATGCCGAGGCGGCGAGGATGCGCCCGGCCGTGGCCATCGAGGATAAACACATCGGGTGACGATCGGAGCCTGCGCGCCGCGGCCAGCAAGGCGGGGGCCTCGCGAAACGAAAGCAATCCCGGCACGTAGGGAAACGTTACCCGGCGACCGACGGATGCCGATTCGATCACTGCCCGCGCGCGAACGTCCCAGACGACCCACGCTGCAATGATCTGCGTGTTGCCCGCGACAAACGCGGCATCGCCCCCGGCGACGAGGCGAACGGATCGCAACGACACGGCGCGTTCGACGACGCGACCGGCCAGCGCGCGCTGCAACCGGACGGCCGCGGCGGGCGAGAGATTCCAGCGATGGCGGATGGGTTGAAATGGGTTGTGCAAGGTCGATCCTCGGCTCCCGGTGCGATAGAATACACCGGTGGCGATCAAGATTCGCTGGGGTTGGGCCGTCCTGTTTGCGGTGCCGGCGATGGCGTCAGGCCTTGCGGCGCGCGCCGAAGATTCCGCGTGGCTGCATGTCGACCTCACCCCGGCGCTGACCAACGAGTTGATCTCCAGCGCCATCCGCGACGAGGGCGCGACGGTGACGGCCGAGGCCGATCGCGTCTTCCTGACGATTCCGTTCCGTTACGAATTTGCCGCCGCGCCCCGCACGATGACGCGCAGCGTGATGCGCGCGAAGGAGTTTCGCGGCGTTTGGGGGATTCGATTGCTGCCGGAGCCGCTTGGCCCGGTCGACCTCGCGCTGCTTGATCAGGACCCGCTCTACGAACGGTGGGAGCTGAAGCCCGCCGCCGGTCGGCCGCAGGTCACGGTTCGCAATCAGTCCGGACCGCGCGGCGTGGAGGCGGACCCGCGCGGCCCGGGCGAACGTCGGCCGTCGCGCAGCATGACCATCCCGGCGAGCGGGATGGCTGCGTTTGTGGTTGAGATGACCAACGAATCCAGCCGGCTGACGATCACGTGGGCCGAAGGCGGGGAGGAGACCCTCGACCTGACGGCGATTCGCAAGGCGCGCGAGCCGTTGCCTTCGCCGCCGATGGTCGAACCGGCCGGGGAACGCGGCGCATCGAACGGACCGCGCGGCGCGGTCGCGCCGATGTTGATGGATGTCTTGAATACGGTGAAGGACGGTTCGCCGGCGCACGCGGCGCTGGCGGTGCAGAGGTTGGCTCGTGCGCGACGTGAGTGGCCCGCACGGGTCGATCCGACTTTCTTGGCGGACCTCGACGGGCGCATGTTGGCGGCGGGCGCAGCGGCGCATCCGGGCGTGCGCGCGGCTGCATGGTCGTACTTCGCGGAACCGTTGGAAAGTATCGCTCCGGCGGACTGGATCGCCCCGGCCGCGCTGCAGCGCCTGGCGAAGGATGCGGCCTTGCAGAAGGCGTGGCTGGATAACGTCGAGCTTGGTCTGGGTCGGCGCGAGGGCGGTGTGTTCTGGATGGGTCTCGTCGGCGAGGAGCGATCGCGCCGTGGGCTGGCGTTGTTGATATGCTCAAATGTGCTGTCCGGGACGGACGCGGGAGCGATTGATGCGGCGAGTGACCTTATATTGTCACTCGGACCGTGGCCTCTTGCGCACGACGCGACGCCCGTCGATGGGGAGGGTGCAGGTTCATCCGGCGTCGATCCAAACGATCCTCGCGCGGCGGACAAGCCCGTGGATCTTTCCCGGTTTTCGCCGGTTGCCTTGGAAGCGCTGGTGAAGCGGTTGCCCGCGATTCCCGACAGCCCGTGGGCGACGGACCTGGCGCGGCAACTCGTGCCGCGCGCCCCGGGCAACCTGGCCGAAGCGCTGGCACGAGAACTGGAACGGCGAAAGGTCGCGTTGAGCGGGCCGGCTGACCCGCTTCTGACCGCTTGGGGGGCGCTTCCGACCGATGACCGGCGTCTTGCGCTGCTGGCGGCGCTGAATCGACTTTTCGTCGGCGAGTTGGTCTATTCGGAATCCTTTGCGCAACTCTGGCGCGATGCCATCAACTCGAATGGGTCACAGAAGGTGCGCGAGGCGGCCTCACGACTGCTGCTGCGCATCGCGGGCAGGGACCTCGCGCCGCGTGAGCCGAACCCTTTCCCGGTCATTGTGCTGCTGACTTCGCACGACCCGCTGGTGGATGCGCTGGGCGACGTGGTGAACACGTTGAGACCCGCCGAGGGCGCTGGGAGCGGCGACGCGGAACTGTGCCACGCCGCCGCGGAGCAATTGCTACGGCGCGGGCTTGCCGAACATGCCGCGCGACTCGTCGCGGCGTGCCCGCCGGGGGCCGAGCGCGCAACGCACGTCGAGGCGCTGCTGCAATTGAAGAACCCGCCGGCCGACACGCTTGCCGCGTTCGCTGGGTATCTCCTGAAACAGGACACGAGCGACTGCGTGAAGCCCGCGCTGGAATACCTCTCGCGCCGGGCCGGGGCGGAGCCTTCCGAAGATCGTTGGAAATTGCTCGCTGCGCTGCGCGCCGGCGTTCATCCCGGAGAGCTGGACGCGCTCAGCCGCGAACTGAAGGGCGTGGAAGCGGTCGCCGCGCGGCGCTGGCTGCATGAGCTGGGGCACATGACGCCGCAGGACCGGCAGCGCCTGGCCGGGGCGACGGAACCGAAGCAGCGGCTGGAGCGCCTGAAGGAAATCGACTTGCGTCGAGGTACGGCGGTGGAGGGTCGCTACGGCGTGGTGGCCGTCGTCGAGACAGTGACGGCGCGCGAAAGGCCGGGTGATTCCAACTCCGGCGGCCCGGTGGTTGCGTGGAGCCTGCCGACGCGCTGGAAGATCGCGCTGCCGGCGATTGACCTTGAGCTCCCGGCCGATGTTCACGAAAAGCCCGACGCGCCGTACCGCGTGCTGCTGGGCAAGACGCCGCTGGGCGAAGGTCGCATCGCACAGCGACCGGGCGTGCTCGGTTCTCCCGCGACGTTCTCCATCGCCCTGACGGCCGCGCCGTGGGATGGCTGGGCCGCGTCAAGCGAGCTGATTCGCGGAACGGCCGCTGCACCCGATGGGGCCGCTGCGGAAGTCGGGCCGCTCTGGCTTGCTGCGCGTCCGGTGCTGGAGAAGCCGCTGGCCGGCACGATGACCATCGACGCCTCGCCGCTCCTGACGCGCGCGATCGCGCAGGACAAGTCGATCGGCCGTCGCGTGCCGCCGGCCCGCGTTCCGGAAAAGTTGCCGATCACACTGCGTTATGCGTCGTTCGGCAGCTTCTACGGCGCGGCGGAATGGCCCATCGAACTGCCGGAATCGATTCCGGATGGTTTCATCCGTCCGCGCGTCGTGATGATTGTGCTGGAGCGAATGGATTAGGGGCAGTGGTCAGTGGGCAGTTGTCGGAGGTCAGTGGCCAATGTTGAGTGGCCAGTGGTCCGTGTTTAGTAGGAACGCAGACAGGGTTCAACATCATTTAGCCGGCCATCTTGATGGCCGCGAGATTTCCGGCGCGGCCGACCAACGCCGCAACTATGGCGCGGGGTCATAGCCGAATCCGCCCCACGGGTGACATCGCAGGATGCGGCGGATCGCCAGCACCACGCCGCGCCACGGACCATTGCGCCGGATTGCATCGAGCGCGTACTCGCTGCACGTCGGTTCGAATCGACAATGCCCCGGCAGCAGCGGGCGGATGGCGAACTGATACGCCCGAATCGTCAGCGCCAGCGCCCAGATCGTCACCGTATTGACCAGGAACACGAGCCGCCCCAGCGGCCGAGCGATCAGTCGCACGGTGCGCGCGAGCAGCGCGATCAGGCGATGCAGCGGCGGCGTTGCGTGCGCAGTCGGTCTCATCGCTTCTTCACCGCCATGCGGTAGATCGGCCGCCCCTCGCGCTCGTACTTGATTTCGTAATTCGTTTCAACACGTTCGCCCACCACGCCGAACGCCGGATCGTCAAAGTCGATCTCCGCGAACTGGGCCACGCCGCCCAGCACTGCGCGAATCTGCTCGTGGTATTCGGCGTGATCGGTCTGCACAGCCAGCCGCCCGCCGGGGACCAGCGCCCGGGCCATGGCCGCGGCCGCGTCGGGCGTGAAGAGCCGCCGCTTGTGGTGGCGCTTCTTGGGCCAGGGGTCGGGGTGGTAGGCGTGAATCGCGGTGAGGCATTCCGGCGGCAGGCGGTGCATCACGAGAATCTTCGCATCGGTGCGGACCATCCGCGCGTTGGTCACGCCCCAGCGTGCCAGTCGATCGGCACAATGCTCGCAGAAAGCCCTGGCCCATTCGATGCCGAAAAAGTTGCGGTCGGGGTGGGTGCGGGCCATCCGCAGCAGAAACGCCCCCTTGCCGCACCCGATCTCCATCTCGACGGGCCGGTCGTTGCCGAAGATCGCGGCGAAATCGACGCGCTCCGCGACAAGCTCGGGCGAAAGCAAAATATCCTCCAGCGTCGGCATCGGGGCATTATATCGCGCTGCGGGCGACAACGAACGTGAGTGCGCTTGGTTGCGCTGCCGCACTGCACGGCTCGGTTAGTCTTTTCCGTGAAAGCGATTGGTAGGCAGCGGGTAGGGTGGGCATCGCCCACCGATTGATTTCGAAATACGATTGGCGGGCGGTGCCCACCCTACGATGCGGTGCGAACACGCCCCTCACACCGTCCCAATCTCTTCAATCTTCTTCGTGAGTCGAAACGCGCGGTTGCCTCGCAACTGGCCGAGTCGGCCGATGAACTTGTCCCGCCCTTCGACTTGCAGGCCCATTTCCTCGGTGACGAGCTTGTCGAGCCGGATCAGATCGCCCGGCGCGAGCGACATCAGATCTGACAGCGTGATGCGCGTGTTGCCGAGGTAGGCGCGCAGGTTGATCTCCGCGCTGCGAAGCTTCTGCGTCACCGCGCGGCGATGTGCCGTGTTGACCGTCCCGCGGCTGTAGGCCAGCCAGCTTTGCGTCGCGAGCTTGCCGATGACCGGCTCGATGACGTTGAACGGGATGCAGATGCTCATCGTGCCGGCGCGGGCGCCGACCTTCAATTCGAAACCCACCACAACGACGACTTCATTCGGCGCGACGATCTGCACAAGATGCGGATTGCTCTCATGCCCGGCGATGTCGAACTTCACCTCGACCAGTTCGCTCCACGCGTCGGAGAGATTCTCCAGCGCGCGATCGAGAATGCGATTCACCAGCCGCTGCTCGATGATCGTCAATGGCCGCTGGGGGATGAAAATGTCTGAGTTGGTCCCGCCCAGCAGGCGGTCGATGATCGGGAAGACAATCAACGGGCTGATCTCAAGGCACATCTTGCCGGTGAGCGTCTCAGCCGACAGCAAGTTGAAACAAGTCGGGCTGGGAAGCGAATGGATGAATTCGCTGTAAGTAAGCTGCTCGGTCGTGGCGACGTGCGTCTCGACGATGGTCCGCAGGAAAGCCGAGAGCGACGCTCCGAAGCTGCGCGCGAAGGACTCGTGAATCGACTGCAAGGCCCGCATCTGCTCCTTGCTGACGCGCTCGGGGCGTTTGAAGTCGTATTCGGTGACCTCGCGGCCCTGACGGCGGCGGTCCCCGGCGAATTCGAAATCGTCGCCGTCGGTGTCGGTGGCGACGGCGTCGAGCAGCGCGTTGACTTCGTTTGGATCGAGGACTTCGGTCATGTCCTTGCAGCCCCCCGGGAAAGGCGGCGCAATTCCTGCGCCTGCAACGGGTTAAGCCTGCTCTCTTATCGGATGTCACCCGCGAGAATCTCTAGCGGCTTCGGCGTCGAATTGAGTCGCCGCCGATTTGCGGGAAAGGGGATCGGCGACGGGCAGGCCGGAAATAATCGCCCCGGTCCGGCACAATACCCCGACGGACACATCACGCCGGCCATTCCGGCGGACGCACAAGGAGCCTGACCATGTTTCGAAACCATCATCACGCGGAAGTCAGCCCGACCACGGTTGTGAATCGTCGAATGGGCCTTGGGGCCTCGCTCGTCTGGGGCCTGACGGGAATCATCGTGACCGCCATCGTCGCGGGCAGCGGGCTTGCGGTTTATGCGCTGCGCGTCGTCGATCGACGGGCCGATGGCGCGGTTGGTCTCGTGTCGCAGGTGTTGGGCGAGCTGCCGGAATACCGCGCGGCGCTGCCGCCGGCGCTGGCCGATGCGATCGACGACGTTCGCCGGCCGGAGTATCGCAGTCAACTGGCAGTGACGACGAAGCTGCTGCCGCGCGACGGACGCAATTTGCAGGCGGCATCGGTCGAAGTGCGCAACAGCGGGGAGGAGCTCGTCTCGCTTTTGAGCATGCGCATCGTCGGGATGGACAGCGATGGTCAGGCGGTCGAAGAGCGCACGACCTACGCGGCGACACCGATTCAGGTGGACGACGATTGGCGCGGGCCGTTGCTGCCGGGCGAGACGCGTCGATTCGTGGTGCGCTGGTGGGCGCATGGCAAGGTGTCGGACGTGACGCATGAGATCACCGATCTGCGCGTGTGGAAGGGTCCGGCCGACGCGGGCGCCGCGCCGGAATCGGACGATGATGATAAGGACGAAGGCTCAACCGCTTACAAGTCGTATCGTTCGCAGATGCCGAAGAAGTCCGCGACGCGCGAGGTCGTAAGTCGGCGTGACAGCGATGATTAACCGCTTTGCTTGACCGGCGCGAATTCGACGCTTAGGCTCTTGGCGGGCTTTCGCCACCGTGAAACGCGGGGCCAAAGCCCGTTTGGCTTTATCTCGGCGCGTCGGGTCGCGCAGCCTTGCCTTGCCGGTGAAGGAATCTCCCACGTCGATGCAGCATCGCGGACTTGCCAAGATTGATGTGCTGTTGATCGTGCTCGTTGTCATCGCGGGGCTGGTCTATTTGTCGCGACAGAGCATTTCAGTTGGTGGCGGCGGTGGGGCGGCGCAGCGCGAGGCGTGCCTGGCGAATCTGGCGATGATCGGCAAGGGGTTGTCGGCCTATCTGGACGCGAATGATCAACGGTGGCCATACGTCGCGAAGCTGCGGTCGCTGCCGATGCACAATCCGCCGTGGCCGATCTTGCCGGATGCATTGAAAACGTACGTGGGCGACGGGGCGGGGGATGCGTTTCGCTGCCCGGCGGATCAGCGGACGCTATCGGAAGACAGCCCGCTGGTGAAACAGTTCGGCAGGCAGACCACGTGGCACGCAACCGAAGGATCGAGCTACGAATGGATCTGGGGCGAGGCGTACGGCGGCAAGCGCGTCGGCGAGGAGACGCTGACCAAGGCCAAGGGCTTCGGTCTGGGCCGAGCCGATCAGCCGATGCTGGCGGATTTTGAGGCGTTTCACACGGGTGACGACAAGGGGCCGTTTAACACGCTCAACGCGGACCTGAAGCCGCGCACGGCGCGAGCGGCGAATCGATGATGTGTTCCGGTTGCGCCCGGCGCGACGGGATTATTGATACAAAAGTCGAGGTGATGGGCGTATGATGACGCAGTTGGACAGTCAAACCGCGGGTCAGCCCGCGACGAATCTGGTGAAGCGGCACCGCACGTCAGCCGTCGTGGGGACGACGATTGGCGTGTTGCTGGTCGCATCGATCGTGACATACTTGTGGGCGGCGACGCCTGCACGGCCGAATGTGCAGACGGCCGGGCCGGCGGAGATGGTGACGTTTGTAAGTCACGAGCGCGGGTTGGCGGGGCTGCCGCAGATCGAGCAGGAGCAGTTCATCAAGAGCTGGCAGGGCCGGCTGGCGGCGGACGCGGGTTATCGTGATGCGATGCGTGAATCGTTGAAATCGCTAAGCGAAGAGGAACGCAAGTCGTTCGTCACGGCGATGATCCGCGTGATGAAACGTGCGTTCATCGACGACGCGAAGCGCTACGCGACGCTGTCGCAGCAGGAGCGGTTCAAGTTCGTGCGCGAGCGGTTGACCGAGTACGCGAGCCAGGCGCCGCTGCTGAAGGATCTCACGCGCGACACGGGCTTCAAGCGTGACCTGCCCGGCGGCCAGGACGAAGTGCGCCAGTGGCTGATGGAAAACACGACGGCCGAGGAACGAGCCATCGGCGAGCCGTACGTCGAGGCCCTCAAGCACATCAGCGAGCAGGATCGCAAGCAGAAAAAGGATTAGGTCGCGCCAAGGGATTGGATTGAGTTCGGCGCGCTCGTGCGTTGATCGCCCCGCATTGGGCGATCCGTTGGATGGGCACGCCCCGCCTGTTTTTTTGCGCACGCGAGGGTTTGTGGGCAGTGCCCACCGTTTGCCGACTCGTTGTTTCAATTCAACGGTTCGACGGTCAATGTCAGATCGAGCGCCCTCGTCACTGCAAAAAGCGTTGAGAGACGCGGGTTGCCTCCGGGAGACAGTGCACGATAGAGGCTTTCGCGTTCGACGCCGGCTTTCTTCGCGACTTTAGCAAATCCCTGCGCTCTGGCAATTTGGCGCAGGGCGATAAGCAGCACCTTGGGCTCGTCTGTGTCTTCCATCGCGGCCTTGAGATATTCCGCCGCGAAATCGGGATCTTCGCGAAGTTCGCGAATGATGGCCTCATCATGAGAAATGCTTGTTTTTCGCTTCATGATCGTGTCCTCTGCCTGAAATCTTCCAGAAAATCCTTGGCCTTCTTGATATCGCGAGACTGGCTTCGTTTGTCTCCGCCGCACAACAGGAGGACCAACGTGGCTCCGATCATTGCATAATAGACACGGTAGCCAGGACCCCAGTCGATCCGTAATTCCCAGACTCCGCCGCCGACCTGTTTGCAATCGCCGAAATTCCCCGTCTCCAGCCGGGCAATTCGGGCGACGACTTTGGCGCGAGCTCGCAGGTCACCCAAATCTGCGAGCCAATCGCCGATGACATCTCTGCCCGAATGCGTGACGTACCGCCGAGTTTCCATGGCCCACTGGATTGTAGCTTATAAGTTACATTCGGTCAACCGAGCTCACTCGCGAATTGATCGGCGATGCCCACCCTACCGCGTACTTTCCAAATCGCGCGGGGGGATCGCACGCAATTCGTTGGATTACGGCGAGGGATCGCTTGCCGCGACGCGGCCGAGGGAGCGCGGGAGTGCCGCATTGCCGTCATCGGCGAGAACCGGCGGGCCGCTCAACTCCGTGATCAGCGGCGCAAGATAAGCCTTCACAAAAGTCGGATGGGTCCAATCGGTGTGACCGCCGAAATGGCCGGCCCAGCGCATGTCGGCGCTGTAGGGCACCTGGTGCAGCTTGCGATAGAGGGCGGCGGCCTCGGTGGAGTCGTCTGCGGGCTTCTGGAAGCCGACCGCGCCGGCCGATTGGCCGTGCCGCCGGTCGATGGTGCCTGCGACGGTGGTGCCCGCCCGGAGAAAGACGGCGTCCAGCTCGGAGTAGTAATTGAAGATGCCGAAGGTGGTGCGGCGTAGCGCGCCGCGCAGATCGTAATGCGGACTGATGGCCGGCGCGAGCAAGACAACGGTTGATACCTGCGTCTGCTCCGGCAGGCGCTCGACTGCCATGATCGCCAGCCCGCCGCCGCCGGAATGGCCGACGACGTGCAGCGGGGCGTGCGGATGCTGCGAGCGATAGGAGATGAGTCGATTGTTCAATCGCTGGGCGATGACCTTGTTGCGCTCGTAGTCGGCGAGGTTGATCAGCAGACCGCCGGGGATGGGCGTGCCCCACTCGAAGATCTCAATCCCGCATTCAACGCCGCCATCAGCCAGTCCGCGCGCGAGCGATTCGTTGAGGATGCTTCGACCCTCGATGCCGGGCAGGATGACCACGAGTCCTTTTTCCAGGCGCTCGGGTGTGCGCAGGTGATCGAGGCTGCAACCGGTTCCCAGCAGAAGTATTGCCAGCGCGGCGAGGCCCGCGGCGGTTTCGAGCGCGGCGCGAAGGGGTGAAACCGATGCGGCGCGGTGGCTGCGCCGGCCGGGCAGGTTGTGCGTAGCGGTCAGACCATCCATGGGGAGGCTCTCCAAAGCCGTGCGGGCGAGCGCCGGCAGGGTAATCATCGGCGTTTCAGCGGGCTGGGGCTGTGCGATGCTGGGGCGACCGAGCCGAGAAGTTCAGGTGCATGAGCAGGACCCACGCGAGCGAGGACTGAGCCGCCGCGACGACGGCACAGACCCAGACGGGGAGCTGCGGGAAGTTGCCGAACTTATTGAGCACCACCGCGGCAACCATGCTGGCCATCGTGCCGACGAGAACGAGGGCGATGCTTGCGTGGAGCCAGGTGACGAGCTTGCTGTTGGGGTGCAGAGCGAAAGCGCCGGCGACGGCTGCCGCGCCGAGAAAAATGATCCAAACCGTGTGCGCGTGATAGCGGGAGAGTTTGAACGCAGCGAGCCAGGCCGACCACGACTGGTGGGGGTTGCGAGGCCAGACCGACCAGAGCAGGGCAACAGCGACGCCGAAGGCGAAGACCAGCAGCATGGCGACGGCCGAGCGATGGCGCGGATCGGCGATGAGCACGCGCAGGCCCGTGACGGCGACGATGCCGGCGATGACGGCGGTGAGCAGAATCCAGACAAATGGAGCAATTTCTCGGACGGCGCCCTGCTGGGAGAGCCGCACCTGGAGTGCTTCCTGCGCGGCGCGTTGCTCGGGCGTCAGGACCGGTCGACGGCGGCCGGCGAGCGATTGAGTCGTCGGGCTGGAGCCGAGGCGGTTCGAGCCTTCGGACGAGGCGTTGGGCGCGTGGAGGTCGGGCTGGGCCGAGGCGCGCGGGTCGGTGACGGGCAGGCCCATGTTGAAGAGCGGGCTGGCCTCGGCGCTGCGGCCCAGGGCGTCGTTTCCGGCGCGGACGAGCGACATCGTGCCGACCGAGTGTGACATGGCCAACCCCGCGGCCATGAGCGTCACGGCGTAGCCGAGGTTGAGCACGCCGATGCCCAGCGCCATGTGCAGCAAGACAGCAGCGAGGCACGACAGTTCGAGGGCGATCATCCATCGCCACGGCTCGACGTTGCGCATGCTGATTTCTTCAATGGCGATCGGTGCGGACGCATCGGCCGATAGCTCGGGGAAGGTACGCAGCTCGGCGTAACCGGTTTTCACGCAATGGTAGGCGAGCGCGATCAGTACGAGGGCGTTGAGGAAATGCACCGTGCGCGCGCGATTCGCCACGATGCCGACGGCTGTCAGAATCAACACGACGGCCCAGGTGCACTCCTCGCCCCAGCGCGAGAGAAACTCCGACGCGGAGGGGAGAAACCGCGCCGCGAGCGTGTCCCATTGATACCAACTCTTCACCGTGCCCAGCGACGCGAGCGCAACCAGGGCGAATCCGAGGACGCTGCCGGCGGTCAGCGTTCGCCCGCGCCGGCCTGACTGCATCAGCGCTGCCAGCACCAGGCACGCAACGACGCCGGTGCGCCATGCGAAGCCCTCCGCAGTAGAGAGATTCGACAGCGCATGAGCGGCCTTCCCCTGCAGCAACGCGTCGACGGTGTAGGCCGCTCCCGCGAAGAGGGTGGCTGTGATGATCGAATAAACGAATCGCGAGCGGAGCAGCTTTGCGCCGGTCAGCGCGAGAATCAGCGTGAGCACCCATCGGCCGGTTTCGCTCGCGTAGGCGTGGTTCAGAATCGCAGCGATGCCTTCTCCGCCAATCGGCGCGGAACCCTCGACCGCGAGCATGGCCGTGAGTTGCTTCCACCATTCGGCGATGCGCGGGGCAGGGCAGACGGCCAACCAGCCGGCGGCGACGACGACCGCCAAGCCGATCAAACCCGCGCTCCATCCGGGAGGAGCGGTGGCGGATTCATAGACCACGGATACCGACGACTTGGACCCTGCGCCGGGAGCGGAGTACGACGCGCCCTCCAGCGAAATGAGCGTCGGCCCGCGCTGGTCGGAGGAGTTCCCCGCTACGCCGTAGGTGGAGCGAGGCGGATTGACCGGAGCACCGGCTGCGGATCCGTTGATTGGCGCGCCGACGGATGCGGCGTCGTTCTTGCTAAGTGACAGGTCGGACATTCCAGGCTCCGCGCGGACGGACTCCCCATGGTATACGGGGGTCGGGAGAAATAATTTCGATATCGGCAGGACGGAGCCGCCGGCGGTGCGGCAAAAGCGGCCGGGGAGCCTCGCCGTCAGGGGGAACCTAGTTTTCAGGCCAGTTACGCGGACCGAGGCTGGTGATGAAACCGGGTCCGGTGATCGGCCAATCGGCGAGGTACTGCTTCACGCGTTGCGGGGTGACGGCGTCGATGGCGGCCAACCGCTCGGCGACGTCGCGCGGCCGGTCGAAGCTGTTCAGGTCGGAGGCGAGCTGCATGAGGCGGTAGTAGGGGGCCTCGGCCTCGCTGGCGAGGCCGGTCCGCGAGCGGTTCTTGACGCGCTGGACTTCGCCCTCGGTGACACCCTTTTCGGTCAGCCGAGCGATTTCACCGCGCATCGCGTCGACCATTTGTTGCACCTTGGCCGGTTCGCAGAAGCCCCAGATCATCATGAGGCCGTTGTCCCCATAGGCGAGCCGCCCGGCCGAGACGTGCGGTGCGATGCCGGCCTGGATGATGTTCCAGTAGAAGCGCGAGTTATGGCCGCCGAGGATGCTGGCGGCGACATCGGCGACTTCCTGCTCGGGGTGATTGGCCGGCGGGGCGGGGTAACACAGCGCAACGGCCTGCTGCTGAAATCGGTCGGTCTTCCGCACGACGACGCCGTCGGCGAGGCGCGGAGGTGGTGTGCGCGCCGGTCGGGCCGGGCCGCGCTGCCAGCCGCCGCAAAGTCGCTGCGCCGTGCCGATGACCTCGCGCGGATCGATCGCGCCGGCGACGAGCAGGATCATGTTGGCCGAGTTGTACC
Source organism: Phycisphaerae bacterium RAS2 (assembly GCA_007753915.1). Classification (NCBI taxonomy): domain Bacteria; kingdom Pseudomonadati; phylum Planctomycetota; class Phycisphaerae; species Phycisphaerae bacterium RAS2. The sequence continues at coordinate 1,255,221 of CP036352.1, forward strand.
GCGCCTGGAAATAGGCGTGCATCGCGTCGCGCGTCAGCGCGCCGACGGTTTCAGCCGTACCCAGCACGGGCCAGGCGAGTGAATGACCGGCGTAGATTCGCTCGTGCAGCAGTTCGTACACCTGCCGGTCAATCTGATCGTCCGACATGGCGATCTCTTCGAGGATGACTTTCTTCTCGGTGTCGAATTCGTCGGGCGGCAGAGCCGACTGCATCATGTCGGCGATCAGCTCGATCTGCTTCTCGAGATCGCCGGTGCGCACCCATCCAAAGTAAAATGTCTTTTCCTTGCTGGTGTAAGCGTTGTAGGTGCTGCCGAGGTTGTCGAAGTCGATGGTGATCTGTTGCCAGTTTCGCCGGTGCGTGCCTTTGAAGCACATGTGTTCGAGAAAATGCGACACGCCGGCCTGTTCCGGCGACTCATCGCGCGCGCCGGTGCGCACCAGGAAGCCCGCCGCGGCGCTTTGCACATGCGGCATCGGCTCCATCACGATCCGCAACCCGTTGTCCAGAACGTGCTCGACAAAACCGCTGCCGGTCATGCGACGGCTCCTTCCAGCGGCCGCGTCCCCAGCGTCAGCACGCAAAGCTTGTCGCGGCGGTTGTCCTTCAGATAGCGACGAACGTCGCTAATTGTCACGGCCTCGATTTTGCGGTTCTTCTCCTCGACGGGCATCGGTCGGCCGTAGTGAAACAGATCGCCGCTTAGTTCGCCGACGCGGGCGCGCGTGATGTCGCCGTGGGTCTGCGACTTGGCGATGATGCCCGTCTTGGCGCGGCGCAGCTCCTCTTCCGTGACGTCTTCGCCGAGGCGGTCCACCTCGCGCAGCAGCGTGCGAAACGTCTGGTCGCAGCGGGCGGGCGTCGTCGATGCGCCCATGAAGAGCATGCCGGCCTGGCGCGGGTGCTCGTCCCAGGCGTTGACCCAATACACCAGGCCCTGCTTCTCGCGCACTTCGACAAACAAGCGCGAGCTCATGCCGTCGCTCAACATGGCCAGCACCAGTTGCTCGACCGGCGCGTCGGCATGCGTCATGGACAGGCCGGGCCAGCAGATGAGCATGTGTTGCTGCTCAAGCTCCTTCATCTGATGGCGCACGCCGGGGGAGAACTCCAGCCGGCAGCCGTTGGCATTCGCCGCGGCGCCATCGCCGAAGCCGCCGAATAACTCATCGACCCGCCGAGCGAACCGGTCAACATCCACAGCGCCGCCGACGGCGATTTGCATGCGGCGCGCCGAGAAGTTGCGCTGCCAGTATTCGAGGAGGTCGTTGCGGCGAATGGACTCGAGGCTTTCGGCGGTGCCAAGTTCGTGTCGCCCGAGGAGGGGGCCGTAGGCGTGCGGCGCGATGAGCCGCCGCGACAGCTCGCCGGGGTCATCCTCCAGGGCGGTGAGTTCCTGCTTGCCCAGCTCGACGGCGACGCGGCAGAACTCCTCGGGGAACGTCGGCCGGCGGAGCATCTCGGCGTGAAGCTCCAGCGCCTGCTCGATGTACTCCGGCAGGCAGGCGCAGCGAAAAATCGTCGACTCGCGGCCGACCCGCGACGACGCCTGCGCCCCGATGGCGTCGAACGCGTCGGTCATCTGCTGCGCCGTGTAGCGCTGCGTGCCCTTGTCGATCGTCTCTTCGAGCGTGCCGGCCAGGCCGAGCCGGTCGGCGGGTTCGTGAACCAGGCCCGCGAAAACGCGAAGGTCGTATGCGGCCGTGCGCCGGCCGGGCAGCGGCAGGGCCGCCAGTTCGACGCCGCAGTCCAGCGTCCGATGAACGTAAGTATCAGGCGTAGCCATCGCCCGATTTATAGCGGGGATGCGGGCTATTCGCCAGACGCGTCGTCGTCGGTTGCTTCGGCCGAGCCGGCTGGTGAAACCGACTGCCCGTTCCGCGGTCGAAAGAAGATGCCGACATGGCCGACGCGCGCGACAAACACGCACGGCACGCGCGAGGCGATTTCGTCGCCGGCGAGTTCGACTTCGGCCGCCTCGTCCATCGTCATGCGAATCTTGAGAAGCTCCACGTGGTCGAAGTGCCTTCGAATCGTCTCGATCACCGCATCATTGACGCCGGCCTTGCCGATGGTCATGCGGTGTTTGAGATGATGGGCCTGCGATTTCAGTGATCGGCGCTGGGCCGGGTCCATGCGTGTTCCTCGTGTTTCGATTGCTTTGAAGCAGGGCGGCGCGGCCATAAGTTCGCACGACGAATGCTTCGATCAAGGGCGCTGCGGCTGCGCGGGCTCGGGCAGGGCCAGCGGCGCCGGCGCCTCCAGCGAGAAAGCGCCGGCCGGCAGCGTCGAGTCGGCCGACAACTCATGATAGTCGCACCCGGCGATGAGCCGCTGCCCGTCGACGCCGGACAGTTTCCACGCGCGAAGCAGGAACGAGTCCTGATCGATCCAGAGCGACAATTCGCGCTGTGACTTGCCAACACCCTCGGGCCGCGTCAGGACGTAGCAGGGGCGGCCCCCGGCCCACGCGGCGCCCTCGATGCGCCATCCCGGTCGGCCCAGCAGGCCCGACGGTTTTAGCGCATCCTCTCCTTCCACGAAAAGCTCGTCGACCAGCATCGGCAAACCGTCGGTCATTAACAATACAGCGGTCTGTATCGGCGTGCGCGTGAACTGCCGATGGCGTGTGAACCGGCCTTCGCCGCCGCGATAGCTCCACCAGTCCCGCCCCAGCACGATCACCGCGTCGTCGCCGATCTGAAGCTTGCACCGCCCGGGTCGATCGAGCATCCATGCGACGGGCACTACGCGCGGCGACGTCTTGTGATACGCGCTAAGCACGCCGGTCGCCGTGAGCGTGCGGGCACGCCCATAGGCCGCGGCGCAGCGGCGAAGCACCTCATCGGCCGTGACGGAATACGACACCAACCCCTCGTCGGGAGCGCGGCGATAAGGATCGACCGGTTCGTTGCAGGCTGTCGAAAGGATGAGCGCCGTCAGCGCCGCGAACCAGGTCGCGCGGCAAGGGCGCGGCGACGGGATGCGATGGAATGAGGGAGGCGGCCGATTCATGCAGGTGCGATTCGCGTGCGTCCTGCACAAGCGTCCGAGGCCGTCCATGGGTTGTTGATCATCGTGAATGAAGCCGTCGGCGAAGGGTTCATGCTAACGTGAATCGTCTGAAGAGACAAATCGCCGCGGTCGCCGTGGAGCGCCGGCCGCGAACCGGCTACACTCGCGCGGGGGCGGCGACAGGATCGCGATGGATTGGCGAGGGAGACATGGCCGGGTCCGTTGGATTATCGCGAGAGAAGTTTGAAGAGGTGGCGCGTCAGCTTCAGGAGCACGTGCGGGTGCGCTTCGAGGACGCGATCGTGCAGATCGGCGACGGGCTGCACTACCGCGGCACGAACGTTGTGATCACGTCAAAGGCCTTTACGGGTCAGTTGCCCGAGCAACGTTACGGACTCGTGCTGCGCACGATCCCCGAGGCGTTCTTCAAGAAATACCTGCGCGGGGGTGTGGTCTGGTTTGAACTCGCGCCCGGCGAGAGCGGCAAGGACTACATGCGAATGCCGCGGTCGGAAGACGTCGCGGCGCAGTCAGCCGACGTGCTGGCGCGGATGAAAAAGTCGGGCGTCTTGAAGCAACTGGAAAAGGCTGTCGCCGAGGCAAAAGGGGCGTTGAGTGCCGCGCGGCTGGACCTGCCCCGTCAGTGCATGGAAGCAGCAAAGTGGAGTGCCGACGAAATGCAGGTGGGCACGCTCGTTTTGATCGGCCGCGGAGCGCTGTGCGATGCGGATTTGCCGCGAGTGATGTGCGCGATGGCGGATGACGAGTGACGCCGCGCTTCGGGGTTCAGATTCCGCCGCCGCCGCTGCCGTCCCCGGTTCCACCGGTCCCGCCGAGGTCCCCGCCGGAAATCAACAGCCGAATCGGCAGCAGGGCGATGCCTTCCAGAACGCTGTAATACGTTGAAGGCAGCGCATTGGCGACGCTTGCAGCAGTGCGATTGAAGCCGGTCTGGCACCAGCCGACGCCTTGAAAGAGCGGCGCAGCGGCGATCAGGACGGAAACACGCCGGACAAATCGGGCGCGGCGGGGGGTTATCTTCATGGGAGGTTCACCTCGTTGGGGCGATCGCGTCGCGCGGGTCACTGTGGGAAAAACGGCTGGCGATTTCCGCCCAGCAGAATCTGGATGACATCCGACGAGGGGAAGCTCGTCAGAAGCGTCTGCTGAACCGAGCCGACGACGACGCTGAACGTCGCGCTGGCGATCTGCTGGCCGATCAGGTTCGGTATCGTGCTCAAGTCGCAGGTGCCGGTTGTCTGGCACAACGGCAGCATGGCCGCTGCGACAAGTATCTTCTTCCGCCAGCGATAGAGTTTTATCTTCGTCATGCTCGAACTACCTCCCCGGGCTGCGGCATTGCCCCGACGACGCTGCATCGGGTTGCCTGCGAGTGGATTCCACGGAACATTCGGCTCGCAACGCGAAATAGCATACCGACGCACGCCCGGTCCGGCAAACTGCGAGCCACACCGGGATTTCATCGGCGATTCATCGCCTAAAGCGTTAACAAGACTTAGGTTACGCAGGCAGCGTTGGGCTTGGTGCGGCCGCGCCGTTGGGTAGAATCGCCGCATGGCGCGACGCCCACCTGGGAAACTCACAACCATCTCTCGACCTTTGTTGTCGTGGTACGGCAGGCATCGGCGCGACCTTCCCTGGCGGGGGACGAGTGATCCGTACGCCGTCTGGTTGAGCGAGATCATGCTCCAGCAGACGCAGGTCGCGACGGCCATTCCGTATTACGAGCGGTTTCTTCGGCGGTTTCCAACGGTGCGCGCCCTGGCGAAAGCATCGCCTGGAGACGTGCTCAAGCTCTGGGCGGGCCTGGGCTACTACTCCCGCGCCCGAAACCTGCATCGGGCTGCGCAAATCATCGCGAGTGAACTGAACGAGGAATTCCCGCGGACGGTGGACGGGCTCCTCGCCTTGCCGGGGATCGGGCGCTACACGGCTGGCGCGATCGCGTCGATTGCATTTGGCGCACGGGCGGCGGTCGTGGACGGCAACGTGACGCGTGTGCTTGCGCGGCTGGTTGACCTTCGCGGCGACGTTGCAGAGCGACAAACCCAGGAACAGATTTGGAGCCTTGCGGAGTCGCTGCTGCCGGATCGACGATGTGGCGATTTCAACCAGGCGTTGATGGAGCTGGGGGCGACGGTCTGCACGCCGGGTGCGACCGCGTTGTGCGGCGAGTGCCCGGTGGCGACGTTGTGTTCCGCGCGGCGGGCTGGGACCGTGGCGGATCGGCCGGTCAAGCGTCGGAAAACGAAAGTCCAGTGCGAGACGCATGTGGTCGCGGCGCTTCGGCGGGGCGGGCGTTACCTGTTCGTGCAAAGGCCGGACGAAGGTTTGTGGGGAGGGTTGTGGGAGCTGCCCAGCGCGGTAGCGAATGGGCGGTCCATCGAATCGGCGGCGCGGTCGCTGGTTCGTGAGGCCACGCCGGCGCGTGCGCGCGGGCGGAGATTCTGCGACCTTGAACACGTTCTCTCGCATCGGCGTATTCGCATGGTTGGGTATGAGTACGACGCGGCGATGGGCGCGGCGCGTGAGCGTCGTGGCTCGTGCCGATGGGTGGCGCTGCGCGATGCGGAGAAGTTGGGTTTGTCGCGTGCGATGCAACGGGTCGTGGCGGCGCTCATGCAACATGGCCGCAAGAAATCGCGGCCACGCCACCCGACGGAATCGTGATTCGAGCCTTTCGCGTCTGTGTGCGGGTGGATAGCTGTCCTGGACGCCGTCTCCGTTCGGCCGCAGCTCGATTGCAGGCTCCGCACGCATGAGCGTTTGTGACGGTCCGGTTGCCTCGATATAGTGCGGCGGCATGTCGACGGAGAATCGTTACCTCGGATCGGCCAAGCTTATCGCCGCCTGCACGCTGCTCTCGCGTGTCACAGGTCTGGCACGCGATATCATCGTCAACCGCGCCTTCGGGCAAAGCTGGGTGCAGGACGCCTTCAACTACGGCTTCCTCGTGCCCAACTTGTTTCGCCGATTGTTCGGCGAAGGGGCGCTCTCCGCTGTGTTCGTGCCCGTCTTCACCGAGACGCTGGACCAGCGGGGCCGACCGGCGGCGTGGCTGCTGCTGGGGCGTGTCGCGGGATTGATGACGCTCGCGCTCACGGTGCTGACTGTTTTGCTGGAGATCGTGGCGCTCGCGGTCTGGCAGTTCGCGCCGGGCGGGCCGATGCGCGCCCTGCAGGCCGGACTGACGGCCGTCATGCTCCCGTTCATGATCAGCGTCTGCCTGCTGGCACTCTTCGCGAGCATTCTGAATTGCATTCAGCACTTCACCGTCCCCTCGCTGCTGCCGATTGTGCTCAATCTGTTCATGATTGCCGGTGTCGAGGCAATCGGCCCGTTGCTGGGCGCTGCGCCCGAGCAGCGCGTCTACGGCGTCGCCATCTCCGTGCTGATCGCTGCCGTTGTGCAACTGGCGATCATCTTTCCCGTGTTGCGGCGATTGGGCGTCACGTGGCGCTTCTCGCTGGACACGCACGACCCGGAGCTGCGCCGCATCCTGCGCAGCTTCGTGCCGATCGTGCTGGGGCAGGGGGTCCTGTTGCTTAGCGTGTACCTCGACGCGCAGATCTGCACGTTTCTGACGCGCGGGCCGGGCATGCCCGAATCGTTCTCATTGCTCGGTCGAACAATTGCCTATCCGCTGACGGACGGCGCGCTGTCAGCCATCAACAATGCCCAGCGGCTGTATCAGTTCCCGCTCGGCGTGCTGGCGATCTCGCTTGCGACCGCCGCTTTTCCGCTGTTCAGTCTCTACGCGAGCCGGCAGGATTATCCCGGTCTGCGCGCGACGCTGGGCCAGTCGATGCGCGTCGCCATTTTCGAGGGCCTGCCGTGCGGCGTGGCGCTGTTCATCCTCGCCGAGCCGATCATACGCCTGCTCTTTCAATACGGTCGCTACGACGCCGACGCGACGGCCCGCGCTGCCTACGCGCTGAAATGGTACGCCCTGGGGATGCCGGCCTATTGCTGCCAGCACATCGTCCTGCGAGGGTTTTACAGCCTGCGCGACACGCTGACGCCGATGTGGATCAGTTGCGCCTTGGTGGCGGTCAACTTCGTGCTCGTGTTGTCACTATTGTGGCACCCAGAGGTTCGCGAAGCGGCCTTTGGGCTTGGAACGTCGGTCTCGGCCACGCTTCACGTCGCCATCTCGGTCTGGCTCCTGCGGCGAAAGATGCAGGGGCGCATCGGCGCGAGATTGTTGATCACTTCAACGATGCGAACGGCGCTGGGAGCGGCGGCCGCGGGCGCTACGGCGTGGGCCGTTGATCGGTGGGTGGCTGGCGTTGATCTGTCAGGCATGGGGCGGTTGGCTTCGCGGGGGGTGCAGGTGTTTGGGCCACTGGGTGCGGCGGTCGCGGCGTACCTGTTGGTGGCGGCTGTTCTGCGCATGGAGGAGCTTCGCCTTCTGTTGCCACGGCGGCGTCGTCCCGCGTGAATCCGGTATAATCGCCGGGCACTGCCATTTGGAGCCAACCCGTGGAACTTGCCCAGCTCTTGAAGTTCGCCATCGACAACAACGCATCGGACCTGCACATCCAGGCCGGCTCGGCGCCGATGATGCGCATCAACGGCACGGCCCGGTTTGTTCAGGGCGCGACGCTCACCGATGCCCAGGTGCGCAATCTGCTGATGGAGATTCTGCCCCCGTCACGCAAGCCTGATCTTGATCGAGATATCATTCAGGGAATCGATTTCTCGTATTCACACACCGATCTCGGCCGTTTTCGATGCAGCGCCTTTCAGCATCTCAACGGCTGCGGCGTGGTCCTGCGCGTCATCCAGGGAAAAATCCCATCGTTCGACGAGTTGAAACTTCCGGCCGTCATTCACGACATCGCACGCTCGCAGCGCGGCCTCACGCTGCTGACCGGCACAACCGGCAGCGGAAAAAGCACGACGCTGGCAAGCATGATCGACCTCGTCAACGACACCTATCGAAGCAAGATCGTCACCATTGAAGACCCGATTGAGTACGTGCACACCAACAAAAAGGCGATGGTCTCGCAGATCGAGCTTGGCACCGATACGCCGTCATTTGAACAGGCGCTGCGCCAGGCTTTGCGGCAGGACCCGGACGTGATCCTTGTCGGCGAATTGCGCGACGTGCAGACGTTGAAGATCGCTCTGCGCGCCGCCGACACGGGGCACCAGGTCTTCTCCACGCTGCACAGCTCCAACGCGGCGCAGACGATCGAGCGCATCATCGCCATGTTCCCGGCTGACGAGCATTCGATCCTGCTTTCGCAACTGGCGACGAACGTCGAGGCAATTATCTCGCAGCGGCTGGTCACGACGGCGTCGGGCGGGCGGCGGCCGGCGGTGGAAGTGCTCCGCGGCAGCGCCGTGACGGAGAAGTTCATCATCGAGCGGCGACTGGGGGAGCTGCTGACGTACATCGAGACGGGCGAGTCGGGCATGCAGAGCTTCGATCAGCACCTGTTGAAGATGTATCAGGACCAGGACATCAGCGGCACCGAGGCCATGCGCTGGGCGACGAACCCCGAAATGATGGGCATGGCTCTGCGCGGCATCCGGCGCATCGGCAGCGGCGGCGAAGTCGTGATGCTTGAGAAAACGTAACTGCCATTGGCCCGAGCTCACTGATCACTTGGGTGGTTGTCGCAAGCCCGAATGGGGATGGCATGGTCGCGGCGTCTAGCGGCTATGTTGCGGCGGCGGGCTCGCTCAATCCAGATGCATCCTCGCCCAGGTTTCTACCATCGCCATGCGCCAAAGCGGTGTCGCCGCGCTGTCATCGCCACGATCGAACCGCTCCATCAGTGCCTTCACTCCGATGGGCCGGAAGCACCCGCGGTTGAAAAAGCTGTCCGACGTGACCGCATCCACCCACCAGTCGCGCAATGCCCCGCGCAGCCACGCCGCCTGCGGCGCGCCGTAGCCGATCTTGTCGCGGCGGGACAGAATCTCCTCGGGGACGAGGCCGCGCATCGCGTCGCGCAGAACCGCCTTGCTGACGCCGTCGCGAATCTTCAACGCGGAAGGCAGTTGCATCGCCAATTCCAATACGCCGCGATCGAGAAAGGGCACGCGCGCTTCAATGGAATGTGCCATCGAACTGGCATCTTCGTAACGCAACAGGGCGGGCAGGCTCTCGCGCAGCAGGATGCGCGTCAGTTCGGCCTCCAGCGCGCCGCCGCCGGTCGTCGCCTCGCCGGACTCGTCCTGCCACCCCAGGGCCGAAGCCAGCGTGGGCGCCTCTTCGACGGAGAATAGCTCCGGTGCGAGCCAGTCCATCGTCGCGCGATCCCGTCGCAATCGCAGCGCGTCGCGCCAGTCGGGCGGCAACAGCGCCGCGGCGATGTGCTCGCGCAAACCGCCGTCGGCGAACAGTCCCCGCCGCGCGGCCCGGTATTCGCGCAGGAACGCCCCGATCCGGCCACGCCGAATCAGCGACGCAAGGAACGGCGGCACATGGCCGTGATACCCGCAGAACAGCTCATCGCCGCCCTGGCCGTCCAGAAGAACTTTGACGCCCGTCTGTTTGGCCAGCGCCATCACTTCCCATTGCAGGTACATCGACGCCGAGCCGACGGGTTGCCCCTGGTGTCGGACGAACGGTTCCATCGCCGCCGCCAGGCGCTCCGCGCTCGGCTCAACCCGATGCCATTGCAGCGATCCGGCGGCCCGGCCGGCGACCTCCGCGAAGCGCGTCTCGTCCAGCGCGTCGCCCGGCAGACAGGCCGTGAAGGCATGCTGCGACCATGCCCCGGGTGATTCGCGGTTGCGGCGGCCCAGCAGCGCGACGATTGACGAGCTGTCGATGCCGCCGGAGAGGCACGTGCCGACGGGAACGTCGCCGACGAGATGAGAGCTGACGGCCGACGCCAGCGCATCGTGCACGCGCTTCGGGGCATCGGGCAAATCGCGCGGCGAGAGGTCCAGTCGCCAGAAGCGGCGAAGGATGCCCGATGCGCTCGCGCCCTCGCGTCGCTGAAGATTCAACACGGCGTAACATCCCGGCGGAAAGGCGTGAATCCCCGCGAACAGGGTCTCCTGCTTGTGATCGACAAGCCCGCGAATGAGAAAATCGCGCAGGCCCGGCTCGCCGGCCTCGCGCGGCGCGCCCGGCAGCGTCAGCAACGCGGCAATCTCCGAGGCGAAGGCCAGACCTTTCTCAAATCGCGTGACATACAGCGGCTTGATGCCGAGCCGGTCACGCGCAAGCACCGCGTGGCCCTCGCGCCAGTCGAAGATCGCCGCGGCCCACATGCCCTCAAGGCGCTCAAAGCAGTCCACGCCCCAGGCACGGTATGCTGATAAAAAGACTTCCGTATCGCATCGCCCGCGAAACGCCATGCCCCGCGCCGTCAATTCCTCGCGCAGCGCCGCGTGGTTGTAGATTTCTCCATTGAAGGCCAGCCACACCGCCTCGTCGTCCGACGCCATCGGCTGATGCCCCGCCGGCGACAGGTCCACGATGGCCAGCCGTCGCACGCCCAGCGCCGCCTGTCCGACGAGATACTCCCATTCGACAGCCCGCCCCGGCGGCCCCAGCGCCCGCGTCACGACCGGCCGCCCGCCCAGCCCGAACGCTGCCGCGCCGCCGTCGTCCGGCCCGCGATGATGCAGACGCTGCGTCATGGCCGTGACCCATTCCGCCGCGCGGGGGTCGAGTTCGTCGAGCATGACTCCGGCGATTCCGCACATAATCCCTACCGCAATGAATTCCCCGTTCGGCCGCCGGCCCGGACGGTTTCATAGAGACGAATATAGTCTTTCGCCACCCCGGCCCGCGAGAATCGCTCTCGCGCCCGCGTGCCGATCGCTCGCCAGTCCCATTGAGCGTAATCCACAGCGCAGCGTTGCAGCGCATCGGCCAGCGCCACCGCATTGCGGACGGACACCATCAACCCGTCGCCTTGGCCGACCAGCGCGGCGCAGCCCGGCACGTCGGTTGTAACCACCGGGCGCCCGCTCGCCAACGCCTAGCAAATGGCCAGCGGATAGTTCTCGCCGTAGCTGGGCAGCACGAGCGCATGGCTTGACCGCAGGATCGACGCGACTCCCGCCGAGTCCTGGTATCCGTGAAAGACCGACTCGGCGTCGAGCCGTGTCATCGCCGCGCGAAGTTCGCTCTCCATCGGCCCCGTTCCGACAAAATGCCACGCGAAGCGCGGCTCGGGCTGCTTCGCAAGAAGCTGCGCCGCAGCGATCAATTCCCGCAGTCCCTTCTCAACCGTCAGCCGGCCAACAAAAGCGACATGGAATTGCGCTTGCGCATTGCCCGCACGAGGAGCTTCCGGCGGCGGACCGGGCTGGAAAGCATCGGCCACGAGATTGCCCACGACACCGATCGGTCGCGTCACGCCGGCGACCTGCATTTCGGTTTTCAAGTTCGCGCTGACTGCCACGACCTCGACGGCGCGGGACAGAGCGGAGAGCGTCATCTTCTCGGCACCCGATGGGCGCAGTAGCAGGGCGAACGGCCCGGTGTGCTCGGTGATCAGCACGCGCGACGCGAGCGCGCCGCCCAAATGCGTACAGGCCCATCCCGCAGGCAGCGCCGCCATCGCATGCAAGACGTCGGGTGAACCGCATCGCTCGGCGTACGCGGACAACCCGATCTCCAGCCGCCGGCGATAGGCTCGCATGTGAATGCTCGGTCGACCGAGCGATGTGTGCCGACCGCGCACGCGCACGACCGGAACACCATCAACCGCTTCCCACTCCACCCGCGTTCGCCATCGTGCAGATGTCTCGCGCCAAAAGCGCGCGCCGACCAGATCGGGCGTCACGACTCCGACCCGAACGCCGGCCTCGGCCATGGCCCGCGCGAAATCCGGGAAGAACACGCCGTGCAACGGCCGCTCCGGCGACGGCCACCACGAAGGCACGATCACAACGTGTATTCCGTTGGCCATAAACTCCACATCACGCTCGCGGGGCGGCATTTCTCCGGTTGGCCGGCGTTCACCGCGCGGTTTTCCACCATAACCGTAGACGCACGGCGAAACAAAAGCTTCAATGTCGCCCATGACCGTGGCGGACGACCATCTCGCAACGAACCTCGCGCCGATGCGACGGCTGTTGCTCGTCTCCTACTGGTATCCGCCGGCGATTGGCGCCGCGGCCGAGCGGATCGGCGCCTTCGCACGGTTTCTGCCCCGCCACGGTTGGAGCGTCGAGGTCTTGACCGCCCGCCGGACGACACCACCGCGCGACCTGCCGTCCGTAGCGGTGCATTCAGTGGACGATCCGCGTGGCGGGGGGATCGAATCGTTTCCCGATTACGACCCGCGCCGTGTGAAGCGGCCGGGCCTCAAACGATTCCTCCGCGACTTTATTTTTCCCGACCGTTTTCGAGGCTGGATGCGCGCGGCGGAAGCATCGCATGCATGGCGGACGCCGTCGTCCCCAATTGACGCCGTGCTCGCGTCGTTTCCACCGGCCAGCGCGGCGTGGCTGGGGCTGCGGGTGCAACGCGCGAGCGGCGCGCCGTTTTTCCTCGACATGCGCGACACATGGTTCGGCCCGGGCGGCTACGAGCCGCTGTATTCCTTCGCGAAGAATCGCCATAAGTCGCTTTACACGGAATGCATTCGCGCCGCGGCCGGAATCGTCGCCGTGTCGGACACCATGGCAGAAGACATCCTTCGTGAATTCGCCCTGCCGCCCGAGCGCGTAACCGTCATTCCAAATGGGTTCGACCCAGCGTTGCCGCCGATGCCGCCTCCGCCCGCGCCGCCGTCGGCGGATGGTGAGATGGTCCTCGCCCATGTCGGAACGGTCATCGCGCGCAATCGGCCGGAGTTGTTCCTCGATTCGCTCCGCGCTTTGCCGCCGGATGTCGCGCGCAGCGTTCGCGTGCGGTTCGTCGGCAACCTTTCACGGGATTACCTCCGCGACATGGGGCTGGATCAACGCGTCGAAGCCACGGGCCTGTTGCCGTGCGAACAGGCGTGGAAGCAGATCGCCGGCGCTCATGCGTTGCTGCTGCTCACCGGGCGCGAGGCCGGACATTGGACCCCGCGCGCCAAGGTGTTTGAATACCTCGCGGCCCGTCGGCCGATCCTCTGCCTTGAAGAAGCGCCGGGCAGTTGTGATTATCGCCTGCTGTCGTCGATCGCGCCGGACCGTTCGTTTCGCGCGGGGCTGGGCGATTCAGCCGGTCTTGCTGCAGCCCTCAAGCAGGTTCGCGCGTTCTGCGAAGCCGGAGCCGGCGCCGACCTTGGCCCGCCCCCCGCGATGGAATCGCACAGTCGCGAGGTGCATGCGGCCCGACTCTCGGAGTTCCTTCGAGCACGGATGCCCACCCGGTAGCTCACGCAGGCGAGAATGCGGTGAACCCCATTTCCAACATTGATAGCGCGGATGCACGGCAATGCAGGCCGCCCGGCCGCGTTCTTCAATCGGTTGGCTGCACGCAGAGCGCCGATACCGGAAAGAGCGCGATGAATCCGCCCGGCCGCACGCGGCTTGCGAGATTCGAGACCGCCGGCGCTTGAAATTCGACACGGCCGGCCGCACTATTCCCCGGTGAGGCGCGGTCGAACGAGCGAAACGGGTTTCGCTCGAAGTCTCTTGGACTGCCTGATGCCGACGACACGGAGGTAGACTCGGCTTTGCCCCCCTCGCCCGTTCGCATTCCGCGATACTCGTTTCTCGCCATCGCGTTGCTGCTTGCGCTGCCGGCGGTGGCTCGCGCGCAGATGGGTTTGAATCAACCGGGCGGGACCAGTTCATCGTTCATTGAACGCCAGCGGTCACTCGAGCGGGAGAATCAGCGGAGGTATCAGGAAGCCCTTCCGCTCTCACAGAAGTTTCGCCTCGATTATGGCGGCTGGTTCAACTCGTACTTCTTCCTCTTTGACGACGGCTTCAACAGCAGCCGCACGCTCCGCCAGAACGAGCTGCGCGTCTGGACCTCGTTCACGGCCGACCGCGGCATTCACGAGGGTTACCTGCGCGTCCGCGCCACATACTTCGACTGGAACCACGGCGACTCGTTCACGCCGAATGAGGACGATCTCGATGGGCCGAACCTTGAGCGCGGCTGGTATCAGTTCGATGTCGCCAAGGCGCTGCGCCTCAACACGGAATCCAATGCGCCGTTTGAATTGAAGGTCAAGGTCGGCCGCGACCTCGTGTACATCGGCACCGGCTACGCCCTCGATGTCCCGCTGGATCACGTGCAGTTGCAGGGCGAATGGCTCGATTTTGAAACGACGCTGCTCTACGGCCGAATGCCCGCCAGCACCGAGAACATCGACCGCAGCCGTCCCGTGTCGGACCATTCCGACCGGCAGTTCTGGATCGTGCAGACGAAGTACAAGGGTTGGGACAAGCACGAGCCGTTTGCGTACGCAGCGTTTCAGGACGACGACACGCGCGAGGACCCGCCGAACTACCTTCAGAACTATCGGTACGACTCGCAGTACTACGGTTTCGGCTCGACCGGTCAGATTATTGACAACCTAAGATATCTGTCCGAGTGGGTCATCGAGCGCGGCGAGAGCTACGGCAACCGCCGGTTCATGTTCACCGACGAGATCAAGGCATGGGGCTTCGATCATCGGCTCGATTATTACTTCCGCCATCGCACCAAGCCCGTCGTCTCGGCCGAGTACATGTTCGCCAGCGGCGATTCCAACCGGCTGGGCAGTCCCACCAATGCCGTCGGCGGCAACCGCAACGACACCGTCGATCGCGGTTTCAACGGCTTCGGCTTCCGCGACACGGGTATCTCGTTCTCGCCGCGCAACTCCAACCTGCACGCCTGGCGGCTGGGCGGTTCGTTTCGCCCGCTGCCGACCATCGAGGCGACACGCGAGCTGGAACTCGGCACCGATTACTACCTCTACTACAAGCATCGATCCGTGGCCGCCGTCAGCGACGTACTCGCCGATCAGCAGAGCGGCTACCTCGGCTGGGAAATGGATTACTACGCGAACTGGCGTATTTGGAGCGACCTGGCGTGGACCGTGCGATTCGGCACGTTCTTCCCCGGCGATGCTTTTTCGGACCGCACCACTCGGACCTTTCTCCTGACGGGTATTACATGGTCCTTCTGACGAACATTTTCATGCCGGCCGCTCGTTTGCGGTGTATAATTGGGCATCAACCGACCCTTCTGCGCATCCTCGGCTATTTCCTCGCGTTGACTCTGGGTACTGGAATCCTCGGCTGCACCGGTCCGCGCACGTCCGCGCCGCCGGCGAACGCCGCCGAGTTGAGCGACGAGGGTTTTCATGCCTACCTGACGGAAGTGGACGTCGTCACCGTCGACGAGGCCTACCGCGCCATGCTGATCCTCGCGGATGGAGAAGACACCAGCGCGAACTTCGAAGAGCGGCGACAAAAACTGGAGGACCGCGGCATCGCCCGGGCCGCATGGAAACTTCAGCCGGAGAACGTGATCGACATTGGCTCGGTGGCCTTCATGGTCTGCCGAATCTGTCAGATCCACGGTGGCATCAACATGCGGCTGTTCGGCAGTTGGGGCTTGAGCGACCGGCGCTACGCGATGCGCGAGTTGATCTACCGCGAGATGCTGAGCGACACGGTGGACTACGATTACATGAGCGGCTCGGCACTGGCCGCCCTGATGCGCAAGGCCGACGAAGTCATGGAGAAGAAGGGGCTGTATGAATCGCCCGGCGTGGAATTGAGCGACGAACGCGATCGCGACGAGCAGGGCAACCTGATCGTGCCGCCGCCGGTAAAGCCGCCGAATCGGCCGAACCAGCCCCAATAGATGATGAGCCGTACCGCCCCGGGCCGATGAAAGCCGGGGGCGGATCGAGCGTAACCAGTTGAACAGCAAGAGGTAAGGCGAGCGCCATCGGCCCGGAAAAAAGGCGAAAAATCGCATTTGCCCGCCGGGGGTCTCGTAACGTATATCTTTATCTGGACTTCCTCGCGTCCCGTAGGGGGGAAAAGGTGTAGCCATGCGTACTCGACGAATGCTGCCGACGGCAATGCTCGCGATGGCCTTCATGCCTTCGCCGCAGTCCACCTGGGCCGATACGCCCGCGTCCGGGCCTGCCGCGCCGGTCGTGAATCAGGGCGACGGCACACTTGTGTACGAAGCGGTGGAGGTACAAGGCAACGTCCGCGTCGCGCCGACCGGGACTGATCCAAAGGTGAGGGCCGGCTGGGACTCGCTCAAGACCGGCGACACCATTAAGGCGGGCCAGCAGATTTCCGTCGGTATCCGCAGCAAGGTGAAGCTCGTCGCGCGACCGGCCGATCCGCCGACCGTGCTGCTGTTCGATCGGCTGTCGCTTGTGAACATCTCGGAGCTGCAAATCAAGGACGGCGCCGCGCGCAGCCGCATTCAGTTGGCGCACGGTGCAGTCCGCGCCGGCGTCGCGGAGGGTTCGACGCGCAGCGACATGGAGATCGAAGCGCCCGTGGCCGTGCTGTCGAAGAAGGGCACGGACATTTTTCAGATCGAGTACGACGGCAACGGCCAGTATCGCATGTCCCTTTCCGAACAGGGCCGTGGTCTGATTCAGGCGATTCAGACGCAATCGACTTCGTTCGGCGGTCTGCAGAATTTCCGCTCGCGGTTCGTCACGCCGGGCCAGTTCATCACGCAGGCCCTGACCCGCGCCATCGATAACGTGCAGTTTGATCGCACGGTCAACGTCAACGATGTGTTCGGCCTCGGCGGGGCCGATCAATTGTTCGCCATGCTCAATGATCGCGGTCTGGGCATTATGCTCAATCCCGGCGGCAACTGGACCAACCTGCTCGGCAACAACAATCCGGCGACCGGCACCGTCACGCCGACCGACCCCACCCAGCAGAACGACCAGTCGGTCCTTCAGCAGTTGAACAACACGTCCGGTCCGCGGCCCACGCCGGGTTTCATCGGCGGTGACTTCGGCATCGGCCAGGGCCGCCTGCCGGGCATCGGTCGGGCGAGGAACTCCTTCTTCCGCGCGGCCATGAACGGCTCGAAGGGCCTGGGCCGCACGAACTTCAAACGCTGACAAATTGCTGGATTCTGCCGCGCGCCGGTCCGAGCCGCCGCAGTTCCGCCACAGCGGATCTTCGACATGCGGCGGAACGTGCCGGGGGTGCCCACCGTGCTTCTACGGATTTGGTGCGTCGATTCGCGGATCCCCCGTGGCGGAGAGACACCCCACGGGCCTACGGCTCACGATTTTCCGGCGGCGGAAGGCCTTCGCGACGGATGTCCTTCCGCAGCTTGAACAATTCCTTGAACGCCCGAAGGATCACCTTCCAGTTCGCGCCGGTTTGCTGGCCGGCGGTGCGCGGGAAGTGATCGACGGCTGTCTCGGCGATGCGCAGGCCGCGGAACTTGGCCCGCGCCAGAAGCTCCGTGCTGATCAGCGCGCCGCGGCTTTTCAACTCGATCCGGTCGATCAGCGATTTGGGCAGCAGCTTGAACGCGCAGTCGATGTCCCGCACCTTCAACCCGAAAAGCGACCGCACGAGCACGCCCCACCAGAACGCATTGCTCTTGCGAAAGAACGGATCGGCCCGTTTCGCGCGATAACCCACCGCGAAATCGCACCGATCCAGCAGGCCGATCAGCCGGTCCATCTGCATCATGTCGAACTGGCCGTCGCCGTCGGTGAAGAAGATCCACTCTTTCGTGGCCTCGCGCAGACCACGCGCCACGGCCCCGCCGTAACCAAGGTTGGGGTTGTTGTGCACGGCGCGGACGCGAGCGTTCTTCGCTGCAAGCTCGTCGGCGATATCGGCCGTGCGGTCGCGGCTGCCGTCGTTCACGATGATGACTTCGTAGTCCTCGGCATACGTCTGCGCGGCGGCGAGGGCGTTGGCTGTCGTGCGCGCGACGTTGGCTTCCTCGTTGTAGCACGGGAAGAAGATCGTGAGCGAAGGGAGCTTGGTCATTCCGTAGGGGGTTCCATTTCGCCTCGAGCGTCAGCGGCCTTGGCCGCTTCGCGCGCGGGCGATCAGATCGGTCGTGCTGCGGCCCTCGAGCAGCGGGACGAAAACCACGCGGCCTCCGTGTTTTTCGACAACATCCTGTCCGGCGACCGGCTTGCCCTTCCAGTCGGCCCCTTTGACCAGCACGTTGGGCACGATGGATTCAATCAAGTGCTGCGGCGTCGGTTCGTCGAAGATCACGATGTAATCGACGTCGGCCAGCGCCGCCAGCACCGTCGCACGGTCGGACTGATTCACGATCGGGCGATCCGGCGCCTTTTCCAGTGACCGGACCGATGCGTCGGAGTTGAGGCCGATCACGAGGACATCGGCATGCTGCTTGGCTGCCGCAAACGTGGCGACGTGGCCGGGGTGCAGCAGATCGAAGCAGCCGTTGGTGAAGGCGATGGTCTCGCCGCGCGATCGGCGGCGCGCCAGCTCGGGTTTGAGTTGCTCAAGCGTGCGGACCTTACCGAGCTGGCGATGATGTTCGAGCAGAATTTCGCCGAGGATCTCGTCCCGCGTGATCGGCACGCAGCCGAACTTCTCGACTTCCAGCCCGCCGGCGACGTTTGCGATGGCCACGGCCTCAAGCTGTGACGCCCCCGCGGCCAAAGCGACGGCCAGCGCCGCCAGGACTTCATCGCCCGCGCCGGTCACGTCGTACACGTCGCGCGCTCGCGTGGGAACATGCTGGAAAGAACCGTCGGGACCGATCAGTGCCGCGCCTTCGGCATCGAGCGTGACGCAGACCGATTCGGTGCAGCAGGCCTTGCGGATTGCCGCGGTGTGTTCGCGGACGGCATCAATCGTCCGCAATTGCAGCCCGGACGCCTTTTCGGTTTCGGTGCGGTTGGGCGTCATGAGCGTCGCGCCGGCGTAACGCGAGTAGTCGTGGATGCTGGCTGGGTCAATCAGCACGGGGATGCCGTGCTGTTTTGCCAGCGCAATGGCGCGACGGGCGAGGTCGGCCGTGACGACGCCCTTGTTGTAATCCTCGATGCAAAGAACGTGACACCTGGCGAGATCGCGCTCGATCGCGGCAAATAGCTCGGCTGCCGCCGGCGTGCTCAAGGGCGCCGAGGATTCGTCATCGATGCGAATGAGCTGCTGGCGATGGCGATGCTGCGCGAGGCCCACGAGGCGTGTCTTGCGCGTCGTCGGCCGCGATGGATCTGCAATGAGTCCGGCGACCTGGGCGCCGACACCGGTCAGAAGCTCGCGCAGCCGGTCACCGTCGGAGTCGCTCCCGGTGACGCCGACGCACACCGCCTGGGCGCCCAGTGCTCGAATGTCCGCGACGACCGATCCGGCCCCGCCCAGTGCGTCCTCCTGTCGCACGACACGCAGAACAGGAACCGGGGCCTCGGGGCTGATCCGTTCGGCGTCGCCATAGAGATAGCGGTCGATCATGTAGTCGCCGAGGACCATGACCCGGGCGTCGGCGGATTTTCCGAGGATTTCACAGAGCCGCTCCCATTGGACCGGTCCGGTTTGAGCGGCCGCCTGGGAGTGCTGGGATTCGTCAGCAACACGTTTCGGGGAGCTCGGCATGGTGAAACAACACCGCGGGGAATGGCTAAGGGGATGAATGGGCGAATTGCGGCAAATCGTATCGGCTCAAGCAGTTGGGTTCAAGAAGGGGTAGCATCGTGCGATCTCTGCGTGAGTGCGGAGGCGGTTGGTAGTGTTAAGGTTCGTTGTAGGAACAAGTTGCATTCGTTCAGGCGGGTTGCGAGTGGCACTGGAAAGGCTGGAAAATCGCGTTTACGATGCTGAAAATGGGAATTCGTCCGATAAACGCTCAAGGGCTGTGAATCGTCCGGCCGAGAAGAGATTATTGGAAGCGCAGAAATCACCGGTTCCGGTGCGCAGGACGTGCACCTCGGGCCGATTTCGGGTTCTTCAGGTCCAAGGATGGATTTATGAGGATCATCGCCGTCGCCAACCAGAAGGGTGGCTGTGGAAAGACGACAATCATCATCAATCTCGGCGCGTGCCTGGCGCGCGAGGGATATCGCACGCTGGCGGTGGACCTGGACCCGCAGGGGCATTGCGCGCTGGGGCTGGCGGTGCCCGAGGAACAGATTGAGACAAGCGTAACTGATGCGCTGCTGCTGGAAGACGACCAGCCGCCGATGGAATTGAGCCGCATCACGTGGCAGATTTCCAGCAACTTCGATCTCGTGCCGTCCAAGACGGATCTGGCGACGCTGGAACAGCGGCTGGCGGGCGTGCCGAATCGCGAGCACCGACTGCGGCGGCTGCTGGAGCCGGCGGCCGAAAAATATGATTTTGTATTGATCGACAGTCCGCCGACGGTCGGCTTCCTGACGCAGAGCGCCCTGCACACCGCCGACGAGATCATCGTTCCGGTTGATACGGGTTATTTCTCCCTGCATGGGCTCTCCAAGCAGCTCGACACGATCCGGTCGATCCGCGCCGAAAGCGGCCGCAAGGTGGCGGTGCGCATCCTGGCGAACCTGTACGACGTGCGCACAAAGCTGGGCCGCGAGATTCTCGCCGAGCTTCGCAAGCGGCACGGCGACGCGATGTATACGAGCTTCATCAACTTCAACACCAAGCTGAAAGAGAGCACCAGCCTGGGCCAGCCGATCACGGAATACGACCCGGCCAGCGCGGGCTGCAAGGACTTTCAACGGCTGGCGAAAGAAGTCGGCTCGATGGGGGCGGGGCCGGCGTTCTCGCTCACGCAGCCAGCCATCGCAACCGCGGCGGTGGAGCGCATCGATGCGGCGCGCGCCGGTTCATCGCGGGAACTGGTCGCCGTCGGTGCGGGTGAAGATGAGGCGGATCGTCCGGTGTCGGCGAAGGTTCCGGGGGTTGCCGCGGCGGTTAGCGGAAAGAGTGGCAAGCCCGACGATGCGCTGCTGAAACGTGCCGAAGCGCTGGCAGCGGATGCCAATCGATTGCTGGCGACGTCGCAAACGCTGCTGGGCCCGTCGCGCTCGAACGGCGGCAGCCGCGCTGCCGCGCCGACGCCCGCGGAAACGCAACGAAAAATCGACTTCATTTACGGGCCGCGCGCCGTGGAAGACGGCGTCATTTTCACGGTTCGCGCCGATCGCGCGTTGTCGGTGCGGTTGGCGGGTGATTTCAACGACTGGAACCCGGGGCGGACACCGCTCGTGCCGATGGCCGACGGCATGTTTCAGGTGAAACTCCCGCTCGCCCCGGGTCGCTATCGCTATCGGTATGTGATCGACGGCCGCTGGGTGAGCGACCCCGGCAACGCGCACATGGAGCGCAATCCGTACGGCGAGATGGATAGCGTGGTGATGGTGTGAGGGGAATTGCGTTTAGCGAATTGCGAATAGCGAAATAGGATGTCGGAATCAACGAGCTGCGACCGTCAGGGAGCGCCGGGCAACGCTTGTTATTCGAGCTGATTCTCAACTGTAATCATCATCACTGTAATCGAATACTGGGCGGCCTCAGTGTTCCCATTCCCCCGTCACCCATTCATCGCTCCAAGCTTTTGCTTGATCTCGTCCGAGACGCGCAGCACAGCGTAGCGGCTGTCGCCTTGTTCCCGGCCGAGGCGATAGACCGGAAGGCCGGCGCGGCGGCACTCATCGACGAATCGGCTGACGCCGTACTCGCTGCGCATCGACTCGAAGTCGTGCCAGAGGATGACACCACCGGGGCGGATCATGCGGAATGCATTGAGACTGTCCTGCCGGACAAATTTGTACGTGTGCGAGCCGTCGACGGTGACGAGGTCCATGGAGTCGAAGTAGGGGGTGAAATCGAACGATCCGCTGTCGCCGAGCAGTTGCGTGATGCGAGATTCCCAGTTGGTTCCCCGGAAGGCGATGCCCAGTTCCTTCCGGGCGAGTTCGATCAGGTGCAGATCGCTCACCCCGGCGGGGAGCGTCGCTTCAGGAGGCAGGTCGAGCGTGAAGATCTGCGTATCGGGCGGCGTGTTCATGGCGAGCAGCGCCGTCGTGCGGCCCTGGCTCGTGCCGATCTCGAAGATGCGCTGCGGCTTGAGCATGGCCGCGATCTGCATCATGAGGAAGTTGTTCTCCATTGCGGCGAAGAGGCCGTTCTCGCCGAGGCGAAGCGTGACGGGTTGCGACGTGCCGAGCAATTCCCACGGCGTGATGGAAGGCACGCGCAGCCGCGCGTGGCCGCGATAGAGTCGAACCGTGTCGGCGATGAAGATGGGGAGTCGTCGCGGGTTTCGCAGCGCAAGCAGGAAGGCAAGCGGCGACAAGGCGGGCAAGCCCTGAATAAGGTCGCGAATGACGTGGTGGAGCGCGGGCACGGTCGGCAGAAGACTCCCGTTTTGGCGGCAACGCATGTGCCGTTCGGCGCTGTGGCGGCATCAGGGCCCGCCAACGAGCCCTGCACAATCGATGTTATCACGAGCAGAATAATCGGATTGTTGAAACGGGGGAATTGAGGCAGGCTCAACGAATCCCCATGGCGCAAGCCTTGACGTTAGTGGTTGAAAGTATTATACTTATGGTTGCAACAAGCGCTTGTTAGGTTTGGTGTGGTCCGGATATGATTCCTCGTAGGTTGTCGGGCGGCCTATTGGGAGGATGGCTGAAGGAGCCGGGAGCGCGCGATGTCGGTAGCCGTTGACCGCAAGATTGAGATTCATCGCGCGGCGTGCCGGCTGTTTCGCGAGAAGGGTTTCGCGGGGACGAGCGTTCGCGAAATCGCCGAGCAGGTCGGAATATTAGGCGGTAGTCTTTATTCGCACATTGCCGGCAAGGATGATCTGCTTTGGGAGATCCTGGCGGCATCGGCCGACCGATTCTTCGCGGCGCTGCAGCCGATCGTTGCGGCGGATCGCGGAACGATGCAGAAGCTTCGCGCGGCAATCGTCGCGCACGTCGGCGTGATCACGGGCGATCTGGACGCCGCGGCGGTTTATACGTTTGAGTGGCGGCACCTTCCGGAGGATCGTCGGGCGGCCTTCACGGCGCGGCGCGATGACTACGAGCGATTGTTTCGCGGGCTGGTCGAGCAAGCGATGCGCGAGCGGTTCATCGGTGCGAGCAGCGCCGCCAGCGCGACGCTGTTCATCCTGTCGGCGCTGAACTGGGTGTCGGTGTGGTACCGGCCGGACGGGCCGATGAGCGGCGAGGATGTCGGCACGATGCTGGCGGATTATCTGTTTGAAGGGTTGAAACGCCGGACGGCGTAAATGGCCAAGGAGGTCCGCACAAGCGGACCCAATGCAGGAGTGCGTCATGGTGAGACTGGCGGACAACACAGCGGGCTGGGGCGACAAGCCGGGCGACCCGGGATACGAGGATCGCTTGGCGAAGTTTGAGGCCCGTGTCGCGCGGGGCGACAAGGTCGAGCCGGGCGACTGGATGCCCAATGACTATCGCCAGCAGCTGATCCGGCTGATTCACGTGCACGCCAACAGCGAGATTTGCGGTGCGCTGCCCGAGGGCACGTGGATTCCGCACGCGCCGACGTTCAAGCGCAAGCTCGCCCTGTGCGCGAAGGTGCAGGATGAGGTCGGCCACGGGCAACTGCTCTATCGCGCCGCCGAGACGCTGGGCAAGCCGCGTGAGGAGATGATTGACGAACTCATCAGTGGCAAGGCGAAATACTCAAACGTCTTTCACTATCCCGCCGAGACCTGGGCCGATGTCTGCGTGATTGCCTGGCTGATCGATGCGGCGGCAATCGTCAATCAGAAGATGATGGCCGACGGGTCGTATGGGCCGTACGGCCGGGCGCTGCGGCGGATTTGCTACGAAGAAGCGTTTCACCTGACGCACGGGTACGACATGTGCATCTCGATGGCGACGGGGACGAAGCTCCAGCGCGAGATGCTGCAGGACGCCGTGAATCGCTGGTGGAAGCCGATCATGATGTTTCACGGGCCGGCGGACAAGGAAAGCACGCACACCGCGCAGCTGATGAAATGGAAGATCAAACTTAAGACAAACGACGAACAGCGGCAGGAGTTTCTGCGGAAGTACCTGCCGAAGATGTTCAACCTCGGGCTGACCGTGCCGGCCGAGTGGGAACTGCGATTCGACGAGAAGAGCCGCACGTGGCTGTACAACGAGCCGGATTGGGAAGAATTCAAAACCGTGGTGCGCGGCAACGGGCCGGTCAGCTCGCAGCGATTGGAGACGCGGCGCTTGTCTCACGAGCACGGTCGCTGGGTGCGCGAGGCGCTGACGGCGGCAGCGGCCGGGAAGCGTGCGCCGCTACCACCGACGGCCGTGGGGGCGGCGAGCTGAATGATGGATTCGCAATGGAAAATCTTCGAGGTCTTTCACCAATCGGCGCGCGGCGAGCCGCACGTGCACGTCGGATCAGTCCACGCGCCGGACGGCGACACGGCGCTGATGCTGGCGAAGGAGCAGTTCGGCCGGCGGCAGGCCTGCGTGAATATCTGGGTCGTTGCGGCGAGTGCCATTGTTGCGACATCGTATGATGACGCAGACATGTTCGAACACGCGACCGACAAGAGCTATCGCGAAGCGTTTGGTTACGAGACGACGAAGCGGGCGAAGTTGGCGGGCGACGCGGAGGAGATTTAGTTGACAGCCCCCACCAAGAAAAGTCATGGCATTCGCGCGATCGCAATCATCATCGTAGGACTTGGTCTGGGTACTTTCTTCGTGGGATCCGTGAAGGAAGAGTGGCGTGCGCCGACGAGGTCGCAATGGGAGAAGGTTAAGGCCGGAGACGACGAGTTGGCAGTGCGAAACATATTAGGTGAACCGGTGCATTCGTATGAGCGTGTCACCGCGCCCGCGGACTACTACGTTTCAGGTTACGGCCGAAAGATCCGTCCAATTAGCGGGAAGGTTTTGATTTATCTCAAGACCGATTTGATCCTGTACGTCTATCTTGATCAAAGCGGGCGAGTCGAAGAAACATTTGTTGCAGGGAGTTGAGAAATCGCATGGCTACCACGACGCAGCCGACACAGATGACCGGCGCAACGAATGGCGCGGTTATCGATCTGGTCTACCGCCTCGGCGACGACTGCCTCATCATCGGCCATCGCAATTCCGAATGGACGGGGCTGGGGCCGATCCTGGAGGAGGACATCGCGTTTTCGTCGATGGCGCAGGATCAGATGGGCCATGCGCAGGCGCTGTATTCGTTGCTGCACACGCTGGGCGAGCCGGAGCCGGATCATCTGGCATTTCTGCGCGAAGCGAAGGACTTTCGATGCTGCCGGTTTGTGGCGTTGGAGCCGTTTGGCGAGGCGGGCAGCGGCGCATCGGAGGATTTGCGGAACAACCCGGATCGTGACAAATTGCTGACGCAAGGTGATTGGTCGTTGTCGCTGATTCGCCAGTTTCTGTTCGCCGAGGCGTGGGCGATTCGCCTCGCGGCGCTGTCGGAGAGTTCATTTGAGCCGCTGGCGGAAATGGCGCGAAAGTTTCGCGGCGAGGTCAAGTATCACACGATGCACGGTCGCATCTGGATTGAGCGACTGGGCCGGGCTGATGCCGACGCGCGGCAGCGCGTGCAAGCAGCGATCCATTTGCTGTGGCCCGCGGCGCTGGGCATGTTCGAACCGACAACGCACGATGCGGGCCTCGCGCGAGCGGGCGTCTGCCCAAGTGAAGCGGAGGCATGCCGGAAATGGCAGACGGATGTCACGGGGCTGCTCGCGGAAGCGGGATTCACCTGGCCGCGCGATGCGAAGCCGGTGGTCGGCGGTCGCGCGGGGAATCATGGACCGGAGCTGGCGCGCCTGCTGGCGTCGATGCAGAAGGTATATCGCCTCGCGCCGGGGGCGACGTGGTGAGGGTGCAGAGGAATGTCTCGAATTGCGAATTGCGAAGAGCGAAAGCTGGCGCATCGATCAGGTTCCCTCGGACTGCGACGATTGACACGTTTAGCTTAGCGACCAGCGTCGACGCCCGCGTTTTCTGCATTCTCAATTCTTCATTCCACACTTCGGTATTCGCGGAGTGATCGCCATGTCCGACGCACCGACAACCAACGAGCGGCTCGAATCCGTCTGGCGCGCCCTCGCGACGGTCAGCGATCCGGAAATACCGCCGCTCTCGGTCGTCGATCTCGGCGTGATTCCCGACGTGTTCATGGACGGCCGGACGGTTGTCGTGCAGATGACGCCGACGTTCGCGGGCTGCCCTGCGCTGGACGTGATGCGCAAGAACATCGCCGAGGCCGTCGGCCTGGCGGGCTTCGACGAGGTGCGTGTGGACGTGGTGTACGACCCGCCGTGGACGAGCGACCGAATCAGCGAGGCGGGCCGGGGGAAGCTCAAGGCGTTCGGCCTCGCGCCGCCGGGGAAGAACTGCGGCGGCGGCCGCGTGACGATGGAGTCGCTTTCACAGGCGGCGTGCCCGTTCTGCGATTCGCGCGACACGACGATGGAGTCGATGTTCGGGCCGACGCTGTGCCGGGCGATTCACTACTGCAACGCGTGCCGGCAGTCGTTTGAGCAGTTCAAGCCGGTGTAGGCTTCGCGCGAACTTCGCCGCGAATCAATCGTAATACAGATCTGTGCGATCCTGAAGGAATTCGCCATGCCCCATTTCTACGAATCCATCCCCGAAGCCGTGCGGAGCATGACGGATCAACAGGCTGTCGAGGCGTACGCGCAGGGTGCGGAGATGCCGGCGCGGGCGATTGTCGGGTTGACTGATTCGCAGCTGGACGCGCTGCCGATCCCCGGCACGTGGAGCATTCGACAGATCGTCGTACACCTGATGGACTCCGATCTGATCGCCGCATATCGCATGAAGCGGATCATCGCGGAGGATCGGCCTCGGCTGGACGTGTGGGACGAGAATGCTTTCGTGCCAAAGCTGCGGTACGAGCGGCAATCCGCGAGCCGGGCGGCGGAGTTGTTTCGCGTGAACCGGCTTGTCATGGCGGACATCCTGCGCGGGTTGCCGGTTGACGCATTCGCGCGTGTGGCGCTGCATCCGGAGGTGGGCGAGTTGCCGCTGGGGGTGCTGCTGCGGCTGTATGTGCATCACGTGCATCATCATCTGGCGTTCATTGAGAAAAAGCGGAACCTCGTGGGAGCAGGCTCGATCACATGAACTACTATCACATCTGGTGCAATCTGAAGGACTCGCACAAGGACCTTGAGTTCGCCGAGCATCTTCGCGGCTATCTCGGCCAACTCGAAAAACTCGGCAAGATCGCGGGCTACTCACTGGCTCGCCGAAAGCTGGGATTCGGTCCAAGCGAACTGGGCGAGTTTCACGTGGTGATTCAGGTGCGCGATCTGGCGCAGCTTGACGGGGCGTTTGACGCGATTGCACCGCGCAGCGGAGAGATCGAGCAACTGCACGCGCGGGTTTATTCCGCGGTGACGGATTTCCGCTCGGCGCTCTACCGCGATTTTCCCGATCCGGGGCGCGTTGGTGACTAGGGACCGGCCCGGCGCGTCACGCGCGAGTGCGCTGGGTGACATTGAGAAAACCCACGTGCCAATCGGATTCCGTTAACGATGTGCATCACAGACCTTGAACAACGAGTCTCGCCGCCGTGAGCAGCATCGCCAGCAGAATGACCGCGGGTAACAGCAGCTTCGTCAACATGCCAGAAAAGACGACGATCAAGGCAAGTATCATTCCGATGCCGTTCAGCGGCGCGAGTTTGCGTTTGATGCTTTCGGGCGAAAGGGCGCGAATGACGCCAAAGCCATCGAGTGGAGGCACGGGCAACAGATTGAATCCCGCCAGCATGACATTCACGAGAATAAATGCTTTGCAAACCGCAATGACCCATTCCCACGGCGCGACGGCGCCGTCCATCAAATAGATCCTTGCGAAGTCAAAGGGCGATTCGATCCCGATGACAACAGAGTCTGAATGCGCGATTTTGAATAAGCTAAGCGTTATGATGAGGACGTTGGCTGCCACGAATGCGAGGAGCAGATTGAGCGATACGCCGGCGAGCGTGATACCCAAATGGCCGGCGCGGGGCTTGCGAAGCAAATGAGGGAGGAACGGGACCGGCTTGGCCCATCCGATCACGGAGTTTCCCGGGAGCAAGAACATGGCCAGAGGAACAATCAGGCTGCCGAGTGGATCGAAATGGCGAATGGGATTCAAGCTGAACCGGCCGAGATTTCGTGCAGTTGGGTCGCCGCACCAGAAGGCGGCCACGGCATGACCGACTTCGTGAAGGGCAATCGAGACAATCAGCGCGAAAAAGAAAAGCGAAATCTGCTCCCATGAAAAGGAGATTCGACGATCGGGCGGGCCAAGTGTGTTCGCATGCTCGTCTAATTCATCGTTTATGACGCTCTCCGCCGGTGCGCTGGAGGCCGCCGTTTCGGTTTCGGGAGCATCGGCACTCACGGCGTCGTCTGCAAATTCCGATGCGTCAAAATGGTTGTATTCTTCCTCCCATCGCGCGTCACGATACTCCCACGCTTCTTTATCGATCCGGTTGCTGATCGTCGTTGCTGCGGTTTGGGTGATGGCGATCAAGGCCGTGCCGGTTGAAAAGATCGCCATCATCAGGCCGACGGCTCCGACGCGGCGGTCATACTGAAGTGGCTGCTTTTTCACGAGCAGCATGATCGACAGCGCCCCGAGTGCGAAGGCAGGCAGCGCTCCAAATACCGGAAACATGGCGGGAACAGCCAACACCCAGGCCGCGACCGCAATGCCGCTTGCCACGGGGGAATGTGGCTCGCCGGCGGCAGATTCTTGGAGCAGGACGGTAGACTTGTCCGACACTTCCACGTTTTCAGCCCAGTTTTGAATGGCCTGCAACGTGTCGGAGTTGATCGGTATGCGACCCTCCGGATGGACGTACCCCGCGCTGGGCGTCAGGCGGCGGATTCTTTCCAGGATTGCATCTGCGTGTTCGTGTTCACCGAGCGCGCGGTGCAGCTCCGCACGGGTCGACCACTCGCCAACAAGCGTCAATCGTGCCGCAGGCAGGTCGTTCAAGGCCTCCATCCCTTGCAGTGCCTCACGATAACGTCTTGCAGCTTTCAGAATGCAAGCTTCTCCCTCGATGCAAATGCGGACCAGCCGAAGATCATCCGGGTACGCGTGCGAAATCTGGCGAAGCTGCTCCAATGACCGCGCAACTCCTTCTTCGTCTTCGTTGAGTGCTGCGACGACACCGTCTAGTCTTGAGCGAATCGATGCAGTGTAGGTGTGCCCGGTGTCAAAGGAAGCGACGAATTGCCATAGCTTGTCGATAAGGGACCGGTCTTGCTTTTTGAGCGCGCATTGGAGTGCCGATTCCGCGATGGCGAGCAGTGCAAGCGTTTTCTCGCTCTCTTTGACTTTGTCCACTGCGAGTTGACTGCTGATGCCCGCTGACGTGGGCTTTGATTTGGCGATTTCAGTCAGGCTGCCGGAGTTCAGGAGTCGTTCGACAGCGAGGCACATAAGCTCGTCGTATCCTGCGGTGTCCAGAGCCGAGAGCTTTCCGACCAGTCCCAGGAGCGACTCGGGGCCATGGTCCTCACCAAGCTTCTCTGTTAGTAGATTAATGGACTCCTGAATCTTCCCATGTTGTATCAACCGGATGAGTCTCGAGTCCGCACCCTCCGCGGCGGTTCCAGCGTGAATGTCATGCGCCTCGCTCGGTCTGCTACCCAGCAATGCCTCGGCTGACGGGTAGGATCGCAGATGGTCCAGCGTTCGGGCAACGGCCACCTTGACGGCAGGCGCGCGGGCAATCTTCTTCGCCTGAAGTGCCCATGCAACAGCCTGGTCAATTTGTCCCATGGCTAGATGCAACAGCGCAATGTTCGTTTCAATCTTGCCGGAGTTTAACTTTCGCTCAAGGATCTCAAGCGGGTTGAGGGATTTCTGTGTGATGAGGAGAAGGTCGACAGCCTTGCGAAGGTCCCCCGCGGCATTCGCAAGATTTACTCGGCGGCGCAGGCGAATCGAATGCCCGCTCAAGGCGAACGTCACGACAAGGAATGAAATGAAAGCAATGATGGACCAGTCGGTCTCGCCCTGTGTGGCCAAGTACATGCCGAGCCTCCTTTCCCTTCAGTAGCTGCCCTGCATCGTATCGCAAGGTTGCAAATAGTCTAACAACCGCTCAACGCATGTGGGGAGCCAACCGCACAACTGGGCGGCTGCTTGGGAATAAGTTCGAACATCGTGCCGAGGCGCAGGGGCTGCGAGTTGTTCAGGTGGAGGTTATACTTAAGTAAGGCCATTGACAGGAGCGCCGCCCATGACCCCGCCCGCAACCGCCGCGAAATCGCAGAACACCACCGCATCCGCAGCCGGCAAGGCGGAGGACTTTCTTCCGCTGTTGGGCATCGACCACGTCGAGTTGTACGTGGGCAATGCCTACCAGGCCGCGCACTTTTATCGCCTGATGTTCGGCTTTGACATCGTCGCGTACCGCGGGCTGGAGACGGGCGACAAGCACTGCGCGAGTTATGTCCTTGAACAGGGCAAGGTGCGACTGGTGCTGACGACGGCGCTGGGGCCGGACCATGAAGTGTCGCGGCACTGCCAGTTGCACGGCGACGGCGTGAAATTGATCGCGCTGGCGGTGGACGATGTGGATCGATCGATCGCGGCAGTGAAACAGCGCGGGGCGACAGTCATCACCCCGCCGACGACGAGAGAAGATGCCGGCGGCACATGGCGCTTCGCGGCGATTCGCACGTACGGCGAAACCTTGCACGGGTTCGTCGATCGCAAGGCGTACAAAGGCGCGTTCGCGCCGGGCTATGTGAAGTACGACGCACCGAAGGCCGACGCCGTGGGCCTCGCGGCGATTGATCACATGGTGGGCAACGTCGAACTCGGCGCGATGAACCACTGGGTGGATTTTTATGCGAAGGTGATGGGCTTTGAACAGCTTTGCCATTTCTCCGACGACGACATCAGCACCGAGTACAGCGCGCTGATGAGCAAAGTCGTGCAGAACGGTTCGGGCAAGATCAAGTTCCCGATCAACGAGCCGGCCGAGGGCAAGAAGAAAAGCCAGATCGAGGAGTATCTCGATTTTTATCGCGGCCCCGGCGTGCAGCACATCGCGATGAATACGGGCGACATCGTCACCACGGTGCGCAAGCTGCGTGAACGCGGTGTGCAGTTTCTCCGCGTGCCGGATACGTACTACGAAACCCTTCCGCAGCGCGTCGGGCAGATTGCCGAGGACTACAAGGTGCTGAAGGAACTCGGCATCCTTGTGGACCGCGACGAGGACGGCTACCTCTTGCAAATCTTTACGCGGCCGGTTGAAGATCGGCCGACGTTGTTCTTCGAGATCATCGAGCGTCACGGCTCGCGCGGCTTCGGTGTGGGGAACTTCAAGGCGCTGTTCGTGAGCATCGAAGAGGAGCAACGACGGCGCGGGACGTTGTAAGAATTGCGAATTACGAATAGCGAACAGTTTGTCCTGTGTACACCCTCTCTCTTCAAGAGAGAGCAGGGGTAAGGGTGAACGCCTGTGACTTGCCGGCCGGCTTAACGGTGTTCGCGCGTCGAGTCCGTAGCCCCGACGTTGTTGGCATTGTGATTGTCGGGTCTGCTGACCCGACCTACTTCGAGATGGCCATTCGAGCAGTCTTGGTTTCCTGGATTGCAGCATTCGCGGTTGCAGGTTGCGCGCGGGATGGCGCCGAACCGCCGTTGATGTCTTACGCCGATTATCCGCAAGCAGTGCATCTGGTGCCTTACGTTTTGAGCCATGAGCGCGCGGGATCGCGCGGGGCGTTGCTCTATTACGGATCGCGGCATACGTATGATCCGGCCGATCCGCAGGTGGCGGAGATTCAATCGCTTTGGGAGTCATTTCGCCCGACGCTGGCGTTGAACGAGGGCGGTTCGCCGCCGGCCGCGACGTCGGTGGCAGCGGCGATGAAATTCGGCGAGGCGGGCCTTGTCCGTTATCTCGCGCAGCGCGACGGAGTGCCGGTTGAGAGTCTGGAGCCGTCGGTGCAGATCGAGTTCGGCCGGGCGCTGAATGCGGGGTATTCACCGACAACTGTCAAAGTCTTCTGGGCGATGCGATTTTACGTTTCGTATCGCCGCGCCAATCCGGGCGCGTCCGCCGAGGAGTTCATGGCCCGCGCATTGAATCAGAACACCGGCCACTCGGTTCTGGACGGCCCGCCGACGGATTTGTCGGATTTTGCCCGCGCCTACGCAGCACTCTTTCCGGAGTTTCCCGATTGGAAATCGATGCCGGACGAGTACCTTGACCCCGCCTCGTCGGCAACGGTATTGAATCTCATTTCGTGCGAGGTCAGCATCGCGCGTGACGAGCACATGGTGAGGCTGATCGCGGACGCGGTGCAGCGCGGCGAGCGCGTCTTCGCGGTTGTCGGTGCGAGCCATGTCGTCATACAAGAATCGAAGCTCGCCTGGCGGCTGTCGGGGCTCTCAATTCGACCAGCCGATGCACGGTTTCCACGAGCGAAGAAGACAGTTCCTTGAACACCGGCCCGGTTGGGCAGCGGGAGTTGAAACGCCTTCAATGCCGCGGCTCGACGAGAATTTCACGGCAAAGTCTTCCAACCCTTTTTGATACTCGATTCGTCTTCTTTCGGAGGAGTCGAATCAGGCCCGAACGGAGCGAGTAGGGAATTCTCCCTAATTGCGTGAGAAATCGCCCGATTTGGCTGAAATTCGGCGGCTCTCGGTGGCTGCCGAGCTTGGAAAACGGCGAATTGGCGAGTCCGAACGAGTACAATGGTTACGTCTACATGTCTTGGACGGGAGTGAGGAGACGGGGAACATGTCAAGATTAGCTCTAATCACAGCGGCGGCACTGACAGCATTAATGACCGGGTTGGCCCACGCAGAAATCGGCCCACCCGCGCCGCTGCCGAAG
Organism: Phycisphaerae bacterium RAS2; assembly: GCA_007753915.1. NCBI lineage: Bacteria > Pseudomonadati > Planctomycetota > Phycisphaerae > Phycisphaerae bacterium RAS2. The sequence continues at coordinate 1,287,935 of CP036352.1, forward strand.
GATTGCTACAAAGAACCACTGCCGATCAACGTGCCCGCTCAAACCGGCGGCGCGGAACTGGGCGGCGGTTCGCCGATAGGAACCAACTACAACCTGACGCCGGCCGAGAGTCCGAACGGCCCGGCGAATGGCTGCTTCCCGATCTTCAACCCCGGCCTTCCCGGCGCGCCGGACGATGTCGTGACGTTTGACGGCATCCCCGAGCAGATTCGCACGCTGGTCAATGGGGCCGTGCCGCAGGTGGTAGAGCAGGAGATGGTCATCGGCCCGAACGAGACGCACCTGACGATTCAGTTGAGCACGCCGCCGGGGACGCAGTTGTTTCCCGGCGGGCAGTTCGGGCCGGGCATGGTGCCGCTGACCGATGCGTGTGTCCTGCTGGGCAACGCGTTGCCGCTGAACTTCAACGGGCCGAAAGTCGTTACAAATGCAACGATTGTCTTCCGTCAGAACGCGACGCCGGTTGCCGGGCCGTTCGACGTCACGTCGATGTTCAGCACACCCTGGAACGGCACGTTCGCCATGGAGTTGCCGGGTGCGGCAGGCTCGCCGATCAACGTGGTCCTGCTGGATATCTTCATTCTGTTTCCGGAGTGCTTCGAGGACGAGGATTGCGATGACGGCAACCCATGCACGATCGATGAGTGCATTAATTTTGTCTGCGTGAACACGCCGGTGGCGGACCCCTGCTGCGGCATCAACTGCGACGACGGCAATCCCTGCACGACCGACACGTGCGCCGACGGGCTCTGCATCAATGAGCCGATCGTGTGCAACGATTTCGACTGCTGCACGATCGACGAGTGCGTGGCGGGGGCCTGCGTGTATACGCATGTCAAGAACGCAATCCCAACGCAGCACGCCGCGCGGCGCGCGTTTCACAAGGCGCACGCGCCGTGCCTCGCGCTGGGCGGCGGAAGTTGCAACGGCGGGGGCGGCGGCCCGCCGATCACCGTACCGGCGCTGGACGACGCATGGACCACGCACGACGGCTGCGACACGGGCACCAGTTGGCGCATCGGCCTTGATGCAGGCGATCCGCCGATTCCAGCGGGCTTCTTTGACCCCGGCTCGGAGCCGTTTACCGGAACGATCACCTTCCAGGGTGTGCCGCTGGGTGACCCGAACTTCGGCAATGCCGACACGATCGTGCGTCGATCGTCTGACCCATTCGATCGCGATGACCTGCCGGGGCCGGACGAGGTGACCGTCGAGCTGGAACTGGTGCAATTGCAGCTTGTCAGTTGCGAACCGATTACGGTCATCATCGACGGCCAGCCCACGCAATGGGATGTGACCGCAACCATCTCGGACTGTTCGCCGCCGGCGGGCACGCTGACAGCGGTGAAATCAAATTGCAACGGCGGAACGTATTCATACGCCCTCAATGTGCAACAGAAGGCGACGTTCACGAAAGTCGGCGACCCCGGAACGATTCGGGTGTTCGACACGGGCTGCCTGCCGTCGCCGTTTGACTACGACGCGCTGGAATGGCCCGACCCGACGCCGTGGTTCCACGACATCGATCCGAACCTGCCGCTGGCGCTGAATCGGTCGTCAACATTCCACACCGGCGTGCCGGCCGTATCGGCCTCGACGGTCTGCGGTGATTTCGACCTCGACAACGACAACGACGTGGACGACTTCAAGGCATTCCTGCAGTCCTACGGGCACGTTGCGTTCGAGCCGGAGTACCTGCCATACACGGATTACGACGGCGACGCCGACACGGATGAAGACGATTATCGCGAATGGCTCAAGTGCCGCCGCTGCCACGTGGCTGACCCGACGGCCAAGCCGCCGGTGCCGCTGCCGCTGGGCGACCTGACGGTGGATGGCAGCGTGATTGGCGATGACCTGGCCGGGTTTGTGGACTGCCTGCTGCTGGGAAATCCACCGGCCGGCGTTTGCACGCGAGCCGACATCGATCAGAACGGCATGGTGAACGAGCGCGACATCGCCGGAATGGTGCTGATTCTGATGGAGGTGAATTAAGTTTCGACAGCGGCATGGGTTCAAGGACTCTGGCGCGGATGTTAAAGCCCCAGGCATTTTGCCTGGGGCTTTTTTTGTGCACAACATTCCTATACGTGGCGTTGGTTGGAGTTCCGGCCGCCGCGATGGGGGGCGACGGCGCGGCCGATTTCCCTTAATATCTCCGGCTCTAGGATGTTCGACAAAAGAGAGACCCCATGAGCGATACGCCCTCGCAGCCGGAAGTGATTAAGAACCTCCCCATCGTGGAGGAGATGCAGGATTCGTACCTTCGCTACGCGATGAGCGTCATCGTAGCGCGAGCGCTGCCCGATGTGCGCGACGGGCTGAAGCCCTCCCAGCGGCGCATCCTCGTGGCGATGAACGATCTGAAGCTAGGCCCGCGCTCGGCGCATCGGAAGTGCGCCAAAATCGCCGGCGACACATCGGGCAACTACCACCCGCACGGCGAAGCGGTGGTCTATCCGACGCTCGTGCGACTCGCGCAGTCGTTCAACATGCGCTACCCGCTGATCGACGGGCAGGGCAACTTCGGCTCGATCGACGGCGACCCTCCCGCGGCCATGCGATACACCGAAGCGCGCATGGCGTCACCGACGACTGAGATGCTGGAGGACATCGACAAGGAAACGGTCGATTTCATCCCGAATTACGACGAGACAACACTCGAGCCGGTCGTCCTGCCGTCGAAGTTCCCGAACCTGCTGGTGAACGGCGCGACGGGCATCGCCGTGGGCATGGCGACGAACCTGCCGCCGCACAACCTCTCCGAAATCTGCGACGGCCTGCTGGCCCTTATCGACAACCCGGACATCGGCCTGGACGGCTTGATGAAGCTCGTGCCCGGTCCGGATTTTCCGACCGGCGGCCTGATCTGCGGCCGACAGGGGATTGTCGATGCCTACACGCGCGGTCGCGGCAGCCTGACCCTGCGAGGCAAAACGCATTTCGAGGAGATGAAGGGCGACCGCACGCGGATCGTGGTCGATGAAATCCCCTACGGCATCCTCAAGAACACAATCACCGAGAAGATCGCCGAGTGCGTCAAGGAAGGGCGCCTGCCCGAAGTGAGCGACGTGCGCGACGAGTCGGACCGCAAGCACGCGGTGCGGCTGGTGGTGGAGTGCAAGGCCGGCGCCAGCCCGGATGTCGTCTTGAACAAGCTGTTTGAATACACGCCGCTGCAGACGACATTCGCGGTGATCAACATCGCGCTGGTCGGCAAGCAGCCGCAGACCATGTCGCTCAAGGCGCTGATGGGCCACTGGCTGGATCATCGGCGGACGATCATCACGCGGCGGACGCAGTTCCTGTTGCGCAAGGCGCGGCAACGGGCGCACATCCTGGAGGGCTTGATCCTCGCGGTCGGCGACATCGACGCGATTATTGATTTGATCCGCAAGTCGGCCAGTCCGGACGAGGCGAAGACGAAGCTCATGGCGCGCGGGCTGAAGCTGAAAGAAGCCGCCGCGCTGGTCAAGCTGCTGCCCGAGCAATTCGTGAAGAAGGCCGCAGGGGGCGAACAGTTCCTGACGAGCGTGCAGGCCGGGGCGATCCTCTCGATGCAGCTGCAGCGCCTGACGGGCCTTGAGATTGAAAAGTTGGCGAAGGAGTACGGCGGCCTGGTCGAGGAGATCGACGGGTATCAGGCGATTCTTCGCGATCCGGCGCGCGTGACGGACATCATCCGCGAAGACATTCACGAGATGAAGTCAAAGTACGGCGACAAGCGCCGGACGGAGATCACTGGCGCGGTCGGCGAGTTCAGCATGGAGGAGCTGATCGAAGACCTGCCGATGATCGTGACGATCTCGCACCAGGGCTACATCAAGCGCGTGCCGACCGACACGTATCGCAGCCAGGGGCGCGGCGGGCGCGGCATCAAAGCGAGCGACACGAAAGAAGGCGACTTCATCGAAGACCTGTTTGTCGCCAGCACGCACAATTACCTGCTGTTCTTCACGAACCGCGGGCGCGTTTACTGGATCAAGGTGTACGACATTCCGGAGATGTCGCGCACGAGCCGGGGTCGGTCGATTGCGAACCTGCTGCGCCTGCAGGATAACGAGAAGCCGATGGCCGTGCTGCCGGTCGCGTCGTTTGACGACCGGTGCGTGATGTTTGCGACGGCCAAGGGCACGGTGAAAAAGACGGCGCTGGAGCAGTTCAGCCGCCCGCGCCCCAGCGGAATCATCGCCATCAGCCTTGATCCGGATGATGCGTTGATCAACGTGAAGCTGGCGGCCGAGGGGGATGAAGTGGTGATCGGCACGCGCGGCGGCATGTCGATCCGCTTCAAGGAAAGCGACGCGCGGGCGATGGGGCGCGCCGCGGCGGGCGTGCGAGGCATCTCGCTTGATCGTGACGATGCCGTGGTGGACATGGCGGTCATTCGGCCGGGCATGAGCCTGCTGACGGTGTGCGAGAACGGCTTTGGCAAGCGAACGGAGATTGAGGAGTATCGGCTGCAAAAGCGAGGCGGGAGCGGCGTGATCAACATTCGCACGACCGAGCGCAACGGCAGCGTCGTGGCGCTTCGCGCCGTGACCGACGCCGACGAGCTGATGATGATTACAGCCAAAGGCATCATGCTGCGAACGGCTGTCTCGGAAACGCGCGAGATCGGCCGCGCGACACAGGGTGTGCGCCTGATCCGTCTCGACGAAGGTGACAAGGTCGTGTCGGTGGCCCGCGTGGCGAAGGATGAAGACGAAGGCGGCGGCGACGCCAATGGAGCGGTAACGCCCGGCGCGCCGGAGGGATCGGCGCCCGGCACCGAACCAACCAAGCCGACTGACAGTGCGGACGAATCCGCTTCCTGACCAGTGCAGGAACCGTGAGTGAGAAGCCATGTCCAGGGCGCTCACCGTTGCCGCTCGCGTGTTGAGGCCGTGGGGCCCCCGGCTCATTGATCTCGTCGTTCCCAGGACGTGTTGCGCGTGCGGCATTCCGCTGGGGCATGCCGGCGAAGACTGGTGCGCGGCGTGCGCGACGAACCTGTCAGCGCTGCTCGAACGCGACTATTGTCAACAATGCGGAGAGCCGGCGGGCGCGTACCTGCTTCGCGCGGGCGTCTGCACGGCCTGCACGCAGCGCAAGTCCTCGCTGCGGTTCACGCGCTTCGCGCGAGTCGGTCGGTATCGCGGTCCGTTGCGCGCGCTGGTGTTGCGGTTCAAGCGGCAATTCTCGCTGGATCAATTGCTCGGTGGATTGCTTGCCGACGCGGTGCGCGGCGTGTTTGACCCACAGCAGGTTGATGTCTGGATCCCGGTGCCATCCCATTGGCGACGGCGGCTGCAGCTTGGCTGTTGGCCGACGCGCCTGCTGGCCGAGTCCATGGCGGCGCGCGTAGGCGGCGCGGTGTGGCCGGTGCTTCGCACGACGCGATACATCCGCCCGTTTCACGCGCGGCGGTTGTCAGCAATGGAGAAGGCGAAAGAGATTCGCGGTGCGTTCGCGGTTCGTCGCAGGCTGGACTTGCGCGGGTTGAACGTCGGGCTGGTGGACGACGTGATGACCACGGGTGCGACGCTGGCGGAAGCCCGGCGCACGGTGCGTGCCGCCGGCGCGAAGCACGTTTATGCGGCGGTCCTCGCTCGCGCGGGCGGCTTCCCCGAGCCGTTTGCAAGCGTTGACGCGACGCCGCAAAGCCCCTACACTCCGTCGACAGACGCATGACCTCCGTAAGTCTTGACGCAATCGCGGGTTACCCATCGCGCCCGGTGGCAAGAGGCGCTTAGAATGGGCTGGCGTTTGTTTGGATGGAGCGTCTGCGATCATTCGGGAGAGAGCTTCCCATGCAAGTGACGGTGAGCGCGCGGCACATGGAGGTCAGCCAGAAACTTCGGGAGTACGCCGAGGAAAAAGCGCAGAAGTTTCCACATTTCTACGACCGCGTGCTGAGCGCGGAGATCGTGTTTGACGTGGAAGGCATCCGCCATCGCTGCGACATCATCGTGCGCGGCGACCACCATACCACATTTGTCGCGAAGGAAGAGCACGAGAACCCCTACGCGGCGTTTGATGCGGCCGAGAAGGACCTCGAGCGCCAGTTGAATCGGCACAAGGAGCGCCATCGCAATCGAAAGCATCCCGGCATGGATGGATCGCCGGGCGGCGCGTGACAGGTCTCGATCGCGCACCGTTGCGGCGCGATCGACAGGGGCAAACTCGTATGAAACTGCTGGACTTCGTGGTCAAGGGGGCGATAACGGCCAATCTCGAATCGACCGATCGAAACGGCGTCATCCGCGAGCTGGTCGGCCTGCTGGTCAAGTCGGGTTCGATCGCCGAGGAGCACGCCGAGACTCTCATCCGATCGGTCATCGCGCGGGAGAATCAGGGCAGCACGGGTTTCGGTAAGGGCGTGGCCGTGCCGCATGTGAAGCACGACTCCATTCCGCGGATCATGGCGGCCGTCGGGCGCAGCGCGGCGGGGATTGATTTTTCGGCGCTGGATCGGGCGCCGGTTTATACGGTTGTCCTGTTGTGTTCGCCGGGTTCGAATCCCGAAGGCCATTTGCAGGCAATGGAGAACATTTTCAAACACCTGAACCGGGATAACTTCCGCCGTTTCCTGCGGCAATCTGAAACCACCGATGCGATTCTCGATCTGTTTGACGAAGCGGATCAGTCCGCGGGTTGATTAAGTTCGACCGGCGGATGACGGTGAAACACGCGAGTGAGCTTCGACCCGGCCCGGATGCCGGCTCGATTGGGCAAAGGCGATGCCGGATGACCTGGAACAGGCGCAGCGGGAAGTCGTCATCACCAACCGCCAGGGTCTTCATGCTCGCCCGGTGATGAAGTTCGTCGATCTGGCGATGCAATATCCATGCGAAGTAAGTGTCATCAATGGTCAGCAGCGGGCCGACGGCAAAAGCCCGATGGAAATGATGCTGCTTGTCGGGGTTCCCGGCACGCGGCTGACCCTGCACGCGCGCGGCGAACGGGCGGCAGCCGCCCTCGAAGCGCTGGCCCAGCTCATCGATTCGAAGTTCGGCGAAGACTGACCGCGTATTTGCGGCGGGTGGTTTGCGTCGCGGATGGAGGCGCCCCATGCCTCTGAAGCGCGGCATCGGCATTTCCAGCGGCGTGGTCATCGGCGAGGCGGTCGTCCTCGACACGAACGAAACGCGCATGCCCAAGCGCGTCATCACACCTGAACAGGTGCAGGGTGAGCTTGCGCTGCTGGAGCGTGTGTTCGAATCGGCCAAGTCCGAAGTCGCTTCGGAGCGCGTGCAATTCTCCGCGCGGGCCGGCGCCGAGCTGGCGGACATCTTCGGCTTCCACGAGGGCTGGCTAAGCGACTCCAAGCCTCGCAAGGAGATCGCCGCGCTGATCTCCGAGAAACTGTACAGCGCCGCGTACGCCATCAGCATCTTCATGCGGCGCTATCGCCGGCGTTTCCAGGAAATGGCCAGCCCGTTTCTTCAGGAGCGCGCGCGCGACATCCTCGACATCGAGCGCCGCTTGATTCGCCATGCGACCGGCGAGGTTCACCAGGAATTGTCCGCCGGGGGCGACCCCAAGATCGTCATCGCGCACGATCTCACTCCATCGCAGATTGTGATGTTGGAAAAGTCCGGGCGATTGCTGGGCCTGGCGACCGACGCCGGCGGCGCGACTTCGCACACGGCGATCATCGCGGCGGGCCTCGGGATTCCCGCGGTAGTCGGCCTGGAAGACATCACGGCCAACGTGTCCGGCGGCGACATTGTCGTGATCGACGGCCTGCACGGCGTCGTCATCATCAACCCCGATGAAGCGCAGCGAAAAGAGTACACGGCGACGGCGGCGCATCTGAACGAAGTGCGCGCCTCGTTGGACCAGCTTCGCGATCTGCCGGCCGAGACGAAGGACGGCGTGCGTGTCGAGCTAATGGGGAACATCGAGTTTCCGTCGGAGGTCGAGGGCTGCATCGCCAAGGGCGCCATGGGCATCGGGCTGTTTCGCACCGAGTTTCTGTTTCTTCAACAGGCCACGTCGCCGGACGAAGAGGAGCAGTATCAGGCGTATCGTGCGGCGCTCGAGGCAGTGGGAGATCGCCCGCTGGTCATTCGCACGCTTGACCTGGGCGGCGACAAGATCCATCCCGGCGGCGGGTGGGAAGCCGAGCGCAACCCGTTCCTGGGCCTGCGCTCGATTCGATACAGTTTGCAACATCTGCCGTTGTTCCGTCCGCAGCTTCGGGCGATTGTGCGAGCTAGCGCGCACGGCGACGTGCGCATCATGTTTCCGCTGATCTCGCGCATCATGGAGCTGCGCCAGGCGAAGTACGTGTTGAATCTCGTGATGGAGGAGCTGGAAGACGAGGGCTACGAATTCAAGAGCACCATTCCGATCGGGGTCATGGTCGAGACGCCCGCGGCGGCGATCTGTGCCAGAGAACTGGCACACGAGACGGATTTCATGAGCATCGGCACCAACGACCTGATCCAGTACACCCTCGCCGTGGACCGCACCAACGAACGCGTGTCGCAGTTGTTCACCCCGGCCGATCCGTCGATCATTCGGCTGATCCGGTCGGTGGTGCGGCATGGCCGGCGGGGCGGTTCGTCGGTGAGCATGTGCGGCGAGATGGCGGGCGACCCGATGTTTGCTATCCTTCTGGTGGGGCTGGGGTTGCGCTCGTTCTCGATGGCGGCAGGGAACATCCCGCGCGTGAAAAAGGTCATCCGAGCGATCACCCTGGCCGATGCGGAAAGGGTTCGCCGCCGGGTGATGGGTTTCGAGACCGAGCGCGAGGTGCTAAACTACCTGCGTGACGAGACCCGCAAGGTTTGGGAAGAGTTCTAACCGGCGGGTCTGACAGAGCGAATGCGGCCGCGGGGGCAGGTGGCGGAAGGGCATGGTGTGCGACAGTTGTCGCGCGTGCCTTCCCGCGACTTGCCGAGAGTCGGCAAGCAAAGAAACGAGTTCCCGGGTCGGCGCGGTGTACGCGTCGCAAGGCCGGGATAAGCTCTGGAGACACGAAGGATCGCAAGCGATCTTGCACAAGCGTTTGGCGATTCGGTACGCGGTTGAAGGTGATCTGCGGTTCATTTCCCACCACGATACGCTTCGGCTGTTTGAACGGGCGCTGGCCCGTGCGGAGATTCCGGTTCGATTTTCGGCCGGCTTCAACCCGCGCGCGAGGCTGTCCATCGCATTGCCGAGGCCGGTGGGTGTCGCATCCACGGATGAATTGCTGTTGATCGAACTGGATCAGGACCTGCCGCCCGAAACGGCGCAGGACCGCCTGGCGGCGCAGATGCCGGCAGGCATGACGATTCGATCCGTGCAATCGGTAGAAAGCGGCGATCGGCCGCGGCCGTGTGAAGCGACCTATGAACTGGCGCCGCCCCTCGACGGATGGACCGACTTATCGACAGAAGTCGATAAGTTCCTGGCGCAGCCCAGTTGCTCCATCCAGCGCGTCAAGCCCGGCGCTCCCCGCGCAAAAACCGTGGACGTTCGCCCATTCATCGTTTCGATGGAGGCAGATCCGGGTTCTTTGCGCTGGACGCAATCGGTCGGGCAGGAAGGCAGCGTTCGCATCGGCGAGCTGCTGACCGCGCTGGGGCTGGATCCGTCGCAGCACCTGCATCGCGTGCGACGCATCGCCGTCCGTTATGACGGACTGCCGTCCGACTAGACCGACCCGTTCGCTTCTGCAAAATCGCGATTAGGTTGACGATCCCCGTCTCCGGGAAAGGTTGTTATTGAAGTGAGTTCATCAGGAAAGCGCGCTTCCGGCAAGCCCGGCAGCGCCCGCAAGGAAGGCCGCACGCGCACCGGTGCGCCGCGCCGCCGAACCAGTAAGACAGACAAATCCACAGAAGATCAGGCTCCGATCGACACGCCGGTGATCGAGTCGCCGCCCGTTGTAGACGCGCTGCCCGCCGAACCACCGCGCGCAGCGCCGCCGGCGCGGTCACACGGTTCCGGCTTTGCATCGGGCTTTGCCGACGGAATTTTCGATCCCAACGAGGGCGGGTCGGCCGGTTCCGCGGTCAGCTTCGAAGACGTATCGGATGAGTTGATCGCGATCGACGAAACGACGGTGAAAGTGGTGTCGCCCGGTGCGACGGCCCCGATGCATCCGTCAGGCACCTTCCAGCGCGATGTGCGAAGTGATTCGCCTCAACGTCCGTCGGCGGAGCATCGCCCGGCACGGCCAGCCGGCGCGCCGGGATCGACCGCGCGATCGCCGGGATTCCGCGCCGATCCGGGCTTTGCCGTTGGGTTTGACGAAGAGCTGGTGGCCCAGGCCGTTTCAGCGACCCCTGCGCCGGAAACAGACGATCGCATCGAATCGCCCGCGTTGGATGATTCGGAAGCAGAAGACACCCCGGCCGACACGGGCGGAGACTCGGCAGAGCGTTCCCAGGATGGTCAGGATGAGCAGCGTCGTGGTCGACGTCGGCGAGGTCGCCGTGGCGGACGCGGCCGGCGTCGTGGGCGTGATCGGGAGGAAACGGCGGACGAGCCCTCGGCAGAAGCCGTCGACAGGCCTTTGCCGGAACCGGCCGAAGCCGAACAGCGCGACGCGGACCCCGATTCGGTGGAGAGCGAGGTCGACGAAATCGCGGACGAAGATACGATGCGCGCGATGGCGGGGCCGGTGGCGCTGCCGGGTGTGACGCGCGAGGCTGATTTGCAGGAGGCGGCATCGCCCCGTCGACGCGGCCGCCGCCCGACCCCCGAGGACGAGGTGGAAGTCCCTCCGGCCGACACCGACGAGCCGCCCGCCAACCGCGAAATGCTAATCAACGGAAGCGATCCCGACGAATGTCGCATTGCGATTCTTCGCGAGGGCCGGCTGGATGAGCTGTACATCGAGCGGGCGACGCAGGTCAGCAACGTGATGAACATCTACAAGGGCCGGGTGACGAACGTGGAGCCGTCGATCCAGGCGGCGTTCATTGACTTCGGCCTGCCGACGCACGGGTTTCTGCACATCAGCGACCTGCACCCGCGCTATTTTCCGGAGAGCAAGGGCGAGCCGGAGCTGGTCGGCCGCAAGACGCCGCGCCGCGCCCGACCGCCGATTCAAAACTGCCTTCGCCGCGGCCAGGAAGTAATCGTTCAGGTCATCAAGGAAGGCATCGGGACCAAGGGGCCGACGCTGTCGACGTACATTTCGCTGCCCGGCCGATTCCTCGTGATGATGCCGGGGATGGATCAGCACGGCGTTTCGCGCAAGGTGGAGGACCCCGAAGCCCGTCGCAAGACGCGCGAAGTGCTGAACCAACTGACGCTGCCGAAGGACATGGGATTCATCGTGCGCACGGCGGGCGTGGGCAGGACGCAGCGCGACCTGCAACGCGACTTGAATTACCTCGTGCGCCTTTGGAACCAGGTGGCCCAGCGCACGCGCGACGAACCGGCGCCGGCCGAGCTGTACAAAGAGAGCGACCTGGTCATTCGCACGATTCGCGACGTGTACGACGCCAGCTTGAAGCGGATCATCGTGGACAATCCGCGCGTGGCCGAGCGCGTGCGCGAGTTTCTCGCGATCGCCAGCCCACAGGCCGAGGACGCGGTCGCGGAGTATGACGGGCCCGAACCGCTGTTTCACCGGTTCGGGATCGAGGCGGAGATCGACAAGCTGCACTCGCGTGCGGTGCCGCTGCCCTGCGGCGGGTCGCTGGTCATTGAATCCACCGAGGCGCTGGTCGCAATCGACGTGAACTCCGGTCGGTTCCGGGTCCATGAGAATGCCGAAGAGACGGCGTATCGCGTGAACCTGGAGGCGGCCGATGAAATCGCGCGGCAGCTGCGACTGCGCGACTTGGGCGGCCTGATCATCTGCGATTTCATTGACATGATGCAGGAAAAGCACCGTCGCGCGGTGGAGCGGCGGCTGGCCGAAGCGCTGCGAAGTCACAAGGAGCGCGCCAAACTGCTTCGCATCTCGCGGTTCGGAATCCTCGAGATGACGCGCCAGCGTCAGCGGCCGTCGTTCGCGAAAAACACGTTCGCCGAGTGCCCCCGTTGCAGCGGGAGCGGCCGCGTGAAGACGACCGAGTCGGTCTGCCTGGATGTGATGCGGCAGATTCGCATGGCCAGTCAGCGCGAGGGCGTTGCAAGCATCGACGTGAGTGTCAGCCTGCCCGTCGCGACGGAACTGTTGAATCGCAAGCGGCACGCGCTGACGGATCTGGAGCGCGAGGGTGGATTGGCGATTCGCATTCACGCCGAGGCCGGATTCACCGTTGATGAGGTGCGTCTTGCCTGCATAGATCGGCGCGGGCGCGATGTGCCGATGGGGGCGGGCGCGGCGCCGGCGACGATGCGTCCCGTTTCGAGAGCGGCACCTGTGGCACGGCCTCCTGCGATTCCTGCCGCTCCCGGCGAGCGGCCCAGCGGGTCTCGAGGTCGGCGCGGCAGTCGTGGAGGTCGCGGGCGGCGCGGTCGCGGCGGACAAAAAGCCGCTAACGCGGAAGCGGCCGACGGGTCTTCTGAATCGGGCCGAGCCGAAGGCGAAGCCGCCGCGCGGCCTGCGTCCACGAGCCGCGGAACGCGTGACCGGTCGACGGGCCGAAAGAGCGGGCCACCGAGAAGCCGATAAGGATAAGACCAAGCTAAGGATGATGATGAAGGATCATCGAAACATGGAGTACGGCGCGCGGTTCGCGGGTCGAAGGACAGTGCGCCTTTTCCGCGCGTTACTTATTTTGCTGCCTGCGGTTTCGTGTCTGACCGGTTGCGGACCGACGTGGTTGATCGAGCCGCGCGCCGCAGAGCGGATCGCGCAGGATGAGAGCAAGCCGCTTCTGCTGTACTTCAAAGCGTGGGATTCCTCGCAGCATCGCAACATGGTACTTGAGGTGTTTAATAATCCGGCCGTCAAGTCGGAATTGGTCGACACGGTCAACGTCGAGCTGGAGTTCGCGTTCTTCCCGGAATACTGCAAGCGGTACAACGTTCAGCGGCCGCAGGTATGCGTCATGTGCACGCCCGACGGTCGCCGCGTGGACACGCCCTTGTATGTGAACCCCGTCCCAGCCCCGGAGCATTTCCTGACCTGGCTGAAGCGCGCGAAGGAAGAGGCCAAGCCGTCGACCGCCAGCAGTTCACCGGCGAAGTGACGCCGCACGGATTCGAGTGATCGCTCTCTGATTTCACCCCTGCAAATGTGAGGGACCAGCCTGCGAGTGCAGTGAAATCCCGCCTTCGCGGGAATGACGTCAATTGGGCGCTCGCCGTTTGTCGCGACAAGTGTATGAGAATCAGTCTAGCGGCGCGCGGGTGCGGTGCGCAGTTCGTGGACGGATGGCGGCGCGTTCGGGACGGTTTGTTCCAGTGTTCGCGCGAGCAAGTCCACGGTTTTTCGAGTCGCACCGGTGTTGCGCCGCACGATGTCTTGTGCTCGCGCTCCCATGGCGCCGGCGGCGTCCGGTGAGGAGAGGAGTTTCATCAGCACGGCGGAAAGGCTGGCGGCGGCGGTCAGGCGATCGCTCACTGGAGGAGTGACCTGCACGGCGGCCTCATCGGCGAGCAGTAACCCGGCCACTTCCGAGAAGTTCTCGACATGCGGGCCGAAACACATCGGCTTGCCCAGGCCGGCCACTTCCATCAGGTCCGACCCGCCCAGCGGCACGAGCGAGCGTCCGACAAAGACGACTGTCGCCAGCGCATAGAACTTGCGAAGCTCGCCCATCGTGTCGCCGAGACAGACGCGCGGCGCGTTTCCGATTGTCGGCGAGGGTGCTCCGTCCCGGCAGGCGCTGCGGCGAATGCACGAAAAGCCGCGCGATTCAATGAGCCGGGCGACTTCATCGAATCGCTCCGGCTTGCGAGGAATGATCGCCAGTTGCAGCGTCGGATGCTTCGCCGCGAGCGACTCAAACGCATCGAGTACAATTGCCTCTTCGTCCGGGCCGGTCGATCCGGCGACGACAAGCGGCGCGGCCCGGTCAATTCCCATTGCAGCGGCCAGTTCCGCGTCGCCCGCCACCGAATTGCCCACAACGGCCGTGTCATATTTCATGCTTCCGATGGAATGCACGCGGTCGCCGGGTACGCCCAATTCGCGGAATCGCGCCGCGTATGTGTCATCCTGTGCGGCGACCCAGGCAATTTGCGAGAACATCCGCCGCGCCAGGCCGCGCACCACGGGCAGCCGGAATCGTCGCATCGATTTTTCCGCCGTGACCCGCCCATTGGCCACGCACACCGGAACTCCGATTGACGCTGCGAGATCGATCAGGTTCGGCCAGACTTCCAGTTCCATCAGCACGATGGCGGCTGGTCGGACGCGCGCCAGCGTGCGGCGCACCGCGAAGGAGAAATCCAGCGGATAGCGGAACACGGGCCTGTCGGGATAGAGACGCTGGGCGGCCGCGTAGCCCGTGTCGGTCGTGGCCGAAATGGCGACGACGCAGTCGGGAAAGCGGGATTCGATCTCGCTCACCAGCGCGCGCGTCGCGTTGACCTCTCCCAAGGACACCGCGTGGACCCAGATGCAGCGCGACCGACCGACGCGCCAGGGGATGCCGCCCAAGCGCTGCCGCCAGCCGCGGCGGTTCTTCTTGAGGACGATCATCTGATAAAGCAGAAAGGGCAGGTAGAGCGCGGCGGCCAGAAAATAGACAAGATTAATAATGAGCGCGCGCAGCGTTAGCGGCGGGCGCGCCGCTCGCTCGCCCCGCGCCAGCAGGCCCGTGGTCAGTCCTTCTTCAGGCAGCACTGCTTGTATTTCTTGCCGCTTCCGCAGGGGCAGGGGTCGTTGCGGCCCGGATCCGCCTTCGGATTCTTGATGGGTTCGACGGGCGGCGGCAGCGGCGCTTCGTCTTCGCCGGGCAGACCCTTGCGCGCCTGCTCCTTGGCCTCGCGCTGGCGCTCGTAGTGTCGATTGAAGCGATCGTCTTTGCTCACGGCGGACGCCCTTTCCTTGTGAAATTCCGAGCATAGCTTAACGCCGGGCCCATGGCCGACAAGCGCGGCGATGAACCCCCGCGGCGGTCCGTTCGGAATACGACTGGATGCCGTTACACTTTGGAGCCGCATCGGCAATCGCGCGCACGTTGGAGTGGATCGCGCTTAATTTGCTCGCGGCGCTTGGGAGAAGGCGACTTCGGGATGCGACAGGTTGACCTGACACGACGAAAACGCGTACCGGTTCTGTTGGAGATGGTCCGCTCAATCAAAGACGCGCGCGATCCTCGGGCTGTCATGGAGCTGTTTATTCGAGTCGTGCAACAGGCCTATGAGCCTGCGTGCTACCTGGCGCTGTCCACGACCGGGCTTGATACCGGCGCATACCGCATTGCCCGCTGGCGCACGGCCGACGGCGTCGAGCACGCTCCGCAGGCCGACCTCGGCCATGCGGCGCTCGCGCAACCGATTCGTCGCGGCGGTCTGCTCGCGGGGTTGACCGCGAGCGATTCGCCGACGTTGCTGCATGATTTCTCTGCGCCGAATGATCCCGTGTTCGGCGATCGGTTGGCGGGGTATCAGTGCGTCGCGGCCGTGCCGGTTTTCGAGGCCGACGATTCGCTCGACTGGGTCGTGCTGTTTCACGAGTCTTCGCGCGGGTTCAACGAGGACGACGTGGAGGCGCTCATGGCGCTGGCGAATCTGACGAGCGCCGCGGTGAACTTTGCGCACCTGCATCAACGTGCTGAACAGGCGTCGCAGCGCGTCCATCGTGAGGTGGACATGATCGCCGAGATCCAGAAAGTGCTGCTGCCGCGGACGCCGCCTGCTGTGCCGGGCCTGTCGCTGGCGATGAGTTACAAGTCGTTCGACCGCGCGGGCGGCGATTATTTTGATGTGTTTGAAGTTCGTCGGCTGCCCGGCGCGAGCCCGGATGATGCGCGGTGGCTGATTCTGATCGCGGATTCGGCGGGACACGGCCCGGCGGCTGCGGTGATGATGACCGTGATCAACGCCGTCTTGTTCACCTATCCGCATGCGCCGGCGTCGCCCGGCGCGGTGCTGTCTTACCTGAATCATCATTTGCACGAGCGGCACCAGGCGGCGTCGATGGTGACGGCGATTCTCGGTTTCTATGAGCCCCAGACCGGGAGATTGGTCTATGCCAACGCGGGGCACAATCCGCCGTTGATTCGCAGGCCCGGTCCGCCCGTGGTGGTCGAGGAAGTGCCGCTGGGTTCGGGCCTGCCGCTGGGAATCCTGCCAAGCCACGATTCGAAAGACGCGGAGTTGACACTGCAACCAGGCGAAACGCTCCTGTTCTACACCGACGGCGTGCCCGACGAGCGCGACGAAGCCGATGAGCCGCTTGGTATGGAGCGGATTACGAACTTGCTGTCATCGACGGGTGACCCGCAGCAGGTCGTGGATCGACTCAATGCCGAATTGGTCCGCCATCAGGGGGCGACCATGCCGGAAGACGATCAGGCGATGGTGGTGATGAGGCGGGATTGAAGCTCGGAGGACAGAAATCGGGGCCAAAGCATCGCGCCGTACCTGGAAGTCGGCGGTGCGGCAAGCAAGCTCGCCGGCTAAGTATGTCGCTCGCGGTGAATCGTCCATGCATCGCTCGCGTACATGCGCTCGAAAGGTTTCGCGGCGGCCAGCTCCTCGTCGCGCCACGAATCGGGTGTGAGCGTCCAGTTCATCGCCCGCGCGAAGCAGGGGGTCAATCGGTCGACCGCAACGTCAAGTCCCTGTACATCGTCCAGCCCCCGCCATGTCGCAACGGTTTGCTCGGTAAATCGACTGTCGAGCATGATCGAACCGTGTTGCAGAATGGCTGTGCGCGTGCGTCGTTGCGCCGAGCCGGCGAGTTTCGCGAAGCCGCCGGGAGCATCGGCATCGGGTACGACGACATCCAGCGCGTGCCGCCGCGCGAAGCAGAAAAAGGGCCCGCGCTGCGATGAGCTGTCGCACGATTCGCCGCTTTCGTCGCAGCCGAAGCGCTGCGCGCGCGATCCGACCACGGCGATGATCGCCTCATGGGCCAGCTCGTAGAGTCGGTTGGGGCGTCCGGCGATGAGGGGGTGATCGATGGGTACGACGATGGAATAGGTCACTTCGAGGTCGTGCAGAATCGCGCCGCCGCCGGTTGTTCGGCGGACAACGGGCAATTCGCGGATCGCGGGCGGCTGTGAATGCAACTCGTCGATGGTTTGGAAGTAGCCGAGCGAGATTGTTGCGGGCGACCAGGCATAGAAGCGCAGCGTGGGGCGGTTGGACGGAGCGGTGCAGGCGGCGAGCAGGGCTTCGTCGCGCGCCATGTTGGCCGGGCCGGCGAGCGGCGGATCAATCAGAAGGCGTGCATCCGTCATGGACGGGATCGTAGATTGGCATCGCGCGAATGGCGAGTCGCGCGGAGTGAACCGTCGGCCTGGCCGCGCGTGGGTGGCATGGCCGCGGCCTCTGGCGGCCGTGTTCGCGCATTGGGTGCATCACGGTCGCCAGGGTTCGCGCGGGCGCACGGCAAGCAGCGCGGCAATTAGCAACATGGTGATCGTGACCGGCAAAAGCAGAAACACCGCCAGCGCCGCTGAAAAAGCGGCGCCGCCCTTCGTCAACTCGGACATGTTCTCTCCCCCTGATTGGAGGAGGGGCAATCGCCATGCCGGGCCGGGGCTTGGGTTCACGTCCGGAAAGACCGATGATGGAAAGGGTCCGGCGGCCTCGGCTCGATCCCACGTGGTTGTTCCGCGACAGCGTGTGGCGAAGAAGCAACGCGGCGCGGCCGGCGATGTAATATGACAATCGTCTCAACAACGCTGTGTTATCCGACGCCGGCCTCGCCGACCCAGGGTGTGTTCGTTGCGCGGCGGCTGCGCGCCGTTCATGAGCAGATGCCGGTGAAGGTCGTCGCGCCGCAGCCCCGCTTCGGAGTCGGACCGGTCGGCTGGCCACCCGGAGGGCTGGCGCCGGCGGTGGATGTCCAAGAGAACCCGCCTGTCTGGCGGCCGACGATGTGGTATCTCCCGCGCGTGGCAAAGTCGCTGGACGCCTGGTTCTATTGCCGCGCGTTGCTAGCGGGCATTCGCAGCGCGATGGGCAATGAGCGGCCCGCGCTGATCGACGCGCACTTCGAATGGCCCGACGGCGTGGGCGCGTCCCTCGCGGCCAAGGCGCTTCGCGTGCCGTTCGTGCTGACCCTTCGCGGCAAGCTGGTGAGCCGCTCACAGGTTGCGTCGATGCGATGGCGGATGGCGGCAGCCATTGCCGGAGCCGATGCGGTCATCAGCGTCTCGCGCGCGCTGGCCGACCTGGCAAGCGAATTGGTCGGGCGTCAACTTAATGTTCGCGTGATTCCCAACGGGGTCGATGGAAGCGTGTTCGCCTTGCGCGATCGCGCGGCGGCGCGCGCGGCGCTGGGGTTGGAGGCCGGTGCGAAGTACGTTGTGAGCGTGGGTCACATGCAGGAGCTGAAGGGATTCGGGCGGCTTGTAGAAGTCTGGCCCGGCGTGCGGCAGCGCGGCGGCGACGTGCGATTGATCCTGATCGGCGGTGGCGCGCAGGAGCCGGGTTACGAGCGCGCGCTGCGACGGCGGATTGGCGAATTGGGTTTGAGTGATGCCGTGCTCATCGTCGGGCGACAGCCGCCCGAGCAGGTGGCCCAGTACCTGAACGCGGCGGACCTGTTCGCGCTGTGGACGCGCTCGGAAGGCTGGTGCAACGCGCTCGTCGAATCGCTGGCCTGCGGATGCCCGGTTGTGGCCAGTGCGGTCGGGGGCAACAGCGAGATCGTTTCGCAGGATTCGCTTGGGCGGCTTGTTCCGTTCGACGACCGTGGCGGGTGGGTGGAGGCGATTCTCGCGGCGTTGGCGCGGCCCTGGGACCGCGATCACATCGCCCGGCGCGGGTCGCTGCGAGACTGGCAACAGGTCGGAGCCGAATGCGTCGATGTATTTCGAGAGGTTCTGAATCGGCGCGGGGGAGCGTAGGCGGACGGCGGATTGATCGAACATCGCAACATCGTTTGCATCGCCAGCAACTGGTACTACGACCCGACCAGCAAGCATCACGTCATGCGCGAGCTTTCGCGCTGCAATCATGTTGTGTGGGTGAACTATCACGGCTCACGCCGACCGAGCGCGACCGGGGCTGACCTGCGTGCGGCGGCGGGCAAGCTGCGGCAGTTCATCGAAGGCCCGCGGCGGGTGAGCGAGTCGATGACGGTGCTGACGCCGCTGGTGGCGCCGTGGCCGGGGAATCGGGCCGCGGCGGCGCTGAATCGGCGATTGCTCGTGCGGCAGATTCGCCGGGTGCTGGCGGGGTTGCCGCGGCGGCCGGTGCAGGTGTGGAGCTTCGCGCCGGACGTGGGCTTTCTCTGCGGGCAGTTCGAGGAAGAGTCGTTTGTCTATTATTGCGTCGATGCGTTCAGTGAATTCGCCGGGTACGATCGCCGGGCCATGCTGGAAGCCGAGGCGTGCCTCGCGGCGCGGGCCGATCTTGTCGTGACCACGTCGCGGCGGTTGTTCGAGGACAAACAGGGGCTGGGATCGAGGACGATCCTTGTGCCGCATGGCGTCGACGCGGCGCACTTCGCGCAGGCCGAGCACGCAACGCTGCCGCAGGACGTGGCGCCCTTGCCGCGACCGATCCTGGGTTTTTGGGGGATGGTCGAGGACTGGATCGACGTTGAGCTGCTGGCGCAGGCCGCGCGGGCCTGGCCGCAGGCATCGTTCGTGTTGATCGGAGAAATCAAGACGGATGTTTCAGGTTTGCGAGCCTGCCCGAACGTGCATCTGCTGGGCCGTCGGCCGTATTCGCAGCTTCCCGGCTATGCGGCCGCGTTCGACGCCGCACTGCTGCCGTTTCGCATCAACGACCTGACGCGCGCGGTGAACCCGATCAAGCTGCGCGAGTACCTCGCCGCCGGGCTGCCGGTTGTAAGCACGGCGCTGCCGGAAGTGGAGCCGTATCGGCCGGACGTTCACGTCGCGCGCTCACATGATACATTCGTAGATATTTGTCAGTCCGCGCTCGCGGCGGATTCTCCCGCAGCCCGCGCCGCGCGCCGCGCCGCGATGCAGCGCGAGACCTGGCCCGAGAAGGTGAGGCAGATCGGCGACGCCCTGGTTGGCACCGGGCGCTCGCGGGTTACTGCTGGACCGCCTCGTCGATGGCTTGATTGATCCGGTGCATCATCTCCAGGTAATCAGCCTGGTGTTTCATCATCGTCTTGAGTTTCTCGTTGCCGGCCAGCGCCGCCTCGCGCGCCGCGAGGGCGCGTTTGTCGTCCGCTTCGATCGGCTTGCCGGATGCCTCCAACTGCTGAACACGATGCACGGCTTGCTGGTACTCGCCGAGGATGGACTGGGCCTCTTTGTCCTCGGCGACGGCGCGGGCAGCCGTCATGAACGCGCGCGTCCGCTCATGCGCCGCGATTTTCTTGCCTAATTCGCGGGCGTGGGTGATGATGTCGTCCATGGGGGTCCTTTCCGGGCCGAGGTCGGTTTGTTCCGCCCGGTATCTCAAGCGCAAGTCCGCCGACCTGCAAGCGAGTCCTTCATGGGCAAGCGGTTTTCCGAACGAATCCTCGAATTCATCCGGCGGCCGGACTACACGCCGCTCAAAGCGCGAAAGCTCGCGATTGAAATGGGGATCGCCGAGTCGGAATACGGCGACTTTCACGACGCCGTGGATTCCCTGCGCCGCGTCGGGCGCGTCGTCCTCGGCAGCGGAAACGCCGTCACGCTGCCGCATCCTCCCAGCACGATGATCGGCACGTTTCGCGGCAACCCGCGCGGGTTCGGCTTCGTCGTGCCCGAAAGCCCCACCGAACACGGCGATCTGTACATCGCGCCGGAAGACACCGCCGACGCCGTGACCGGTGACAAGGTCCGCTGCACGGTGATGCGCCGCGGCCAGCGCGACGGCAAGCAGATGCTCGCCGGTCGAATCGTAGAAATTGTTCAGCGCGGCGAGAGCAAGTATGTGGGCCAATTGCGGCGAGACGGCGGTATCTGGTATGTCCGGCCCGACGGCAACACACTGCACGTGCCGATCCTGGTGAGTGATGTCGGCGCGAAGGGCGCGAAAGAGGGCGATCAGGTCGTCGTCGAAATCGTGCGCTATCCCAGCGAAGGCAAGCCCGCCAAGGGCGTCATCGTGGAACGGATCGGGGCACGCGGCCAGGCGGGCGTCGATCTGGCGAGCATCATTCGCCAGCACAATTTGCCCGAGGAATTTGACGCGGACGTGATGGCCGAGGCGCGCGGCGTGGCCAAGGCGTTTGATGCGCAGGCGATGGGCGGAGCGCGAGAGAACCTGACGGATCGAACGATCATCACGATCGACCCTGACGACGCGAAGGACTACGACGACGCGATTTCGCTGGAGCGCCTGGGAAACAGCGGCGGCGACGACCGAGGGGGCGCGCGGAAGGGGCGAGCAAGCACCGAACGGCCGGGCGGAGCGACAAAGGGCGGATCAAGTCCCGATGGCGCCGCCTGGGAGTTGGGCGTGCACATTGCCGACGTGAGCACGTTCGTGCGCGAGGGCGGGGCGATCGACACGACGGCGCGGGAGCGTGGTACAAGCGTCTATTTTCCTGGCTACGTCATCCCGATGCTGCCGGAGCTGCTGTCCAACGGACTGTGCAGCCTGCAGGAGGGCGAGGACCGTTTGTGCAAGTCCGCGTTCATCCGCTACGACGCGGCCGGTCGCGTAGTGGGCACGCGGTTCGCCAACACGATCATCCGCTCGACCAAACGCCTGACCTACACGCAGGCGCAGACGATCATCGACGGCAACGTCGGCGACTGTCCGCAGCCTGTGCTGCAATTACTGCGGGACATGGACACGCTGGCGAAGGTTATCCGCCGCCGTCGGCTCAATGACGGAATGGTGACGCTAGATCTGCCCGAGGTGCGCCTCGTGCTCGATGACAAGGGCCGCGTGGTCGACGCGAAACCCGAGGACGACAGCTTCACCCATACGATCATCGAGATGTTCATGGTCGAGGCCAACGAGGCCGTGGCGCGCGTGTTGGAGCGGATCGGCGTTCCTTTCATTCGGCGGATTCACCCCGAACCGAGCCCCGAGTCGCTGGAGGCGATGGGTCGGTTCATGCGGGCGGCCGGGTTCGCCGTGCCCAAGCGCATCACGCCGGGAGACTTGCAAGCCTTGCTCGCGCCGCTGAAGGGCAAACCCGAAGCCTACGCGATCAACCTGATCGTGCTCAAGTCGATGCAGACGGCCGAGTACTCGCCGAAGCAGGTCGGGCATTTTGCGCTGGCCAGCAAGGGCTACGCGCATTTCACCAGTCCGATTCGCCGCTACGCGGATCTGATGATTCACCGACTGGTGCAGCAGCATCTGGACGGCCGCCTGAAGAAGTTCATCGAAGGGATGGAGGGCGTGCCGTCGTATGAGGAATTGCTGGAAGTCGGCAACCGGCTGTCATACCTCTCGCGCCGCGCGGAGGATGCCGAGGAGGAGTTGAAGACAGTCAAGGTGCTGGAGTTGCTGTCGGATCACGTCGGCGAGGAGTTCGACGGCGTGATCAATGGCGTCACCAATTTCGGGTTGTTCGTTCAGCATCCGATTTATCTAATAGACGGATTGCTTAGGATGGAGGACCTCGGCGACGATTGGTGGGAGGCGAACGTGGCGATGGGCACGGTCGTCGGCGAGCGGTCGCGCAGGCGGTTCACGCTTGGGTCGATTGTGCGCGTTGCCATCGCCGAAGTGGATGTCTCGGCGCGGCAGATGCGGCTCGTGTTGCGGTCCGGGTCAGCGTCGCGCCGCGATAAGACGCTGAAGGAAATTCCACTCTCCGGACGCCGAGGCGGGCGAGGCGGCTTTGGGAAATCCAAGTCAAACTCAGTGATGGGATTCGGAAAGAATCGCAAGAGCAAGGATCGTGTGAAATCCCCGCGGGGCGGCAAGGGCAATCGCGGTAAATCGCGGCGGCGCAAGAGGTAATGGCGGGCGGGGAGAATACGACCGCGAGCCGAATATCCTGGCCGCCCTGAATCCAGTAATTCGGAGTCAATATCCCTTTGGAATTGCCGTTTGGCGAGTAACAGCGCGCCGGCTCCATGCAGAATATGAAGCAACCTGCGTCGGCGCGTAGAATCCCGGCACGGGCAATGGGTCCATCGATCGCAGGAGCGCGTTTCGGCATGATGAAACAGGTGGTTGTCATTCTGGCTTTGTGTGTTTCGCCGGTATGGGGGCAAAGCGAACAACCGGATTCCGCGGGGAACGGCGAATCGACCCGCCGGTCGCGGGATCGCATGCGCGAAGGCCGTCGCGAACGCGGGCCGCGCGAGGATCGTGCGAATCGGCCGCCGCGAGACGGCGAGCGACGCGGCAACTGGGAGCGGTTCCAGAATGCGACGCCGGAAGAGCGCCGGCGGCAGCGACTGGATCAGATGGTGCAACAGGCGACGCGTCTGTACGACCTTGACGACGCGCAACGAGAAGTGGTGCGCAGCCAGATTGAGATGATGCAGGCGGAGCGCAAGGCCAAAATGGGCGCCGAGGCGGACGAGTACGACCAGCTTCGGACGAAGATGTTCGATCACTGGCGCTCGGCGCGGGAGAATGCCGGCGAGCGTGTCCGCGATCCGAAGTATTGGGAGGAAGTTCGCCTCGATCCGCAGATGCAGGAGACGCGGAAGCGAGTCCGTGAATTGGAAGCGAAGTACCCGTTCAATTTCGACGAGCAGCTGCAGCGCATCGAGACGCTGCTGCCCGCCGAACAGGTCGCAAAGGGTCGCGAACGATGGGCCGCGCGGGAGCGACGCGGGGATGAAGGCGGCCGCGACATGCGCCGCCGAACCGAACGCGAGCGGCGATCGCGCGGGGATCAGGTGGCGCGCGGCGACAGCACCCCGGCAACGGTCGCGCCGGGCAATCCGCTTCCGCCGCCGAAAGTCGCGCCGCCGCCTCACCCGTGGGAGGTTCACACGCGCCGATTCATCGAGCAGTATCAACTCACCGAATCGCAGTCCGCCGCGGCAATGGGCGTCTTGAAAGACATGCGCCAGCGGGCTGAACAGGTGGAGCAGCTGACTGCGTCGCGCGTGGCGGCCGTGGCCGATGCGGCCGGGAAGAAGAAGCTTGAGGACGAATCAATGCATCAAGTCGAGTCGCTGTTCGGAGAGCTGAAGCAGCGGCTGGAGTCGCTCCTGACAGCCGCCCAGCGCAGCGCCGGCGCGAAGCCGTAGTGTCGGCGGGTCGGATCGGCTACAACGCTCCTTCATGTCGCGCAGAAACGCTACAAAAGGGGGCCGACCCAGCCGATCGCGCGAATCCTCGCAAACCAGTCCCGAAATTCGTCGTGAGGCGGAGCCGCGAACCAGCGCAGGGTTCGATGGTGCGCCGTGGCGGGGCCGGATTGGGTGTCTCCTCATCGCGGCTGCCACAATCGTGGCATACTCGAACAGCTTCTCGGGCGAGTTCATCGTTGACGACACGCTAAGCATCGTTCAGAACCGGGCGATTCGATCGCTGTGGCCGCTGACGGAATACCTTGTCTCGTCCCGCCCGCTTGTTGATTACTCCCTCGGGATCAATTACGCGCTGCACGGGTTGGAGCGCGAAGGTTATCACGTCGTCAACCTGGCGATTCACATCCTCGCGGCGTGCACCTTGTTCGCGCTGGTGCGCCGAACGCAGGCGCTGCACGCGAACAGAATTTCGGCTGCGAAAGGCAGTCACGATCGTTTGCCCAATGTCGAATTAAGAGATACGCCTGTCGCCCCGGCGCTGATCATCGCGCTGCTGTGGGCCGTGCATCCGCTTCAGACGCAGGCGGTGACGTACATCATTCAGCGCAGCGAATCGCTGATGGGGTTGTGTTACCTGCTGGTGCTGTATTGCGTGGCGCGCAGCGCGACGGGGCCGCATGCGGGACTGTGGAGGATGGGCGCGATCACGGCCGGCGCGGCGGGCATGGCGAGCAAAGCGGTGATGGTGTCCGCCCCGATCGTGGCGCTGCTGTACGACCGCGTGTTTATCGCATCAAGCTTCCGTGAGCTGATTCGCAAACGATGGTCGCTGCACGTCGGCCTCGCCGCGACCTGGAGCGTCCTCGCGATATTCGGCGTGGTGGGCGGCATCTTTGCGCGCGAGCAGGCGGACCCGATCACGGTGGGGTTCGGCACGCCGGGGCTGACAGCGTGGGAATACCTGCGCACCCAGCCCGAGATCCTCATTCATTATCTTCGATTGTCATTTATTCCGGTGGGGCAGTGCATCGATTACGGCTGGCCGGTGGCCGGGGTCGGTCCGCGCATGGTCCTTTGCGGTGCGCTGGTCGCGGGCTTGCTGCTTGGAAGTGTGCGGGCGTTGAAACGTCGCCCGTGGGTGGGGTTCATTGGCGTCGCTTTCTTTCTGATCCTCGCGCCGACATCGAGCATCGTTCCGATTCGCGATCTGGCGTTTGAGCATCGCATGTATCTCCCGCTCGCGGGTGTGATCGTGCTCGTGGTGCTTGGCATCGGCGCACTGCTGCATCGGATCATCACGCCGGACATTCCGCGGCGGTTGCTGGCCGGCGGTGCGACGCTGGCCGCCGTGCTTGTGTTGGCCGCACTGACGTATCGCCGAAATGCGCTGTACGGCGATGTGATTGCCCTCTGGCGCGACAACGTCGCCCGGACGCCGAACCATCCCCGGCCGCACAACGCGCTGGGATTTGCGTTGCTTCAGTCGGGCGGCGTGCCGGAGTCGATTTCGGAGTTTGACGAAGCCATTCGGCTGGATCCGTCGTACGCGGGCGCATGGGCGAACCTGGGGGTGGCGCGGCTCAAGCAGGGTGATGCGTCGGCGGCGGTCGAGCGGATGGAAAAGGCGCTGGCGTTGAGTCCGTACGAGTTCGACGCGGAATTATACTATTATCTAGGATCGGCGTTGTTCGAGACCGGGCAATTTGAGCCGGCGCGTGAGCGATTCGGCCAGGCGCTGCAGATGCGGCCGGTCTATCCGGAGGCGCTTTGCAGCTTGGGGAACGCGCTTCGGGCGCTTGGGCGGTTGGCGGAGGCGGAGGCGGCGCTGCAGGCATCGCTTCGGGACGCACCGAATTACGCCGTGGCGTGGGCGAACCTGGGAGTTGTTCTGTCGGATTTGAATCGGCTCGATGAGGCTGTGCGAGCGTATGAGCGGGCGCTGAAATCACAGGTTGGCAGCGAGCCGGACCCTGCATTTACGGCACAGGTTTATGTTCGCCTTGGGCGGTTGCAGGAGCGAATGGGTCGGCCGGACGAGGCCCGGCGAAATTTCGCAGCGGCGTTGAAAATCGCGCCGGGTGATCTGGAGGCCCGAAAAGGCATGGGTCTGGAGGGGGCGGGCCCGTCACCCTGAAAAAAGTCCGCCGCTGGATGCACGAATTTGCTTTTGTTCGTGCAGGAAAACGAGTAAGATGTTTTTAACGTTAACAAGGCCATCCGTCCCCCGGAGGGCCGGAGTGAGGGAAAGTACTTGTTCCATTTTCCAGTCAGGGGCGGCGCGCCATCTGACCCGAGGGTCCCAAGCATGTCATTCCGACGCAGCGTAGTTCTAGCTCTTTGTCTAATTTCAACCGCCGGGTGGAGTTCGGTGCAGTCGGCTGAGCCGGTGATTCGGTGGCGGACGGGGACACAGACCCTGCCGCGGCAGACCGCCGAGCAGATGAAGTCGAAGCTGGCCGAGTTGGCGGGCGTGGCGGCGCCGGGCGACGGCATGCAGAACGTCGGCGCGGTCAAGGCCGGCGAGGGCGCGGCGGTGCAAGCGAACGCGGGCGGTTCGGCGCACGTTCTCGTGCAGTTCGAGACGCCGGTGACACGAGCAATGCGCGACCAGCTGACAGCCGGCGGCCTGACGCTTCAGAGTTACCTCGGTGATAACGCCTACTTCGCGCAGTTGGAGGGTTCGAAGCTGGATGCCGAAGCACTGGCACAGGTGCCGGGCTTTTCACGTGTCGCGCCCATTCATGTCGAAGCCAAGATGCACCCCGATCTCGTGGCGGGCGAAATCGCGCCGTGGTCGGTCGTGCCGCGTGACGGCGTGGTGAAGCTCCAGGTTGAGGGTGACGAGTCGGCGGCGCTGGGTGAGTCCGGCAGGCTGTGGCAGGCTACCGAGGAAGACATGAAGGAGCCGTTCGTGGCTGCTTACGTCATCTTCCATCCCGATGCCTCGCTGGAGGATGGCGCAGCGATTATTCATCAGCTTGACGGCCGTGTGATGTCGTACCTGTACAACATCAACGGTCTGGTGGTCGAAATGCCCTACGCGAACCTCAAGCCGCTGGGCATGGAGGACAAGGTTCAGTGGATCGAGCCGCCGCTTCCGCCAATGGGCGAGTTGAATGCGGAAAACCGCGTTCGAACAGGGGCGAACATTGTTCAAGCAGCGCCATACAATCTGTCCGGCGCAGGCGTGAAGGTGATGGTGTTTGACGGCGGTCGTGTGCGGACGACGCACCAGGACTTCCAGGGACGCGCGGTGATCGGACCGGGCGAAGGCGCCTGCACAACCAACAGCGATCATGCTACGCACGTGGCCGGCACGGTCGGTGGCGCCGGCATCGCCAATGCCAACAACAAGGGCATGGCCCCGGGTGTGGACATTGTCAGCTATGGTTTCCAGCAATCGGCCACGGGAACGACCTGCCCGAGTTTGTCCGCAGGTTTCCTTTACACTGATCCCGGCGACACGCTGGTGGATTACACCAACGCGTTCAATGTGGCCGGCGCGCACATCTCCAACAACTCGATCGGTACAAACACCGCGCCCAATGGGTTCAACTGCGCCTGGGAAGGCGACTACGGCGCGATGGACATTCTGATCGACTCGATGGTCCGCGGTAGCCTCGGCCAGCCGATCCGTGTGGTTTGGGCCAACGGCAACGAACGGCAAGTCACTCGCTGCGGCACAACGTATCACACAACAGCTCCGCCGGCTTGTGCGAAGAACCATATCGCGGTCGGCGCGTTGAACTCCAACGATGACAGCGTGACGAGCTTCACGAGTTGGGGACCGGCCGACGACGATCGCATGAAGCCTGATCTCTCTGGTCCCGGTTGCCAGGTCGGTGGCGACGCGGGCGTGACCTCGTGCGGAAGCGCCAGCGACACGGCCTACTCCAGCAAGTGTGGCACTTCGATGGCCTCGCCGACGGTCTGTGGGTTGTCGGCCCTGCTGTTGCAGGACTATCGTGTGCAGTTCCCGGGCAATCCCGACTTCCGCAATTCGACTTTGAAGATACTGCTGGCCCACACGGCCGTGGACCTGTTCAACACGGGTCCGGACTACCAGACCGGTTACGGTTCGGTTCGAATCCAGCCGGCGGTTGATTTCATGCGAACCGGGAACTTCCTTGAGAACTCGGTCAACGGGACCGGTGAGACGTTCCAGGCCGTTATGATCGTCACGCCCTCTGATACGCAGTTGAAAGTGACGCTGGCATGGGACGACGTGCCGGGTACGGCGAACACGATTCCCGAACTGGTCAACGACCTCGATCTGCGAGTGTATGACGCGAGCAACACGCAGTATTTCCCGTGGACGCTGGGCGGCAACGCCAACCCCAGCGCGCCGGCGGTTCGCACGCAGCGAAATGCCGTGGACAACATCGAGCAGGTCGTGATCGATGCTCCCGCGCCCGGCGCGTACCGCGTCGAAGTGCACGGGTTCAACGTGCCGCAGGGGCCGCAGCCGTTCTCGCTGTGCGCGTCGCCGCTGCTGGTGAACTGTTCGAGCCAGGGCACTCTGTCGCTGGATCGCGCGAAGTACGCTTGTGCGAGCACGGCGACGCTTCGCGTGGTTGACTGCGACCTGAACACCGACGACGGCTCGGTGCAGACCGTCAACGTGACCATCGCCTCGACGACCGAACCGGGCGGCGAGACGGTGATTCTGACTGAAACGGCCGCCGAATCGGCTACGTTCGTCGGAACAATTAATCTCGCGACAACGGACTCCGCCGGTGTGCTGCATATCGCGAGCGGCGATGCGGTGACGGCGACCTACGTCGATGCCGACGACGGCAACGGCGGGTTCAACGTCAACGTGACCGCCAACGCGACGGTCGATTGCGATAG
Source organism: Phycisphaerae bacterium RAS2 (assembly GCA_007753915.1). Lineage (NCBI taxonomy): Bacteria > Pseudomonadati > Planctomycetota > Phycisphaerae > Phycisphaerae bacterium RAS2. The sequence goes on from CP036352.1 coordinate 1,316,881, forward strand.
CCCGATCATCTCCAACGTCGCGGTTTCCAACATCGAGCCGCGCGATGCAACGGTCACGTTCACGACCAATGAGCCGTGCCGGGCGACGGTGAATTACGGCACGAGTTGCGGCAGCCTGATCGAATCGGCCAGCTCGCTGACTTACAACACGAGCCACACGTTTAACCTGTCGAATCTGACGATCGCGACGCCGTACTTCTTCTCCGTTAGCGTGGAGGACCAGGCGGCCAACACGGCCTCCGATGACAACGGCGGCTCGTGTTACACGTTTACGACTGAAGACCTGCCCGAGCTGTTCACCGAGCAGTTCACCGGCGGCGCGGATTCGGTCGATCTCGACAACAGTGCTTATCTCTTCCAGCCGGATGGCTCGATCGACTTCTACTCGGTCTGCCGGGCTTCGCCGGTGAACGCGCTGCCGACCGACCCGGCCGGCGGCACGGTCGTGACGCTCGCGAACAACGCTTCGACGCCGGTCGTCCTCGGGCCGGGTCACAACGTGCTGCTCTACGGCGTGTCGTACGGAACGGTGCACATTGGCAGCAACGGTTACCTGACGTTTACTGCGGGCGACACGGACAGCACCGAGACGCTTGCGGATCACTTCGACACGCCGCGCGTGTCGGGCCTCTTCGACGATCTGAACCCGGCCTTGGCCGGCGCGCAGATCAGCTACAAGGAGCTGGCGGATCGGTTTGTCGTGACGTATCTGAACGTGCCGAAGGCCTCGACGACAAACACGAACACGTTCCAGATTGAGATGTACTACGACGGCCGAATTCAAATCGCGTACCTCGGCGTGGATGTTTTGGACGCCATCGCCGGTCTGTCAGGCAGCACGAGCCTGTCGCCGGACTTCTTCGAGAGCGATTTCACATCGTTTGGAAACTGCGGCCCGCGCCCGCCGTCGGCGGCCGGCTTGACTGTTGAAGTGCCGAAGGACACGCAGGTGTCGATCAACCTGATCGCAGGTGACGATGGCATCCCGAATCCGCAGTTGGAATACACCATCATGTCGCTCCCGACGTATGAACTGCGCGACGCAGGGAACAACCAGGTCATTGCGTCGGTTCCGTACACATTGGTCGCCAACGGCAACCAGGTGCTGTACCAGCCGACCGGCGGCTACTCCGGCCCGGATTCGTTCACCTTCAAGGCGAACGATGGCGGCACGCCTCCGGACGGCGGCGATTCGAACGTCGCCACGGTGACGCTCAACGTCCTGCCGGTGCTGACCATTCCGTTTAGCGACGAGTTCCCGACGACGACGTTTGATTCGCAGAAGTGGTACACCGTGTCGAACGCCACGATCGACAGCACGACGCCGATCGCTCCGCCCAGCCCGCCGAACGCGGCGCGGTTCAACGGAGACCCGGCCGGCACTGACTCGATCGTCACTCACTTGTTCGACCTGTCGGGCGGCGACCCGGTCCGGTTGACTTACTCCTGGCAGGTACGTGGCAACGGTGAGACTCCGGACGCCGGCGACGACCTGTTCATTGAGTACCGCGATTCGGGCGGAAACTGGCAGATCCTCCAGCAGCACCTCGGATCATTGCCGGACATGACGACGTTTAACACGACAACGATGTTGCTCCCGCCCGGTGCGATGCACAGCTCGTTCCGGCTTCGGATTCGCAACATCGGAACGGCCGGCAATTTCGACGATTGGCTTGTGGATGACGTGCGCCTTGTTCCGGAGAACGCACCGGAGGCGTCGAGCTCAAACGTGACAACGGGTTCCAACACGCCGATCACGATTGGTCTGGTCGCCAGCGATCCGAACATGGACCCGCTGACGTACACGATTCAATCGCTGCCGAGCATCGGCACGCTGCGTGACCCGGTCACGGGCACCATCGCTTCGGCGCCGCACACGCTGTCCGGCAGCTCGGTCGAGTTCCTGCCGGGACCGGGTGTCTTCTCGGGTAACACCAGCTTCACGTTCAACGTGACCGACGGGCAGCACACGTCGAACACTGCGACCGTGAGCATCACCATCGGCGGCCCGCAGCCGATTCATGTGTTCAACCTCGACACCGATCCGGGTTGGACCACCGATGCCGGCGGCGGAGGCGGCGGTCCGAACAATGGCGGCTGGGCCTGGGGCACGCCAACGAACTCCGACGCCCCGTGCGGAACCGGGCGCCTCGATCCGATCAGCGGCTTCACCGGTACAAAGGTGTACGGCTACAACAACGCCGGCTGCTACACGAACAACCTTGGGAACACCCGATGGTTGACGACAACCGCGATCAATTGCACGACGCTTAGCGCCGGGCAGTTGCGATTCCGTCGCTGGCTTGGCATCGAGTCGGCCACGTTTGACAAGGCCTACGTGGAGATTTCCACCAACGGCTCAACGTGGACCAACATCTGGACGCACCCGGCGACCACGATGAACGAGCAGAACTGGACGTTGCAGACCTACAACATCCCGCAGGCCGACAGTCAGCCGACTGTCTATCTGCGCTGGGGCATCGGCCCGACGGATGGTTCGGTCACGTACCAGGGCTGGAACATCGACGACATCGAGATCTGGGGCGACGTTCCGTCCGCCTGCACCAACGTGCTGCGGGGCGACGTGAACAACGACGGCCAGATCAACGGCGGTGACGTGGCCCTGTTCACCCAGGCCTATCTCGACGGGAACTCGGTCACACCCGCGCAGAAGTGCGCGGCCGATACCGTCGTCAACGATGCAATCGATGACGCCGACGTGGCCAAGCTCGTCGAGTGGATGCTGGCTCCGTAAGGCCGGCAGCAGCTGAAGTTCATTGCGACCCACCTCCGCCGTTTCAGATCGGGCCTTGCCCGGTTTGGATCGGCGGAGGTTTTTTCTGCATCGTGCCATCCAGGACGCGGCGGCCGCTGAATTGGCTGCCTGCGGGAGCGCGCGTATCATCCTGTTGTGGTGACCTCGCTGCCAGACATGCCCGTGCCGGCTGCTTCGCAAGACCGCCGGAAGCTCGCTCGCCGACCGGCTGCGGTCCTGCGCCGGCTGGTCATCATCCTGGTAGCGGGCTACCTGTTCTGGTGCGGCGCGCTGTACATCCTGCAGGACAGTCTGATTTTTCCGGCCGACATGGCCCCGACGCCGCTGAAGCTGATCCCGTATGGAAAATCGACAGTAGTCACGGAGTTTCCGCTCGAAGACGGCGGCGCGGTCATGTCGTGGTACGTGCCCGCGCGCGCGGCGAACTCGCGGCCGGGCCCCGTGGCGATCTTCTTTCATGGCAACGCGGAGATCATCGACTTCGAGGACGAGATCGTGCAGCCATACCTGGGCCTCGGGGTGTCGGTGCTGCTGCCGGAGTATCGCGGCTATGGTCGCGCAGGAGGAAAGCCGAGCGAGGCGGCGATCGTGGCCGATTGCGTGCGCTTTTATGACGAGCTGCTGAAGCGGCCGGACGTGGACCCGGCGCGGATCGTGTTTCATGGACGGTCGCTGGGTGGAGCGGTGGCGGTGCAGGTGGCAGCGCAGCGCAAGCCCGCGGCGTTGATCCTCCAATCGACGTTTACGAGTCTTGCCCGGATGGCGCAGGGTTACGGCGCGCCGTCGTTTCTCGTGCGGCACGGTTTTCGCACTGACGAGCGGATTGGCAGCCTGGGCGTTCCTGTGTTGCTCGCCCACGGACGGCGCGATGACATCGTGCCGTTCAGGCATGCGGAGCAGCTAAGGGCGCTGGTCCCCGACGCGGAATTGATTGCATTCGACTGCGATCACAACGGATTCCCCGGCGACGGCAATGACGACGCCTACTGGGACGGCATTACGGCGTTCCTGCGAACTGCGAAGGTGCTGCCATGAGCCGCCGCGGGCGCGATCGACGGCGCGATGGGGACGCTGCGCGCGAGGGCGGTCGCTCTGGTTCGTTCCGCCTGGCCGTACTCATCTCCGGCGGGGGATCGACGCTCCAGAACCTGATCGATCGCATGCGCGATGGGCGGCTGCCGGGCGTGGAGATAAGTGTCGTGATCTCGTCACGCAGCGACGTGGCCGGCGTTGCCCGGGCCGAGGCGGCCGGTCTGCCGGTGGACGTGATTCGCGTGAAGGATCATCCCGATGCCCAGCGGTTCAGCGACCACGTGACGCTGACGCTCGATGTGTTCATGCCGGACCTCGTCGTGCAGGCGGGTTGGTTGTGCTACTGGATCGTGCCGCCGCGCTGGATGGGCAAGGTCATCAACCTGCACCCGGCGCTGTTGCCGAGGCACGGGGGCAAGGGCATGTACGGGCGCCACGTGCACGAGGCTGTGCTGGCGGCGGGAGACAGCGAGACCGGCGCGACGGTTCATTGGGTGGACAATGAATACGACCATGGCGGGGTGATCGCGCAGGCGCGATGCCCGGTGCAGGCGGGGGACACGCCCGATGCGCTGGCCGAGCGAGTGCAGGCGCTGGAGCGCGAGTTGCTGCCGCGGACGATTCTCGCGATTCGTCGCGGAGAAGTGAGGCGCGGGGCGAAGTGCGCGAAGTGATTGCAGCACGAATCGCGCCCCTGGGGAATACTGAAACGCGAAAAAAAGAAGCCGGCGGATCGCAATCCGTCGGCTCCTGGTAAATCTGATTCCTCGTAAGCGCTTAGCGCTTGGAGAACTGGAATCGCTTGCGTGCGCCCGGTCGGCCGGGCTTCTTGCGCTCGACCTTTCGGCTGTCGCGGGTGAGGAATTTGCCGTCGCGAAGGACGGGTTCAAGGCTCGAGTCGGCCTTGATCAGGGCGCGAGCGACACCCATGACGATGGCGCCGGTCTGGCCGGTCTGGCCGCCGCCGCGGACGTTCACGAAGATGTCGTACTTGCCGAGGGTGTTGGTGGCCTTGAGCGGGCCCAGGACATCGGTGCGATGCTGGACATCGAGCAGGTAGTCCTTGGCTTCGCGCTTGCCGATGAGGAACTTGCCGGAGCCGGTTCGCAATCGCACCCGCGCGACGGCGGTCTTGCGTCGGCCGGTGCCCCAGTGAAAGGTGCCCCCGGCGGTTTTCTTTTGAGCGGTGTCAGCGGTCGTTTCAGCCACGTTTCACTCCGACGGTTGAATTCAGGGCGGCCGGTGTCCGGCGGCCGGGTTTAGATTTTTGTCAGGTCCAGCGGTTGAAGGCCTTGCGCCTGGTGCGGGTGCTTGCCGCCGGCGTAGATCTTGAGCTTGAGCAACTGCCGCCGCGCGAGGGCGTTCTTCGGCATCATGCGGCGCACCGCCTCGCGCAGGACGCGATCGGGGTGACGGGCCATCATGTCGTTGAACGAGACGACCTTCTTGCCGCCGGGGTAGTAGGAGTAGGACTGGTATTCCATCTCCTGATCCTTTGTGCCGGTGGTCTTGATCTTCTCGACGTTGGTCACGACGACGAAGTCGCCGGTGTCCACGTGCGGCGTGTAACTGGGCTTGTGCTTGCCGACCAGGACGGTCGCGAGTTTCGTCGCGAGGCGGCCGAGGATCTTGCCGTCGGCATCGACGGAGAACCACTTCCGCTCCACTTCGTGGGGCTTGGCCTGAAAGCACTTCTGGGTCATCACGGGCATGTCAGTTCTTCCTGCTGATCGTTTCAACCGAGTTTTGTGAAGCCCCGCATTCTAAGCGATGGGCAGGGTTCGTCAAGGGCTTTGCAGTCCGGGATTTCGCGGCAACGCCGTGCTAACTTGTTTATTTGCCTGCGCTTACGCCGGTTCGATCGGGATCACCAACGCACCCGTCCAACGGGACGAAATCACGCCACGAACTCAATCTCGCCCGGGTTGGGGACCATGCCGGCGGCGGTGGCTTCGGACAGAAGCCGGCGGACGGCTTCTTCGCCGCGCGGGCCGTAGGCGAGTGTCCAGTTGTTGACATACATCCCGACAAACTTATCCGTGAGGGCGCGATCGAGGCCGCGGCCGAACTCGCGGGCGTACTCGACGGCTTCATCGCGATGATCGAGCGCGTATTGAATGGACTGGCGGATGAGGCCGGAAATCTGCTTCATGGCGGCGGCGCCGAGGTCGCGGCGGATGACGTTCCCGCCCAGCGGCAGGGGCAGGCCGGTGCGCGCCTGCCACCACTCGGCGAGATCAACGACTTTGTGCAGGCCCATGGCGTGATAGGTGAGCTGGGCTTCGTGAATGATCAGCCCGGCGTCGACCTCGCCGTCGGCGACGGCCTGCGGGATGCGGTCGAACTCCATGACGACGGGTGTATATTCGAGATCGTTGAGGGCGAGGCGCAGGACAAGGTTGGCGGTGGTGCGTTCGCCGGGGATGGCGATGGTGTCGCCGAGGAGGTTCTCGATGGGGCGGGGGCGTTTGGAGATGACCATCGGCCCGTAGCCGTCGCCCATGCTGCATCCGCAGCCGAGGAGCGCGTAGCGTGCCATGACGTAGGGATAGCTGTGGATGCTGATGGCGGAGACTTCCAGCTCGCCGCGTTCGGCCCGGCGGTTGAGGGACTCGATGTCGGCCATTTCGTGGGTGAAACGGTAGGGGCCGGTGTCGATTTTTTCGCGTGCCAGGGCGTAAAACATGAAGGCATCGTCGGGGTCAGGCGAATGGCCGATGCGGATGAGCGTGGAGCCGGGTTTATCCATACAAGTGTCTCACAGTTGCCGGGCGCGGGGTCTGTCGAAGCACGGTTGCGGGGCGATTATACGGATTCGCAGTGGGAATACGACGCGCCACCGCTTGTGAATCGTTTGGGACCGGCGCGGACGCAATGCCGCGCGATCGCGCGGCGGCGCCGGCCGCTCCCTGTGGCGGTTGACGTTGGCAGGGAGCGTGGGTCGGGTACAATGCGCGGGGTGATGGTGATGATGCCGTCGGGCGCGATCCGCCCGGCCTCGGCCTGATCCGGTCGCAGGAGCTTGATTGGCCCGTCGCGCGAGTGGAGATGCTTCGCGGTCGCGGGCGGACTGCATCGGCGGGTCGGTGTGAGCGGCTGCGGCAGGCGGCCGGAAAGCGAGGGACGTGGCGTGCCACGGAAACAGATCGAACTTTCAAACCGCGTCGAGTATCTGAACATTCTCGACCTGGAGGGCAACGCGGACGCCGCGCTGGACCCGAAGCTCGATGCGAACGAGCTGCGAAAGCTGTTCCGCGCGATGCTGCTGGCGCGGCGCTACGACGAGCGCATGCTCAAGCTGCAACGGCAGGGGCGCATCGGGACGTACGGCCCGGCGCTGGGTCAGGAGGCGGCATCGCTCGGTCCCGCGTATGTGCTCGGCAAAGACGATTGGATGGCGCCCTCCTTCCGCGAGCCTGCGGGCATGTTGTATCGCGGCTGGCCAATGGAGAAGTTGATTCTATGGTGGGGCGGGAATGAGACCGGTTCATCGACACCGACCGGCGTGAACGACACGCCGATCTGCGTGCCGGTGTCGTCGCAGTGTTTGTACGCCGCGGGCATTGCGTGGGGTTGCAAGCTCAAGGGCGGCAAGAACGTCGCGCTGGGGTTTGTCGGCGACGGCGGCACGAGCGAGGGTGACTTCCACGAAGCGCTGAATGTCGCCGGCGCGTTTCAACTGCCGCTGGTGATCGTGATTCAGAACAATCACTGGGCCATTTCGCTGCCGCGGCAGAAGCAGTCGGCGGCGCAGACGCTGGCGCAGAAGGCCATTGCCTACGGCATGAACGGCCTGCAGGTCGACGGCAACGACATCCTCGCGATGGTCGCGGCGACGCGCGAAGCGGTGGAGCACGCGCGGAGCGGCAAGGGGCCGATGCTCATCGAAGCGGTGACCTATCGCATGGGCGTCCACACGACGGCCGACGATCCGAAGAAGTATCGCACCGAGGAAGAGGTGGCCTGCTGGCAGCCGAAGGACCCGCTCGAGCGATTCTGGAAGTATCTGGCGAAAAAGAAAGTGATGGACGAGAAGGCGCGCGAGGCGTTGGAGGCCGAGCTTGCCGAGCAAATTACCGCGGCGGTGGCAAAGGCCGAGGCGTATGAGCCGGACATCACCGAACCGTTCCGGCACAGCCTCGCGGAAATGCCGCCGACGCTGAAAGAACAGTTCGCGGAGTTCCAGGCGTACATGGATTCGTCGAGCCGGCCGGACAACGGCAGCGCGCCGTCCGCGCACGATCCACTGATGTCGCGGTTGCATTGATCTTCAAGGTATGACTGACCACTGGCCACTAACCACTGGCCACTGATAACCGGCAACTGGCCACTGATCACTTAAGGGTTCCCGTATGGCAGAATTGACGATGGCGAAGGCGCTGAACCTGGCGCTACACGAGGCGATGGCGGAAGACCCGACCGTGCTGCTGCTGGGGCAGGATGTCGGTCAGGACGAGGGCGTGTTCCGCATCTCCGAGGGCCTGCTGAAGAAGTTCGGCGCCGATCGCGTGATCGACTTCCCCGTGGCCGAGTCGGCCATCGCCGGCGTTTCGGTCGGCATGTGCCTGACGGGCTTCAAGCCGATCGCCGAGATGCAGTTCAGCGGCTTCGGCTATCACGCCTTTCACCAGGTGGAGAACCACATCAGTCGATTTCGCAATCGCACGCGCGGGCGATTCACCTGCCCGATGGTGATTCGCATGCCGTACGGCGCGGGGATTCGCGCGATCGAGCATCACAGCGAAAGCCGCGAAGCGATCTGGGCGCATCTGCCGGGGTTGAAGGTGGTCGTGCCGTCCGGCCCGCGAAACGCGCGGGCGCTGCTGCGAGCCTCGATCTTCGATCCCGATCCGGTCATGTTCTACGAGCCGAAGGCCTGCTACCGCGCGTTCAAGGAAGAGGTGCCCGACGAGCCGGAAACGATGGAGATCGGCAAGGCACAGGTCGTGCGCACCGGCAGCGACGTGACGATTATTTCATACGGCGCGTCGATGCGGCCGGTGTTGGAGGCGGCGGACGATCTGTCGCTGGAGCATCAGGTCGAGGCGGACGTGATTGACCTGCTGTCGCTCTCGCCGATGGACACCGAGACGATCATCGCGAGCGTGAAGAAGACCGGCCGCGTGGTCGTGGTGCACGAGGCGCCGCGGACGTGCGGCCCGGCAGGCGAGATCATCGCGCGGATCGTTGAGAAGGCGCTGGATTTCCTGGAAGCGCCGATCGCGCGGGTCACGGGTTACGATCTCGTCATGCCGTATTTCAACCTGGAGCGGCACTACATGCCCGATCCGCTGAAGGTGGTGACGGCGGTGCGGGACGTGGTGAGTTATTAATGGCGAACAGCGAAGAGCGGATTGCAAAAGCGCACGGGATATCGAGCTGAGAAGACAAATGGCCTGCAGGCGGACCGGGCCGGTTCAATTTGATGGGTAATCGAGTTCCGTCCGGACCTTGAGGTCGATGTCATAGACGATGACCTTTTGCAGATCTTCGTCCAGCCAGACCAATTTGTTTTGAATCAACATCGGGTCGGGCAGCAGCAAGTAATCATTGCTGGACGGGACAATCAATTCGTATCCGGCGTTGTCGCGATGGCGAATGAAGTACCGAGCAACGCCGCCGGACTCTTGTTTTCCGACGACCCGTCCATCGTAAGCCGCTACCAGTTTTCGCTCGGTTGCTCGTGTGCTGAACATTGGATCTTCAACGGTGAAGTCACCGGTTGAAAAATCCCATCGCATTAGCGCTCCGTAGGGCCAGTAGCCTGATGATTCCAGCCAATACACGGCGTAGTTGGTTGGGTCGATGGCTCCGCTATCGCCGATCGCATGATAGACTTGAAGCACGCGATCATCGTTGAGCGAGTGTAATTCAACGGCAGTCGAGAAATCTCCAAACAGATAGCCTGTGAGCAACCATTCTTCCGTGAGTGACCAAATCGAGTAGAACGCGGGATAGAGCGACAAGACTTGTTCCTGGGTCTCAAGATTGGCGACGATTCCGTACTCGCGCCTTCCGTCGACGAGATTGATCGACAGGTGATGCCCGACGATTTCCATACTGACAATGGACTCGATGTCGGTCAATTCATAGACCACCCAACCCTGTGACTGACCACATTCCGTCGCAACGATTGACCGGCCGTCGAGACCGATTGCGGCGATGTACTCGCCGTCGGATGCCATGCGCTCGGGCACGTAATCCAATTCGTGGACTTTTTCCTTGGCACCATCGAGGGCGACGCGATAGATCGGGATGACAACTCGGAACATCTCGGCGTATTGCGTGGGTTGGAGCTGCGGGACGGCCCACAGGAGCGCGTTATCACTTTTTCCGATGACGCTCGGCCTGCCGCATATCGAGAATTGAGACAGCGTGACGGGCGAACCGTCGACCGGGCAATAGGGTCCATGCACGATATCATCACAGACGAGTGCGAAAACAAACGGCAGCAACACGAGCAGCATGCAGACGTGTCGCAGTCGCAACGTTCGAACGTTGACAGATTGCCGGCGAGAATTCATACGAAGGTATCATAACGTGAACTTCGAACGTCAAGAATGGCGGTCTGGAGCAAAATGGGGGTGCGGCAAATCAGACTTGAAAGGGGGCCGGGCCAGAATGATCCGGCACCATCGCCACTCGCCATTCGAAATTGAGAATTGCGTCTTACGGCAGCTTCCACGGATCGCCGCGGAGAATCTTGCGAATCTCTTCCAGCACAGCGCGGGCGTCGGCTTCCTGCTTCGTGAGGTCGGCGGACTGCGACTTGAGCACCGCCGCGACGGTCTTGCCCGGCTCTTTGACCCCGGATGCCTTGATGAATTGCCGAAGGGCTTTCTCCTGCTCGGCCGCGATATCAGCGAGTCCGGGCCGCGCTTCGGTCGAGGTGTCGGGATCGAAATAGCGATTGACGCAATGATCGAGCAGGCCGGCCATGGCGGCCGCGAGTTGAATGCGCCCGTCCTCGGCGGCCTTTTCGTAGCAGGCGCTGGAAGCGGCGATTCCGCGCAGGTCCTTTGACTCGTCGCGGCTGCCGGCGATCAGGGCATCCTGCCGACCGCGGAAGACGGCTGCCAGCGCCGCTGCACACGCATCGCCGTACTTCGTATTAACACCGGCGGCGTGCAGGTCGATGGCGTCGTAGATGGCCCGGAGGACAATCGGGTCTCGCTCCTTCGCACCGCGCTGGGCCAGGCCGTCCAGGGCCGCAGTCAAGTCCGCTGCGCTCGCCTGAAGCACGGGCATCGCGCCCTTCAACCCGCGCGCTGCAAGATAACGCACCGCCGGAAATTCGCTGGCAAGGACGGCGACCATCGGCTTGACCGCGCTGGCATGTTTCAACTCGACAAGGACCAGCGTCGCGGCGTACGCGGCATCGAACACTTCAGCGGCCGCCACGTATTGCAGGGGATCGGCTGCTGCGTCGGCCAGCGCCGCGAGACCTGCCGGTGTCATGCCGGACGTTCGAGTGAGTTTCAGGAGAAAATCGCGCCGGTCGCCGAGCGCCTGGGCGTTGGGGGCATCGACGAGTTGTTTGACCTTGTTCTTGACCTCGGCCTCGAGCGTGGCTTTTTCTTCCCGGTTCAGGGAGGTCTTCTTGAGCAGGCCTTCCAGGCTGGATTGCGCCCGCGCGATCGACGGCATCGCGGCAGCGGCGCAGAAGGCGACGACCAGGCTGATGGTTGAAAAACGCTTCATTGCAGTCCAGTGTGTCCCCGATGTGCCGGGGCCGGTAGGCTCATCTTCGGGCTTTGCGGGCATTGTGGGAAGCGGACAACGGTTCCGCCCCCGGTTGGCCGCAAAGGGCGTTCCCCCATTGCGTCGAATAATGAACCGTAGCGTGTCGCCCATCGGGCTGTCAAGTCGCCGGGTCGGGAGAGGTGCGGGGTCACGGGGCCGCGCGGGGAATAAACGATGGAGATGGATTGAGGGGCGTCGACGGTACAGATATTATCACCCGTCCCCGAGACGACGAGGCCGTCGGCGGAAAGAGCGAGCATGAAACCCAACCATTTTCCAGCCCCCGCCGTGATGCGGTTGAGTCTGTACCTGCGTGAGCTGGACAAGCTCTGGCACAACGACCGGCGCACGGTCTCGTCGCGCGAACTGGGAGACGCCCTGCGCATTTCGGCTCCGCAGATTCGTAAGGACCTCGCGTACTTCGGAACGTTTGGGCGGCCCGGCATCGGCTACGACATCGCCGAGTTGATGACCAAGCTTCGCAAGATTCTGGGGACCGACCGGGCGTGGAACGTGCTGCTGGTCGGCGCGGGCAACCTCGGCATGGCGCTGTCGGCCTATCGGGGGTTTTCGCGCAAGGGGTTTCGATTGGTCGCGGTGTTCGATTCCGACGATCGCAAGGTGGGGCGCACGGTGGCGGGGCTGGCGGAACTGGTGATTCAGCCGTTGAGCGATCTTGCGGCAACGGTGCGCGATCGCGACATTCGTCTGGCGATCGTGGCGGTGCCGGCCGAAGCGGCGCAGGGCGTGGCGGATCAGTTGGTGGCGGCGGGGGTTCGGGGGTTGCTTAATTTCGCGCCGATCAGCCTGAACGTGGATTCGAAGGTGGCGGTCGCCGCGGTCGATCTCGCCGTGGAGCTGGAGCAGCTTTCATTTCAGTTGGGGGCGGAGGAAGGGTAGCGGCGCCGATGGCTCGGAGCCGTTGCCCTGTGATAGCGATGGCGCGGGCCGCAAGGTCGCAACCGATGCAGTGTCGGCCCAGTCGCCGGGCGGCGACCAGCGTCGTGCCGCTGCCGCAGAAGAAATCCGCCACGCGCTCGCCGGGGTTGCTCGATGCCTGAATGATGCGTTCAAGCAGGGCCAGGGGCTTCTGCGTGGGCCATGCGACGCGTTCGCGCGCCACGGTCGACAGGAACGGTATATCCCATACATCCGTCAACATCGGTCCGTCGCGGTGGAAGTACAGTCGTCCGCGCCGCGTGTTCTTGTACGGCCGGCCGTTCTCGTCGTGATTCAACCCGTCGGTTCGATAGGCGCCGCTTCGCTGTGCGTGGAATCGGTGTCGGCCCAGGCGGCGGGCGTACACGAGAATCGTGTCGTGCTTGCGGCCGAACCAGCGCGTGGCGACGCCCCCCGTGCGGTAGTGCCAGATGACTTCATTGAGGAAGTTCTTCGCGCCGAACAGGTCGTCCAGCATGACGCGAAGGTGGTGAGCGGCGCGCCAGTCAGCGTGCAGATAAAGCGTGCCGTGTTCGGGCAGCAGTCGACGGCATTGTTCCACCCGCGGCAGCATGAATGCGAGATAGCCGCGCAGTCCGTCGGGCCAGCGGTCGTCGTAAGAACGGTCGCGCGAGTCCGATGTGAGCGATTCGCGGGGTTGCTTTCGCGCGGCCTTGCGACCGGCGGGCGCACGGCGCGGTTGATTGGTGAAAAAGGGCGGGTCGAGGTAAATGAGGTCGCAGCAGCCGTCGGGCAATTGCTTCATGAAGGCGAGGTTGTCGCCGGTGTGAAGCGTGTCGGGGCCGAGAGCGTCAGAGCGGCGACGGGATCGAGCAGGCATCAATCTAAGTTTGATTGATCGATGCCCAGGGCGTCAAGACGGCGGTAGAGCCGGCTGCGCGAGATGCCCATGATCTTCGCGGCGTGTGTCCGCTGGCCGCCCGCGATCTCCAGGGCGCGGAGGATTTCGCGGCGCTCAACTTCCTCGATGACGCGATCGAGAGGCATGGATACATTTGAATTCTGCGAGCGATGATTCAAATCGTGATTGCCGCCGATCGACGCGGGTTGCCGGCTGGGCGGACTCAAATCCGGGGCGCTCTGCCTGGGTTGGTCGCTGATCTGCCGACGCAGATCGGACATGTGCGCCTTGAGTTCATCGAAGTGCGCCTTCGAATCGGACACGTCGCGCACCAGCCCGAGGACGAACTCGATCCGCCCGGCATGGTCTCGTATGGGAGAATAATGAGTCTCGACCCACAAGGTGCTGCCGTCGCGCCGACTGATCTGCATTCGTTGCAGCGCCTGTTGCGCGCCCCCGTCGAAGACGGATCGCGCCGGACAGAGAAAGCCACCGAGATAGCGGCCGTACTCGTCCTTGCACTTTGTGGCTTCGTTGCAGGCGCACGCCTGCGTCATCAGTTCGTTCGCAGTGAACCCCGTCAGTCGTTCGAGCGCGGCGTTGACGAGGACGTAGCGTTTCTGGCGGTCGATGACGAACACTCCGTCGGCGGCGTTGGACAGGATTCGGTCGAGCGAAACAGGAGCCGTTTGCGTTGGTGCGGTCGGGAGCGGATTCATGGGCGACGCTCTCCTTCGGGCTTTGCAGTAGAATGCAGGACCGGAAAGCAGTGCGGCCGACGATTGAGAACGTTGGTCGTCACGTAACTCTACCGCGCTCGCGAGTGTCAGGCTAACCGAAAAATCTCCTAATGCGGCGCGGCAGCAGGCATGCGAGGTGCAGGATTTATGTCAGCCCATGTCGGAATTAATCGAGACGCGCTCCGCCGGTTGCTCGAGATCGCGCGCGATGAAGATCTCGGCGAACACGGCGATGTGACGAGTCGCTTGCTGCCGGAGACAACCCTCGTCGCTCAAGGGCGATGGGTGCTGCGCTCGCGGCAGTCGGGTCGCGTTTGTGGTGTTGAGTTGCTGCCTGACATGCTGGAAGTTCTCGCCCCGGCGGTCGAGCTTGAATGGGTGACGGCAAAGCCGCCGACGCAATTCGTCGAGACGGGAGAAGACCTCGCGCGGTTTCGCGGGAATGTGGGGCAGATGTTTGCGGCCGAGCGCGTGATGCTCAATTTCCTGCAACACCTGTCGGGCGTGGCGACGCTGACGGCGCGGTTCGTGAGCGAAGTCGCGGGCACCGGCGCGAAGATCTATGACACGCGCAAGACAACGCCGGGCCTGCGCGATCTGGAGAAGTATGCCGTGCGCTGCGGCGGTGGGCACAATCACCGGATCGGCCTGTACGATGCGGTGTTGATAAAAGACAATCATCTGGCCGACATCCCGACGGCGCGGCTGGCGCACTGCGTGTTTGACATGCTCAATCGGCTGCCGCTGCTGCCGTCGACGCCGGCGTTCGTGGAGGTCGAGTGCGATTCGCTGGAGCAGGCGGCGGAGTTGTTCAAGGTCGTTGGGATCGATGTGATCCTGCTGGACAACTTCGAACCGCCGCGCCTGCGCGAAGCCGTGGCGCTGCGCGATCAGGCAGGCTTGCGCGGCAAGGTGGAACTGGAGGCCAGCGGCGGCGCGACGCTGCAATCCGTGCGGGCGACTGCCGAGACGGGGGTCGAGCGCATCAGCGTCGGGGCAATCACCCATTCCGCGCCGATCCTCGACCTGGGGCTGGATGCGGAATAGCGGCGGCGTTGGGAATTCAAGATTCTGAATGTGCAACGGGGGCGAAACTCCGGACGAGACCCCGAGGAAAAGAGGAATGGAGTCCGGCTCCGGCCTCGGAACCATGACCAACCACCGATTGGACGCCAAGCGAATCGCACCCAGGCTGAAAACGGCACGCATCGGCCGCCGCCTGCTCGTGCTCGATGAGGTCGACAGCACGAACGAATACGCGCTGGGTGTGCTCGCTCCGCGCGAAGAACTTGCAGCCGACGGGATGGTTGTCTTCGCGGAACATCAGACGGCCGGTCGCGGTCGGCTCGGCCGGACGTGGCATTCGCCGCGCGGGGCGAGCCTGGCGATGACGGTGTTGTTGTGTGAATCGCAACTGCCGCCGTCACCGGTGCGGCTGGTGATGGCGGGCGGGGTGGCGGTGGCGAAGGCGGTGGCATCGACGACAGATGTCGAACCGGTGATTCGGTGGCCGAACGATGTGTACGTCGGGCCGAAGAAGCTTGCGGGAATTCTTGTCGAGGCGCGGAGCGTAGGAACGGTCTCATGGGCCATGGCAGTCGGGATAGGCCTGAACTGTCTCCAGCAGGCTGGCCATTTCCCGCCGGACTTGCGCGACCGGGCGACGTCGCTGGAATTGGAGTCGAAGCACGCGATTGATCGTGAAGCCGTCGCGGTTGCCGTAATGAACGAACTGGATGTACTTGTGCGGCGCGATTCGAGCGTTTCGGACGCCGCGCTCGTCGACCAGTGGCGGGCGCGCAGCGCCGACCTCGGCACGCGCGTCACGTTGCGGGAGAATGGACAAACCTATTCTGGCATCATCCTCGATGTTCACCCTCAAAGCGGTCTGCTGTTGCAGCTCGACACCGGCGCCCGGCGACATTTCGACCCGGCGACGACAAGCCGGGAGGGATGACACCGTAACGTCGGGCGGACTCATTCAATGTGCGGGACGTTGCACCGAAAATTGAAGGCCTCAACAGCCTGCGCATTTTTGCAGAGGACGTCAGGCAGCTTCCTCTACCGGAAAAAGGGACGCTCGAACCGGCTTCTGGACTCCTCTCCGCCTTTTGGAGAGAGGGTCGCCACGGCGATGGATCGTTCGGGTGAGGGGAAAAAGAGAAAAGCGATTCAAGGGGCATGATCCGCCCTCTCCTCAACCCTCTATCTGAAAGGGAGTGGGAGTCTTGAATCGGCTTGATAGGAACAGGAATTGGTAACGACGTCGTCGGTACGCCGAAGGCGTATTGTCCGCTAGCCCAGGGTTGTCGCGCAGCGACTACCCTGGGATGATTGTCGAAATAGCCGACCCAACCCCAACGGGGTTGTGTTTGCGAGACAAGCCATGCCGCAATCGCTCAGCGCCGTCCATGTGCACCTGGTTTTCTCAACGAAGGATCGAACGCGCGCATTTCAGAATCTTGACCTTCGCGCCCAACTGCACGCTTATCTCGGGGGTGTATCGCGCCAGCTTGCTTGTCCGCCCGTGCGAATTGGGGGAGTTGCGGATCACGTCCATGTTCTCGCTCAACTTGGTCGGACGATCGCACAGGCTGACTGGGTAAAGGAATTGAAGCGCGTGTCATCGATCTGGGTTAAGACACAAGGTGGAGATTACACGGACTTTCAATGGCAAGCGGGCTACGCGGCGTTCTCGGTCAGTCAGTCAAACCTGGATCGAGTGACTGAATACATAGCGAACCAGGAGACTCATCACCGCGAGTTGTCGTTTCAGGATGAGCTCCGCGTCATGCTACAGAAGCATCAGATCGAATTCGATGAGCGGTATGTCTGGGATTGAGCCGTTTCATCGTGTTTGACACAACCCTTTCAGGGTTGCAATGACGAGGGTTGGCGATGACCCAGGGTAGATCGCCTGCGGCGATCAACCCTGGGCTGGAGGACGCGCCCCCTTTGGGGGCGAAGCGGCCCTTTCGAAGTGAAGCGACGCTTCGATGCGAAGCGGCCACATCGAAGTGAAGGGACGCTTCGAAGCGAAGCGGCCACATCGATGCGAAGCGACCCTTCAACGCGGAGCGGTTCTACGAACCGAAGCGACTCTTCAATACGGAGCGGTTCTACGATGCCGAATTCCGCGCCGTCTTACTGATGAACTGGTGCGGATACGTCGGCGGCAGCGCGCTGGCGCGGTCCAGGGCTGCGAGGTCATCCGTCGTGAGCGCCATCTCACACGCCGCGTGATTGTCCTTCCATTGCGCCACGCTTTTCGGTCCGACGATGATGCTCGACACCATCGGCCGCGTCAGTAGCCACGCCAGGGCGACGGCTGACAGATTCGAGCTGCCGGGCACCGCCGTGGAGACGAGCTTGTGCCGCTGCGCGACCGCCTTGACGGCGTCGGCGATGTCCATGTTCCGTTGATTGACGAACTGCCGCCGCCAACTGTTCGGCTCGTCGGGCATCGCGCCGAAACGCGAACCGCTCGGACCGGTGCCGTTCTTCTGATACTTTCCGCTCAAAACGCCGCCGCCCAGCGGACTCCACGGCAGGATGCCGATGCCGTATCGTTGGCACACCGGCACGATCGCCGTTTCGATGTCGCGGCAGACAAGGCTGTATTGCATCTGTGCCGTGACGAACGGCTCCCAGTTGAATCGGATGCAAAGCTGCCGCGCCTCGGCGATGTGCCACGCGTCGTAATTCGACAGGCCGACGTACCGCACCTTGCCCTGCTTCACGAAATTGTCCAGCGTGCAGAGCGTTTCGTGGATCGGTGTGTGGTCGTCCCAGCAATGCACCTGGTAGAGGTCGATGTAATCGGTTTGCAGTCGGCGAAGCGATGCATCGAGCGCGGCCGTCAGGTGGCGGCGCGAGGAGCCGGTCGCGTTCACGTGATCGGGCGGCTCGCCGAACTTCCTCACAACGGGGAAGTGCCCCTTGGTCGCGATGATGAGCCGATCGCGCTTCCCCTGGATCGCGCGGGCGCAGATTTCCTCGCTGACGCCCTTGGAATAGACGTCGGCCGTATCGATGAAGTTGCCGCCGGCGTCGAGGTAGGCGTGGATGATCGCGCGGCTGGCGGGTTCGTCGATGCCCCAATCGGCCATGCCGAAGTTCATGGCGCCGAGGCACAGCTCCGAGACGTACAGGCCGGTGTTGCCGAGTTTACGAAGTTTCATTAGAAAGGCTCCTTTCCGCGGCGGGGCGGAGACCTGACTATATCCGCCGATTCGTCTCGCGTCGCAAGTCGCCATGCGGACGGCGTTTTTTCCTGGAGCCCATCATGTCGGATGACTTCGTATTGCTCGAAAAAGAAGGCGCGGTGGCCATCCTGCGGCTGAACCGTCCGGATGTGCTGAACGCGCTGAACATCCCGACGATGGATCGGCTGATCACGCTGATGGAGTCGCTGGACGGCGACCCGTCGGTGCATTGCATGGTGCTGACGGGCAGCGACAAGGCGTTTGCCGCGGGGGCGGACATCAAGGAGATGGCCGAGGCGAGCGTGATGGATATGTACGAGCGGAACAACCTCGCGCGATGGGAGCGGATCAAGCGCGTGCGCACGCCGATTGTCGCGGCGGTCAGCGGCTTCTGCCTTGGCGGCGGATGCGAGTTGGCGATGCACTGCGACATCATCACGGCGAGCGAGACGGCGAAGTTCGGCCAGCCGGAGATCAACATCGGCGTGATGCCGGGGGCCGGCGGGACGCAGCGGTTGAGCAAAGTGGTGGGCAAGTATCGGGCGATGGAGTTGATCCTCACGGGGCGGTTCTTCGACGCGAGCGAGGCACTGCGCCTGGGGCTGGTGACGCACGTCTGGCCGGTGGAATCTTATTTGAAAGAGACGCTGGCGCTGGCGCACCAGATCGCGGAGAAGTCGCCGGTGGCGACGCGCGTGGCGAAGGAAGCGGTCCTTCGGGCGTTCGAGACGGGCCTGTCGGACGGGCTGGAATACGAGCGCAAGCTGTTCTATATGCTCTTCGCGACGGAGGATCAGAAAGAAGGCATGAAGGCGTTTGTCGAGAAGCGGAAGCCGAAGTACACGGGGCGGTAGGGCGAACCGCTCGATTCTCCCTATGCATCGCCGCCATAGTGAGGAAGCTGACGGATTGCAATCCGTCAGCTTGGTTTGCAAACCGACTTGGATTGCCCCACAATATCCCCCATGTCTACGAAGTCCTACGAAACCATTCTTGTCGCCGACGCTGACGGCGTGCGCACGATCACGCTCAATCGCCCCGACGATTTGAACGCCATCGATGACCGCGTGACGAGCGAGTTGCAGGCCGAATTGAAGGCCGTTGCAAAGGACCGCGCCGTGCGCTGCCTCGTCCTGACCGGCGCCGGTCGCGCGTTTTGCGCGGGGCAGGACCTCAAGAGCGTGCAATCGCGCGAGGGGGCCTTTGACTTCACTGCGGCGCTGCGGCGGCGATACAACCCGATCGTTTCGGCCATGGCGGGGCTGGCCATCCCGACGATCGCCAGCGTGAACGGCGTGGCGGCCGGCGCGGGGTGGAGCCTGGCCCTGGCCTGCGACCTGCGGATTGCGTCAGCCAAGGCGAAATTCGTCAGCGCCTTCTCGAAAATCGGCCTGGTTCCCGATAGCGGAATGACGTGGATTTTGCCGCGTTTAGTAGGGCTGTCGCGTGCCCTGGAGATCGCCTGGATCGGTGATCCCATTCCGGCGGAAACGGCCTTACAATGGGGTCTGGTCAATCGAGTGGCCGCTGCGGAGGAGTTGGAGAAAGCGACGCGTGAGCTGGCCACAGGTCTGGCGCGATCAGCGACGAAGGGCCTGTCACTGACAAAGCGGGCGATGCTGGCGGGATTGTCGCGCGATCTGGACGGGCAATTGGAGTACGAGGCGTTGTTGCAGGGCGTCGCGGGCCGGACGCGCGACTACGCCGAGGGTGTGAAGGCATTTATCGAAAAGCGGTCTGCGGAGTTCACTGGTGAGTAACAACGAACGCGTGTTGGGTGTGATCGGTGCGGGAACGATGGGCGGCGGGATCGCGCATGCGGCTGCCGCGGGCGGTTTCAAGGTGATGTGCACCGATACCGATCCCAAGCTGGTGGAGCAGGCGTTCGGGAAGATTCGCGAGCGACTGGATTCGAGCGTGTCGAAGGGACGTATCTCCTCGCGCGAGCGCGACGAGGTCGCTGCCCGGCTGCACGTCTGCAAAGGGTACGACGCGTTCGCCGACGCCGAGTGCGTGATCGAGGCGGCCCCCGAAGACCTCGCGTTGAAAAAGAAGATCTTTGCCGAGCTGGACAAGCTGCCTGCCAAGGTGCTTCGCGCGTCGAACACGTCGAGCCTGGCGATCGCCAAAATCGCCGATGGGCTCAAGCATGCCGATCGCGTTCTGGGGCTTCACTTCTTCAATCCCGCGCCGGTCATGCAACTGATCGAGCTGGTGCAGGCGCCGCAGACCAGCGCCCAGTCGGTGGTCGATGCTCGCGCCGTGTGCGCGAAGCTGGACAAGACCGCGGTGAAAGTGAAGGACTCGCCGGGCTTCATCGGCAACCGCGTGAATCGGCCGTTCTATCTCGAAGCGCTGCGGCTGCTGGAGACGGGCGAAGGCGACATTCGCACGATCGATTCGGCGCTCAAAACCGTCGGCGATTTCAAAATGGGCGCGTTCGAACTTCTTGATCTCATCGGGCTGGACATCAACCTGAAAGTCACCGAAACGGTTTATCAGGACTTCAACAAGCCCGCGCGGTTCACACCGAATGCGATTCAACAGAAGCTCGTGCAGGCCGGCAAGCTCGGCCGCAAGACCGGCTGCGGGTTCTACGACTACTCAAACGGCGATCCGCTCCCGGCGTACGAGAGCAAGCCGAAATCGACATCCGGCTGGAAACCCAGCGCCGCCGTCGCGGAACTCGCCAAGGCGCTCGACAAGCCCGCCGATCGCGCGATGTGGCTCTTCGCCCGCGTGTGGACAGCCGTCGTGAACGAAGCGGCGCACGTGGCGAACACGATTGCCCTGGCGCGCGACGTGAACCTGACCATGGAGCTGGGCTTTGCCTATCCGCAGGGGCCGCTGGCGCTGGCGGATTTCGTCGGGCTGGATGTCGTGCAGGCGCTCATGTCGGAGTTCTTCAAAGAGACGGGCAGCGACGAGCGCTACGCCCCGAATCCGCTGCTCGATGAACTGGTCCGCGCGGGCAATCTCGGTGAGAAGACGGCGCACGGATTCCTGTACCATTCGCTGTGATTGTTCGCCGCGCTCTCATTCGCCTCGTTTAGCCGGCGAGCTTGCTCGCCGCGCATTGGCTCCGCCGGTTGGCGTGTTTGGAATCGCCGCATCAACACGAGAATTAGCATGCGACAAGCCGTTATTGTTGACACCGTTCGCACGCCCATCGGTCGGCATCGCGGCGCGCTCGCGCCGGTGCGGCCGGACGATCTCGGTGCAATCGTCATTCGTGAACTGGTCGCGCGCACAAAACTCGACCCCGCGCTGATCGACGACGTGTACTGGGGCGCGGCCAATCAGGCGGGGGAAGACAACCGCAACGCCGCACGGATGGCCGTGCTGCTGGCCGGTTTGCCTGACAGCGTGCCGGGCACGACGGTCAATCGTTTGTGTGCGAGCGGGTTGGAGGCGGTGGCGATCAGCGCGCGAATGATCGAGGCGGGGCATGGTGACGTGTTCATCGCCGGCGGTTGTGAATCCATGAGCCGCGCGCCATTGGTGCTGCCCAAGCCGGACGAGGCGTTCGTCCGCGGCAATCAGACGATGTACGACACGACGCTGGGCTGGCGGATGACGAATCCGAAGCTGGCGGCGCGGTATCAGCCGTTCAGCATGGGTGAGACGGCCGAGAACGTGGCCGAGCGGCACCGGATTTCGCGCGAGGATCAGGACGCGTTTGCGTTGCAGAGCCAGCAGCGCGCGGCGGCGGCGATCAAGTCGGGTCGGCTGGCCGAGGAGATCGTGCCGGTGGAGATCGACCTGGGTCGTGGGAAGAAGACGGTTGTATCCATTGACGAACACCCGCGCCCCGAGACGACGCCGGCCGACCTGGCAAAGCTCAAGCCGGCCTTCCGCGAGGGCGGGACGGTGACGGCGGGCAACAGTTCAGGCCTCAACGACGGCGCGGCCGGCCTGGTGCTGATGGAAGCGGCAACGGCCAAGCGCCTGGGTCACAAGCCGCTGGCGGTGGTGCGAGCTTCTGCCTCGGCGGGCGTTGATCCGTCGTGCATGGGACTGGGGCCGATCCCGGCGACGCGCAAGGCGCTGGCCCGCGCGGGCTGGCAGATCAGCGATCTGGACGTCATCGAGTTGAACGAGGCCTTTGCGGCGCAGGCGCTGGCGTGCGTACGCGAGCTGGGGCTGGACCCGGCGAAGGTCAACGTGAATGGCGGCGCGATCGCGCTGGGTCATCCGCTGGGCTGCAGCGGCGCGAGACTAGCGGGGACGCTCGTGCGCGAGATGGTTCATCGCAAGGCGCGGCGCGGGCTGGCGAGTTTGTGCGTCGGCGTCGGGCAGGGTTTGAGCGTGCTGTTTGAACGCGTCGAACTATGATTGATCGAGCGCACGAAATGAGTCGATCGCGCTTCCAGGTGAATTCGTCCCATCGAATACGCTCCCGGTGTGGATGCCGTTTGGCGGGGATCCTGATTCTCTCCGCTGCAGGATGCACCCCTGCAAACGTATCGATCAACGCCGAGTCGCTCGGCGTCTCAGCTGACGAACGCGCCCGATGGGCCGACCGCGTCGATTGGTCCGACTGGGGCGCTTTCCTTTCCGCCGCCGCAACCGGAGACGGCATCAACCGCGACGGCGTCTCGCAGCAACGCCATTGCCTTCATCGGTTCCTGTCCATGCTCGCCGAAATCGGTCCGTCGCGAACGCCGCGCCTGTTCACCTCGCGCGAGTCGAAGCTCGCGTATTTCATTAACGCTTACAATGCGACCATCCAATATGTGAACGACGCCATGATGTTCAACAGCATGCCGATGCCCTGGCGATATGCCCGCCGCGAGTCATCATATTCATTCAACATTGACGGAGCAGCGCGCACACCCGCCGACCTGCACCGCGAGGCGATCAAGCTCGCCGGCGATGACTGGCGCGTAATCTTCGCGCTCGCCGATGGCCGCGCGATCGGCCCGCCACTCTGGAAGAGGCCCTACCTGGGAGACATGCTCGACGGGCAGTTGGACGACGCAGTCCGCCGCGCGATCGCCTCACCGCGCGTCGTCGCGATGAGCCATACAGACGTTAAACGACTGGAGCTATGGTGGGGGCTGTACGAGATTCGTGATCGATTGGTCGCGGATTATGAGGCACGCTCCGGGGCGAAGGGCGCGGTCGTGCTCAACGCGCTGCTCCACTGGGCCGAACCGCTTCGCCGGGCGGAGCTGCAGGGGGCCGTGGGGTATCCCATTGTGTCGCGGCGCGACGACGCCTCGTTTGATTTTCAGCAGATCACGCCGGGCGGGAAAGACGAGCCGGCGCGTTAACGGCGACCCACGGATTGATTCAATCGGCCGTCGGGCTTTTCGCGCGCGGGCAGTTTCTTCGGCGCGGCCAGCTTCAGCGCTTTTTGCAGATTGTCCACCTTGAAGATGCCGATCGTCCGCCCGCCGCGCGCCCCGCTGGTGACGTACGCATACTTGATGCTGATGTGGTTGGAGTTCAGCCGGGCGCACAGGTCGGCCAGCGCGCCAGGCCGGTTGGGCATCTCGGCCATGAGCACTTCGGTCTCGGTCGTGGGGATGTTCAGCCGCTTGAGCACCGCTCGCGACTTGGCCACGTCTTCCGCGACGAATCGAAACACGCCGTGCTCGATGCTGTCCATCAGCGTCAGGGCGACAAGGTTGATCTTGCTCCGCGCCAGCTCGTCGCAGACCTGCGACAGGATGCCGGGCTTGTTGACCAGAAACACCGAGAATTGCGTGTAGGCCTGGGTCATGGCTGTTCCTCCCTGATGGGATCGATCACGGTGAACGGCGCGCCGCGCTGCGTGCCCGGTCAGCGTGATTATACGGCGCGAGCCTGCCCTTGCGTTGCGCGGCCGGGACGCGGCAGCGAATCGCCGGAATCAAAGCTGATGACGGATCGCCCACAGATCGTGGAACACGGGTTGAAACAGCGACCGCTTGAGAAACTCGACGCCGAGGCTGCCGCCCGTGCCCTTCTTGTTGCCGATGGTGCGCTCGACGAGTTTGACGTGGCGATACCGCCACTCCTGCAGGCCCTCGTCAAAGTCGGTCATCAGCTCGAATAGGATGGCGACGTCCTTCGCCCGGCGATACAAGTCGAGCAGGGCGGCCTGGATTCGCTCATCCGGCGCGTTGCTTTGAGTCACGTCGCGCGACTTCAACTCCGGCGGTATCGCCGCGCCGCGCTGCTCAAGAAACTCATAAAAATGATCGATCACGCTCCGCTCGCCGAGCCGTCGAACGACGGCCGCATGACCGGCGGTGTCCTTGCCATAGAGCGCGGCGAAGTCCATGTCGCTGCGCTTGTAGCCGAGGGCGAATTCCAGCTCACGGAATTGCGCTGACTGAAAGCCCGACGCCGTTTCGAGCCGGTCGCGAAAACTGCTGAACGACATCGGCGTCATGGTTTCGAGGATGTCGAGCTGGCCGACGAGGGTCTTCATCACCGTGCGGGCGCGCTTGAAAGTGTGGATCGCGCCGTACAAATCGTTGCATGAGAAATCGCGCTTGATCTTGTCCAGCTCGTGCAGGAGTTGCTTGAACCAAAGCTCATAGACCTGATGCACGACGATGAACAGCATCTCGTCGTGTTCCGGCGGGCTGGATCGCGGCTGCTGAAGGGTCAACAGTTTTTCGAGTTCGAGATACCGCGTATAGGTCAGCGACATACAGGTAGACTCCCGGGCTGCGTAGGATCGTACCGCGTTTACTCTGCCGGATCGAACGGATTGCGGGCAAGAAACCAGAGTAACCCCAGCAAACCCAACGCGAGCAACATGCATACGAGGAATGGCGGTGCAAAGGTAAGAAGGCAGGCAACGAGCGCCGAATACAAAAACCATGAGCCGACCGCGACAATCCGGTCCTGTGCCTGCGCCTTGCGCCGCGCCTTGGAATACGGGATGCGAGTGAAACTGATCATCGTGTAGAGCGGCGTGTACCAGCCCGGCAACAGCCGGTGCAGCGTGCGCTCCACCTTTTTCTTCGTGTGAAAACTCCGCGACGCCGTCTTGTCTCGCATCTCGACGAAGTTCTCAATCGCCAGGTCCGCCAGCGCGTCCGTGTTCGGCCTGCGCCGCGCCTCGTATTCGGCGAACGCGCGGCCGTAATCCGGGGCGAAGCGCTCCATGCACTCGGTCAGGGCGACGCAGTCCTCAAATGCCGCGTTCATCCCCTGTCCGTAGAACGGCACGACCGCATGGCAGGCATCGCCGACCAGCGCCACCTTGTCGCGGTGATGCCACGGCGCGCACCGCACCGTGACCATCGAGCCGGTGGGATTGTCGCGAAAATCCTTGAGCAGCGTCGGCATCATCGGCACGGCATCGGGAAATTGCGAATCAAAAAATCGCCGTACGTCATCGTCGGTGCGAATCGCCGCGAAGCTCGACGGCCCCTCAAACGGCCAGAACAACGTACACGTGAACGACCCGTCCGGATTCGGCAGCGCGATCATCATGAAGCTGCGCCGCGGCCAGATGTGCAGGGCGTGTTTCTCCATCGCGAAGCCGCCGCCGGCGACGGGGGGGATGGTCAACTCCTTGTAGCCGTGCCGCAGGTAGCTCTGCGAGTAATCAAAGCGATTCAACTTCTGCATCGCGCCGCGCACGGCGGAGAAGGCGCCGTCGACGCCGATGACGATCCGGCCGGTTGACTCAATCTCCGCGTTTGTTTCGGTGTTGACGATGCGCGCCCGCGGTGCGTCGAGGTCCACATCGACGCACCGGTGGTTAAAATGCACGCGCACGCCGGCGTGCTTTCGTGCGGCGTCCAGCGCGATGGTGTTCAGCGCCCCGCGACCGATTGAATTGATGCACCGCGACGGGTCTTTGTCATAGGGCTGAAGAAACGTCTCACCGCTCAAGGTGTGGATCATCCGTCCGCGCATCGGGATGGCGCTGCGCAGCACTTCCTCCGCAAGGCCGACGCGCTCGAGCGCATCGATGCCGCGCGTTGAGAGGGCGAGGTTGATCGACCGACCGCCGACGAGATTCCCCGCGTGCGGATCGGGCCGCCGTTCGTAAAGATCGAGTTCGTATCCGGCCTTGCCGAGGTGCGCGGCGAGCAGCGCGCCGGCCAGGCCGCTGCCGATGAGCGTGAGTGGGGGTTTCTCTCCGTCTGCCATGCGGTCGGATTGTAACGGGGCCGGCCGCCGCTGCGCAATGCTCACCGATTCCACTGCACCGCATCCGCCAGCGGCTTCTTCACCAGGTCCGGCACCTGGCAACCCTCCGCCGGGTAGCCCACGGGGATGAGCAGGTACGGCTTCTCGCTCTCCGGTCGGCGACAAATGTCGCGCAGAAAGTTCATCGGGCTGGGCGTGTGCGTCAGCGTCGCCAGCCCCAGCGCGTGGCAGGCCGTCAGGAAAAACCCCGCCGCAAGGCCCGTGCTCTCAATCGGGTAATAATTCTTCAGCCGCCGGCCGCCGGTCTCATCCCAATCGACGCGAAACAGCACCACCAGCCACGGGGCCACTTCCAGAAACGGCTTCTCCCACGTCGTCCCGATTGGCTCCAGCGCATCGAGCCATTCCTGAGGCATGCGATGGTCGTAGCTCTCGCGCTCCTCGGCCTCCGCCGCAATGCGAATCTCGCGCTTCATCGCGGCATCGTCGATCGCCACAAACCGCCACGGCTTGCGATTGGCCCCGGACGGCGCGCTGTGCCCCACCGCCAGCGCCAGCTCCAGCACCTCGCGCGGCACCGGCCGCGGTGAAAAATCGCGGCAGCTTCGCCGCATGTTCAGTTCCGCGAACAGTTCGCGGCCGCGTTGCAACTGCCACGCCTCGTCGCGCGGCGGCAGGGAATACGGGATCAGTTTCGGCGGCACGGGGCACCTCGTTTCGCAGGATCACGATCAGAGCGCCATGCTAAGTCACGGCGCAGCGCAATCGCAATGCTGCGCTGCATACCCGCTGCGTAATGGGTTGCCTGGTGTGCCACTGCTTCAAGCCGTGGTACGAGAGCGGAACCCGCTCGCTGACGATCGCGGCTCGGTTCGATTCCGCCGCATGACTGCGGCGGCTCGGATTTCGAGGCGGCGTTGACGGCTGAATCCTGTCTTAATACGATTTCCCGCTCTAACGGGCTGGGAGTCTCTGCATGAGTGATATTCCAACGCACGCACGGGCGATTCCGTTTGACGAAGACGGCATGATCGCGACGGACGTGCCGTGCATCAAATGCGGCTACAACCTCCGCGGGCTGGATGAGGGCCGCGTGTGCCCCGAATGCGGCACGGCGGTGGGGCGGTCTCTGCGCGGCGATTTTCTCAAGTACTGCGATCCCGATTGGGTGGGGACCGTCGCGTCGGGGTTGAACTGGATCATGGCTGGGATCGCCATCGGTTTCGTCGGTGGTCTGATCACGGGCGCGCTGACGAGGCAGAGCGTGGCGCCGCCGGCGCTGTTTCAGGGGTTCATTCTGTTGTTGAGCATCGTTCCGCTCATCGGCTACTGGAGACTGACCGCTCCAGATCCCGCCGCGACGGCGGATCAGGGAATCACCGCGCGCCGACTGGTTCGAGTAACGCAGGTGCTCGGCTTTGGTCTGGGTTTCCTGACGAACACCGAGATTCTCGCGGGGCAGGAATTGGCGGAAGAACTCGTCGGAGTGTTGTCCGGGGTCAATCTCGTTGTTTTCTTTTTCGCCGTGCTGATTTATCTGCGACGAATGGCACTTCGGATTCCGAATACCAAGCTGGCTTCGTCCTGCCAAACCATCATGTGGGGATGGGTAATTCTGGCGCTGGCTGGCATCGGCGGTGCGATTGTTGCTGAAACGCTCGGAAGTAGCGGAAGCGGGATGGGCGCGGGCGAGGCGATTCTCTGCTCGACCATAATCGCCACGCCGATTTTCCTGATCCTGAGTTTGATCCTCGCCCTGCGGCTTCGCCGGGCCTTCGCTGATGAGGCGAAGCTCGCCCGCGCGACCTGGGCCGCGGGCATCGCCCGGCCGATCGCGGCAATCTAGAGTGGGCATGGCCCACCATTTGGTATCGCGTCGCGCTGTTATGGTGGGCGGTGCCCACCCTACGCCACGGGTCGATTCCGCCGCATGACTGCGGCGGCTCGGATTCATCGTTTTGACTTTTCGACGTTTCCCCATCATAGATCCGGCGCGGGCGGAACCCAGATCCCTCCGGCGTTCTGGCCGTGGATCAACGCCAGCACGATCAGCGGCTGATGCACCGCTTGGCGAAGCAATTCGCCCATCAGCACGAAGGGCGTGAACATGGCCGTGACGATCGCGCGCGTCAGGCCGATGACGACGTTCACGAGCGCCTCGACCACGACGCCGATGATCTTGCCCATAAGCTGCACCATGACATAGCCGAGGCTGGCGAACGCGTAGATGTACGTCGGCCCCCAGAAGAGCGCGATGAGTTGCGCGGTGGCTGCGTCCTTGCCGGCGACGTTATTTACAACCGTTGCGATGTCGCGTCCGGCGACAAGCCGTGACACGTCCGAGGCAGTCGGTCCACTGTCGGTGCGCTTGATCCGCCCGCCGGGGTCTTCGGGCGGCGCTTCGTCGGAGACATCCAGCCCCAGCAGCGTCTTGATCTCCTGCGCGAGTTGCTCCGCCGCCTCCGCCAGGTCGGCGTCGAATGAAATCGTCTGAACTTTGTCCGCGTCGTCGAGCGCGGCGAACGTCAGCGTCGCCGTGCCCTTCAGCCGCGTGGCTGTCCGCTCGGTGTAGGTCACGTCGATGCGGCTGCCGTCCGGTCCGACAGCCTTGCTCGGCAGTCCGCCGTCGAGTTCGATCTGGGTGACGTTGCCATCGGGATCGGTGAAGACCGCGCCGGTAACTTCGTTGATGCTGCCGTCGGGCTTGAAGCTGCCGAATGCGAAGGCGCTCGAGCCGTCGGCGAGATTGATGCCGCCGAGGACATTGCTCGCGAGATTGGAGTTGATGAGCAGGCCGAATGATCCGCCGCCACCACCACCGCCGAGAAACTGCCCGAGATTGAGCGAAGAACACCCCGGCGCGCCGACGACCAACACCGCTATGAGAATCGAAGTGACAAAGTGACCGCGAAACGTGGCGGGAAAATCAAACCATCGCATGGAAGTCGACTCCGTTCGATGGCGAGGTGACAGGAAGTATCGCCCGCCCGAATCGATTCGGCAAGCGAATCGCGCGATGCGGCCGGGGCTTGAGGGCAGCCATGCAACCTGTAACAAGATCGTAAACCTCGTGAATCCGAGGCCACTTCGCGACGGGGTTCAAGGAACCGATTCGGTCTTGCGTTCTGGAGTTAAATGTCGCATATTCCGCGAGTTGGACGCGGCAAAGCAGGGATACGACGGGCCTCACAGCGCGGTCGGAAGGCTCAAAGAACTTGCCCTGACCGGCCTTGCTCCCCAATGGCGTAACACTTGGCGCGTGACGCGAGGAACGACAAAACTATTGACCGATTGACGGGCGACGCCCGCCGGGTTCCTCCCACGTGCGGGCACACTTACCACAACCGGTATTGGACGTGACATGATTCGCGTACAGAACCTCACCAAACAGTACGGACAGCGCCGGGCCGTGAACGGCATTTCGTTCTCCATCGAGGAGGGCGAGATCGTTGGTTTCCTCGGCCCCAACGGCGCGGGCAAAACCACGACGATGCGCATCCTGACGTGCTTCATGCCGGCGACCAGCGGCAGCGCATCGATCGGCGGGCACGATGTCTTCACCGAGTCGCTCGCCGTGCGGCGCATCGTCGGCTACCTGCCCGAGAGCACGCCGCTGGACATGAACATGCGTGTGCGGGAGTACCTGACCTTTCGCGGAAAGATTCGCGGGCTGGATCGCGGCGCGCGGGCCGGCGCGATTCATCGAGTGGTCGAGACCTGCTGGCTGGGCGATTTCATCGACCGGCCGATTCATCAGTTGAGCAAGGGCATGAAGCAGCGTGTGGGCCTCGCCGATGCGCTGCTGCACGATCCGAAGGTGCTTATCCTCGACGAACCGACGATCGGCCTGGACCCGACGCAGATCCGCGAGACGCGCAATCTGATTCAACACCTCGCCAAGCGGCACACGGTGCTGCTCTCCAGTCACATCCTGCCCGAGGTGGAGGCGACCTGTCAGCGGACGATCATCATTGCCGGCGGGCGGATCGTGGCCAGCGGCTCGCCGGCGGAGTTGAAGGATCGCATCCGCGGCGGATCGCGCCTGATCGCCGAGGTCTCCGGTCCGGAGAAGGAAATCGAAACAGCGCTCGGAGCCGTCGACGGCGTCAGTCGTGTCTCGCGCGAGTCGGACAACGGCTGGCATCGCGTGACGATTGAATCGCGCGGCCATGGTGACCCGCGCGAGGAGATTTTCAAAGTGGTGAAGCAAAAGGGTTGGGGCCTGCGCGAGCTGCGGCTCGAAGTCGGCAGTCTTGAGGAGTTCTTCGTGCAGATCGTCGCGCAGCAGGCCCAGGAGCAGAAGGCCGCGCGACGGGAGGTGCAGGCGTAATGCGAAACGTGGTTCCCCTGGCCCAGCGCGAACTGGCGGCGAGCTTCTACTCGCCCGTGGCGTACATCGTTGCCGCGGTCTTTCTCTTCGCGACGGGCTACCTGTTCATGACACGCACACTGGTCGAGGGCGGCGAGGCGACGATGCGCGTGCTGTTCGACGGCATCGCCATCCTGCTTATCTTCGCCGTGCCGATGCTGACGATGCGGCTGCTGGCGGATGAGTTCGCCTCCGGCACGATCGAGGCGCTGATGACCGCGCCCGTCACCGACGTCGAAGTCGTCCTGGGCAAGTTTCTCGGCGTCATGGCCTTTTTCGCCGCCCTGATCGTCAGCACGGCCGTGTACGCGATCATCCTCATGATGCACGGCGGGCGCGACCTGACCGCGATCTTGTACGGCTACCTCGGCATGTTGCTGCTCGGTTCGTTCTATGTTTC
The DNA here is from genome assembly GCA_007753915.1 of Phycisphaerae bacterium RAS2. Classification (NCBI taxonomy): domain Bacteria; kingdom Pseudomonadati; phylum Planctomycetota; class Phycisphaerae; species Phycisphaerae bacterium RAS2. The sequence continues at coordinate 1,348,050 of CP036352.1, forward strand.
GGTCGGCTTGTTCGCCAGCGCGATCACCCGCTATCAGCTGGTCGCGGCGCTGGTGGGCATCGCGTTGCTGGGTCTGCTGACGACGGCGGTGGATTACTTCGCGGGTCTGGCCGGCGGCGACTGGCGCGCGACGTTGAGCTATGTCAACGTGCTGCATCACTTCGAGGATTTCAGCAAGGGTCTCTTCGACACGCAATCAATCGTCTTCTTCATCGCCGCCACGCTGTTTTTCCTGTTCCTGGCGGTCAAGGTTCTGGAGTCGCGCAGATGGCGGTAAGCAACACAGCAGCAACGGACACGCGCGAAGGCTCCTTCGCGCAGCGATTCTCCATCGGGGCCAACGTTGTCCTGGCGGTGGTCGTCGCGGCGGCGATTCTCGTCGTGGTCAACATGATCGCGGCGAAGAAGAGCTACCGCCACGACATCACCTCGACCGGCAACTACGGCTTGAGCGACCGCACCAAGAGCGTCCTCGACGGCCTGAAGGGCGACGTGACGTTCTCCATGCTTTATCGCTCCGGTGAGGACGACGAAGCGCAGCGCAACTACGTCTCGCGCACGCAGGAATACTTTGACGAAATGCAGCGATACAGCCCGGCGGTTCGTGCGACGCTGGTCACCAGCCCGATGCAGCGCGAGAAGCTCGTCGCGCATTTGAGCGAGAAGTTCTCCGGTGAGGCCGACCAACACAAGGCCGCGCTGGGAGAATTTGAGAAGCTTCGCGCGGAGCTGCTTGCCGTCATCGAGCAGCGCGTCGCCGAGGCGGGTCAACTGGTCGGGGGCCAAAGCTGGCTGTCAGACTTCCCCGTTTTCACGAGCATCTTCACCACGCTCAAGGCCGACGTCGAGACGCTCAAAAAGGTGCACGAAGAAATTGCGGAACTCACCCCGGCCGGCGGCATTCCCAAGTACAAGGACGCCGTCGACAAAGCCAAGACCGCGCTCGGCGAGGTGAAGGGTCATCTTGAGTTGATCACCAAGCGCATGCGCGACCTTTCGGATCTTGGGAAGGACGCCTCCCAGCCCGATGCGCGGAACATCGCGACGCTCCGCAAGGTGGCAGAAGACCTCGTGGCCATGATTACCCCGCTCCGCGAGGCTGTCGGCGATGACGCCGCACCGTTCCCGAAGGACATTCCCGCGGCGCTGAAGTCGTTTGCCGACGCGGGCGTCAAAGTCGGCGCCGACCTCGAAGGCCTCGTGAGAAAGGTCGACGCTTTCGCGCGCATGTACCCCGCCGCGACGCAGCACTTGAGCTGGGCCGCCTCGGTCCAGATGGGGCCGCTGACCGCGCGGATGGATGTCGGCGATGTCCTGCAGCAGGCAAGTCAGACGTTGAGCAAGGCCCGGCTGGTCATTCTCGGCGTGATCGACTCGAACAAGCCCGATCAGCTGAATGAGGCGCTTCGCGGCGCGCGGCAGAACGTGCAGGTCATGGAGCAGAACGCCGAGTCGTGCCAGAAGCTGCTGTCCGATCTGTGCGACCGGCTGGCGACGGTGGACCCGGCATCGAAGGCGTTTCTCGATGCAGCGGCCGGTGGAAGCCTCTTCGGCGACAAGGTCGAAGCCGTGACGGCGCTGGACGGCAAGTTCGCCGCGCTCCCGGAATTGAAGCTGGGTTCGATGGCCGACACGCTCAAGGAAGAGAACTCGATCATCGTCGAGTACCAGGGTCGGCTTCGGCTGGTCGGTTTCAACGAGGCGTGGCCGGTGCGGGAGAGTTTTGCCGGGCAGGGGACCGCGGCTGAAACGGCGCGAAGCTTTAACGGCGATTCGGCGTTGTCGTCGGCGTTGCTCGGGCTGATGCGCGAGAAGCCGTTCGCAACGGTGGTGCTGACGTTCTTTGAGCCGCCGCCTCCGCAGCAGCGCAACCAGTTCATGCCGCCGCCGCCGCAGAGCTGGGTGCCCTCCAATCGTCTGTCGGAGCTGCGCAAGCGCCTGGAAGCATCCAATTTCAAAGTCATTGAATGGAACATGGCGACGACCCCGGAGATGCCCAAGGCCGAGGAAGGCACGCAGCCGGTATACGTCTGTCTGCCTCCGCCTCCGCCCGCGCAGCAGTCGCCCTTCGGTCCGCAACAGGGAGAGAAGAACTTCGGCGAGCCCGAGCGAATGCGCATCAAGCAACTGCTTGATGAAAACGCCCGCGTGCTGTTCCTCGCGAGCTGGGAGATCACCGCCGGCGGCATGTTTGGCGGACCGCCCGTCTCGCCGCCCTACGGCTACGGCCCGATCCTCGCAACCGACTGGGGCATCGCGGTTGACAACTCCCAGCGCGTCGTCTGGATTCAGCCCGACGTGAAAGCCGCCAACAGTTTCCAGGTCGTGCCGCGCAAGTTCATTCACATGCCCGTCGGCGTCTTCTCGGATCATCCGATCAGCCATCCGATGACCGGCACGCGGTTCCTGGTGCAGGATGCCTGCCTCGTGAAACTTGGCGACAAACTGCCGGACGGCGTCCTTGCCTCGCAGATCGTCGGCGTGTCCGACAGCGAGAATTACGTCGCCGCCAACATCGATACGCTGATGGAGATCATCGACAAGGTGCAGGACCCGACGGCTCAAGGTCGTGTCACCGTCAAGGCCATGCCCCCGCACGGACCGTTTAACCTGATGGTCGCTGCCGAGCGGAAGGAAGGCGACAAGGAAAAGGGTCGCATCGTCGTCTGCGGTTTCGGCGCGGCGCTTCGGGATGATTTCCTCTCGCAGCCGGTCTGGTCGGAAGGTGATACGCTCAAGCTCGATCCGCCGCCCGCGGAAAACGTGGATCTGTTCGTGAATGCGTTGTACTGGTTGATCAACGAGCCGCAGTGGATCGCGCGCGGGCCGGTGCCCGTGCCACGGGTCGAGCCGATCGAGCCGGCCCGGCGCAAGCTCGTGCAGGCGTTTGTCTGGGGCATCTGGCCGGCGGCGGTTTTTATTCCCGGTGTGATCCTCTGGTCCGTGCGTCGCCGCTGATCGGCGTCGCGCGCGTCGAACGGGGCAGCGCGTTCGGTTCGGTTCGCAGTGTGCCGGTCCTACGAATAACAGTGATAAGGCAGCCATGAATCGCAATACGACAATCGGCTTGGTGTTGGCATTGGGTGTGGCCGTCGTCGGCCTCTGGTGGGCAGGTTCGACGTCCAAATCGCCGACGGCGCTCGACGATGCAGCAGGCCCGAAGCGGCTGATCGACCCGCCGCTGGGCGAGATTCGCGAGTTCGAGGTCGCGTCGTCCGGAACCGCCGCGCCGCTCAAGTTCGCCATTGAATCCGGCAAAGCGAAGATGACGTCGCCCGTCCCCGGTCCGGCCGACTACAACGCCCTGACCATGAGCACGACGATGTACAAGGAGATGCGCTACAGCCGCGCGTTCCCCGTGGGCGATGCCGAACGGCCGACCGAGCAGATGTCGGGCCTGGCCAATCCGATTCGTACCATCACGCTGAAGGATGGCGAGGGGCGTTCGGTGGTGCTCAAGATCGGCGCGAGGCAGGCGTTGTCGGCCAAGACGTACGTTCAGAAGCAGGGCGACGAGAAGATTTACCTTGTTGATACGGATGTCTCCGCCGAGCTGCGCAAGGGCCTTGCCGATTATCGCGGCAAGCGCCTGACGGAGTTCGCGCAGTCCGATGCCGTGCGGATCGAGATTCAGGGCGACCCGAATTATGTGCTCGTGCGCGACGGTGAACACTGGAACATCGACGCGCCGTACAAGGCGCGCGCTGACCGACTGGTCGTGAACCGGATACTTGCGGCCGCCGCGAACCTTAACGCGAACAAGTTCGTCGACGACGAAGCGAAGAACCTGCGGCCCTACGGGCTGGAAACCCCGCGCACCATCGTGACGGTCGTGACGGAGAAGAAGACGCCGCGCCCGCAGCCGACGACGGCACCGGCCTCCGCGCCGGCCGAGCCGCAGTTCGACGTGGAGACAAGCACGTTCAAGCTGGCGCTGGGCGGCGTCGCCGACGAAATGGTCTTCGCGCGAATGCTCGAGCCGGCCCTTCCGTCGGTCTTCGACGTGCTGCAAAGCAGCGTGAAAGACCTGCAACTGCCGCTGGATGAGCTGCGCGACAAGACGGTCGTTTCGCTGGCCGGCCGCAATGCACAGAAAATTGTCTATACGACGGGTGCGACCTCCGTCTCGGTCGTGAAGAACGCCGCCGGTCAGTGGGAGTTGGAGCCTGCCACGCCCGTCGAACCGGCTCGCCCGGCCGAATTGGCCGCCGTGGAAGACCTGCTCAAGAATCTGCGCGAACTGAAGGCCGTCGGCTTTGAAACGACGCCCACGCCGGTGATGGGTTTCGATTCGCCCCGCGCCCGAATCGAATTGACGCTCGAGGGCCAGGTAGAGCCGCTGCGACTCGCCATCGGGCAATACACACCGAGCAAGACCGGCGCCTACGCGCGAAACGAGCAGGACATGGCGATCGCGGTCATCCCCGCGAAAGTGGCGGACGATCTCGCTGCCGGCCCGCTTTCTTTCTGGAGTCGCGATTTGGTCCGTTTCACGCGCGATCACGTGGTGGAGTTCGAAGTGGCGCGCGACGGCAAGACGCTCAAAATGGCAAAACAGGGCGCAGCGTGGAAGTTCATCGCGCCGATTCAGGGCGATTGCGAGCAGGGCATCCTCAATGCAGCCCTCGCCGATCTGTCGAATCTTCGCGGTCGCCGCGTGATCGGGCTGGCCGCCGACGCGAAGAAACTGGGGCTGGACAAGCCCGTGGTTCGTGCCGTCGTTTCGACACAAGTCCCGTCGCCCCCCCCAAGCACCCAGACCAGCCAGCCGGCCGAGCCGCCGGCGCAGCCGATCGTTCGCCATGCCGTTCTGATTGCCCGCGAGCTGGACGGCGAGCGCATCTTCGCCATGGCCGAGGGCGGCGATCGCATCTGCGAAATCGACGCCCGGGTGATTCAAAACCTTGAAGCCGAGTTCTTCTCGACGCGCATCGCTTCGGTCGAGCCGGCCGACGTCACCCAGCTTCGCAGCGACGGCAGCACCAATTTTCTATTCGAGAAGGTCGGCGAGAACTGGCGGCTTCGCGGAGAGGACACCTTCGCCGTCGATGTCGCCAAGATCACCCAGTTCTGCTCCACGCTTCGCGACCTCCGCGCCGCGCGATACGTCACATACGACGGCGCAAAGCCGGCCGACTACGGGCTGGATTCTCCTCAGCAGTCCATTACGGTTCAGACGACCGCAGGGGATTCCTTGACGCTGAATCTGTCGGCCAGGGGGCCGGACAGTCAGAGCCGCTATGCTTCGCTTGCCTCGGTGCCGGGCCGCGTTTTTGTCATCAAATCCGAGGACGTTCCAAAGCTTGCCGTTGGTCTGCTACACTTCCAGGCGGCCGGCTGACCCCAAACCCCGAATCCGGCCCGCGGCCTTCCACTGTTTGACGAATTTGCCCCACCGGGCAGAATGCCATCATGCAAATCGAAAGCGGCCCCAATACCGAGCGTACCATCCGCAACTTACTCATGCTGCTCATGGTGGCGTTCTTCGCCGCATGGTTCGCATACGACGGCTGGGTCGGCTACCCCTCAAAGAACTTCGAAGACCTCCTCAAGCAGATGCCGCCGGAGCTGCGCGAGAAGGCGACGTCGGCCGTGGTTTATCCGTCGATCACCGAAGCGATTCTTCCGGTCATGGAAGAAGCGAAGCAGGCCCCTTCCGCCGTCGCTGCGCGTGATATTCTGGAGACAGCGGTCGGCGGTCCGCCTTCGCTGGAGAGTCCCGATACCTGGTTTTACTTCGGCCCGGCGCTGGGTTTCAAATTGACCTTCGAGCGCGGCGCGCCGGCTCGTTTGGCGGCGATGCGCACGCCCAAGAGCGCGATGGACATTCGATTGCAGCAATACATCGCCATGGGCCTGATGGCGCTGACCGCGTACCTGCTCGTATTCAATCTCATGCTTCGGCGCACGCGCATGCGGCTGGATGACGCCGGGCTGACGGTCTCCGGTACCGGCCCGATTCCGTGGAGCGCGATGAAGTCGCTCGACATCAGTCGATTTGCAGCCAAGGGCTGGGTGGACCTGATCTACGATGACCACGGCTCCCAGCGCACCCTTCGCCTGAACGAGTACCATCACAGCGCGTTTGACGATGTGATCGATGCCCTGTGCCGGCAGAAGGGCTTTGAGAACCCGCTGCCGCTGCCCGAATCTCCGTCCGATGGGGCGTCATCCCCGGCGGACTCGAAACCCGGCAAGTAATATACAAATGACTTTTTAGTTCGCCGAGTCGGTCGGCCGCTGGAGCCGGCGCGTGGCCGGGCCGCGCGCGGCGGGCGGGGGGGCGGTCGGCTGCGATGCCGGTTCGCCGCTCGGTTGATCGGGGCCTGCGGCTGCGCCGGTCTCACGCAATTCACCGAAGAGCGGATCGACGCGCACCATTTCGCATCGCCCGGAGATGACGGCGCCTTCCTGCACGATGATCTTCGGCGCGCGGATGTCGCCCGTCACGCGGCCCGTCGAAGCGATTTCCACGGACTCGTTCGCAAGCACCTGCCCGACGACGCGACCATGCACCACGACGCGCCGCCCGAACACGTCGACGTTCAGCCGGGCCGTCGGCTCGATCAGAATGTCGCCACAGGTCATTAAGACCTTGCCGGGGTGTGTCCCGGTGATGCGCAGGTCTTCGAGGTTCACACGCTTCTGACAGCTCGGGCAGAAGACGGACAGTGCCCGTGCCGAGACCTTCATCAGGCCTTTGCAGTGAAAGCAGCGAACAATCCTTGTGCCTGCCGGGTCCATTTGCCCTCTCATGGCCGAGCCGGGCATTCTGCGGGTTGAGCCGCTTGCTCGCCAGCACATCGGTTTGAACCGGCCGCGGACAATTGACGTCCGATATCACTCGATTCCGACGGCGAGCCCGAACCTTTTTCCGGCTGAAGCGTTACAAGAGGGTAGGTTCTGACGTCGTCGTTTCGTTATCGGACACCTCGATGTTAGGGATATTTTTGGAGAGTGGTCATTGCGGCGTGGCCCACTTAAGGGCTTGCAATCGCAATAGTTATGAGCGAGCGACAGCAGGAATCCGCTCGCATGCGTCGCCACGATTCTTGACCCTTGGCTTTATTTGACGTATCATCGCACCCTATGGGACGATCCCTTACTCCAGCGCGTAAGACCCGAAAAGCCCCCCGAAAGCCCGCCAAGAGCGGTACCTCGTCCGGCAAACGTGCCGTTGCGCACCGACATGCCGGCAAGCCCGACATCGCGGTCAACCCGGCGTCAGCCGCCGTTTCGTCCGGGGCCTCCAAGTCAATCCGAACCTACCGCCAGGCGATGGACTTTCTTGGCGCGCAGGTGAACTACGAACGCCGCCCGCCCACGGCCAAGCAGCGCGCCGCGTTCACGCTCGGTCGGATGAAGCGGTTGATGACCGACCTGGGCAACCCGCACAAGGCGTTTCGCAGCGTCCACATCACCGGCACGAAGGGCAAGGGCTCGACGGCCACGATGCTGTATCACATGCTGCGGAACAACGGCATGAACGTCGGGCTGTATACCTCGCCGCACATCATGGACGTGCGCGAGCGGATTGTCGTCAACGACGACAAGATTTCCGAGGCCGCCCTGACGCGTTACATCGCGAGGATCGCCGACGTCTCCCGGCACTACGGCGCGGACAAACCAACGTATTTCGAGATTCTCACCGCGGCGGGGTTTCTGTACTTCCGCGACAAAAAGGTCGAGATCGCCGTGGTCGAGGTCGGCCTGGGCGGCCGGCTCGATGCGACGAACGTCCTGCGCCCGGATGTCTGCGGCATCACCAGCATCAGCCACGATCACATGGCGCAGCTTGGCAACACGCTTGAGGAGATCGCCGAGGAGAAGGCGGGCATCTTCAAGGAGAAGGTGCCGGTCATCAGCGCGCCGCAGCCCAAGAACGTGAAGACCGCGCTTCGCAAGGTTGCCGAGCGCGTCGGCTGCCCGCTCCAGTTCGAGGGCGACGAAATCGAGTTCAGCTATCGCTTCGAGTCGTCGCGCGTGGCCGGGCCGCAGGCGCGCATCTGCATCACGACTGCGACGAGCCATTTCGACCACCTGCCCGTGCCGCTTGTCGGCGAGCACCAGGCGATCAATTGCGGCCTGGCGGTCGGCCTGCTTGACCAGCTCAAGGCCAATGGTCTGAAGCTCGACGAGGAAGCATCCATCGCCGGACTGGCGAAGGTCAGCCTCGAAGGGCGCATGGAAATGCTCTGCGATGAGCCGCGTGTCCTGGCGGACGGCGCGCACAACGCCGCCAGCATCGACGCGCTCATGCGCGCCATCGGGCAGAACATCACCTGCGATTCCACCGTGGTCATCTTCGGCTGCTGCGCCGACAAGGACGTGACCGGCATGCTTCGCCTGATTCAGAACGGCGCCGACAAGGTCATCTTCACGCGGATCAACTCGCCGCGGTCGGCCGACCCGGCCGAACTGGCCGCCGCATTCGTGGAATTGAGCGGACGCATGGCCCAGACCGCGCCGAACCTGGCGACGGCGCTGGAGATTGCCGAGAAGGCCGTCACGCGCGAGGACCTCATCTGCATCACGGGTTCGTTTTATCTCGTGAGCGAAGCGAAAGCTCACTTCGCAACGCATCCGCATCGCGCGAAGTCAGGAGCTCTGGCGTTCTAGCCGGCGGATGCCGCTGCAGCACGCCGTGGCTCACCCCCGCGAGCAGGAAGAACGCCGTCCACGCCAGCGCCAGCACCGCGCCCGTGATGAGCCTCCCAACTCCGCCGAACGTCCACCCCGCCGCAACGACGTACGCCCAGTGAAACAGCGCGGCGCACGCTGTCAGCGCCATCACGCCGCGCCCGCTGCGCAATCGGTCGCTTTGCAGGCCGATGCCGGCGGCTGTCAGGGCAAGCCCGCCGATGAAGCTCACGCAGACCGCCGCGAGCGACCACTTTTGCGCGGCGGTGGCATCTTCGCTTAGCACCACAACACGGCGATCCGGCTCGGCGGGGCGGGCTTCGGACTGAAACCGCCCGGCGAAGGACCACCAGCAACAGGTGGACAGCGCAAGCAGGAAACCGGCGCTTTGATACACAAATCCGGTTGCATGACAAAACGCGCGCGGCGAAGGAGTCCCCTGCGCGGGAGACGGAGCGCCGTCAGGAGATGAGGGGTTGGCATCAGGCGTATTCGCACCGCCGGTCATGGTGTCTCGATTTCAATCGTTGAGCACTCCGGTCGAACCGGATGCAATCAGAATCGCTGCTTCTTGCGTTTCTTCGGCTCCGTTGCTTGGGGCCGCTCGGCCTGAAGTTTGCGCATCTCCTCGGCGCGATCCTGCATGCGCTGGAAGAACGAGGGCTTCTTCGGTGTCTGCGGCCCGGCGGGCTTCGGGTCGAAGTCGCCGCGCTCGTCGCGCCGCTTCAGTTGCTTCTTGATGTAGATCTGCTCGGCCATGCCAAGGATGTTGCTCGTAAGAATGTACAGATTCAGCCCGCTGGGGAAGTTGTAGAAGATGAACCCGAAGAAGATCATCATGAAGTTCATGATCTTCTGCTGCTGGACCATCGGGTCGGGAATGACGCGGCCTTGCTCATCGTACTTCGGGGCGGGAGGCACGGCGGGCTGGGTCATCTTCTGCATGATCTTCTGCTGCGCGTACATGGTGATGGTCATGATGATCGGCAGCAGGTTGAAGGCGTGGATCGGGCCCATCATGCTGCCAAGCAGCGGGATGTGATAGGTGCCGGCGAAGGGAATGAGCGCATCGGGCGCCGACAGATCGCGAATCCAGCCGAAGAACGCCTCGTGTCGCATGTCGATATTTGTATTCAGCGTCGTCCAGAGCGCGACCCATACCGGCATCTGAAGAAACATCGGCAGGCAGCCCAGCATCTGACCGGCGGGGTTGATGCCCTCCTCGCGGTAGAGCTTCATCGTCTCTTCGTTCAGCTTCTGCTTGTCGTTCTTGAATTGCTGCTGGAGGGCTTCGAGCTTGGGCTTCAGCGTCGCCATGCCTTTTTGCATCTTCATCATGTTGATCTGCCCCCGCTTGGAGATCGGGTGCAGGATCGTGCGAACGATCAGCACCAGCACGATGATGGCGATGCCGTAGTTCCCCACGATGCGATAGGCGTGATTGAGCAGCCAGAGCATGACGGTGCGCAGGAACGGGAACGTGCACATCGACGCGTCGGGCGCGTTGATCAGCTCGAACTTGCGCGGCTCGGCGCCGGGCGCGGCGTTGATCACGCCCGCGCTCTTCGGCCCGAGATAAATGTCTGTCTCAAACGCGTACGTCGCGCCGGCCTTGATCGGCGATGCCGATGCGTACGTCACGTCGAACGTCAGATCGTCCAGCCTTTCGCCCTCGCCCATCGGCGACCGCGCGACGAGCTTGCTCAACATTCCCGGCTTGTCGCGCGAGCCGTCCGGCGAGGCCGGTGCGAGCAGCGCGGTGAAGTACTTGTTGCTCAACGCCGCCCAGACGAACTGCTTGTCGCCGGCGATCAGCTCCTTCTCGTCGCCCTCCTTGTGGACATCCGCCCGCATGACGACCGACCCGGCCGTGATCTGCCCCGACGAATCCTTGACCGCCGTGACGACGCGCCGATCCTCGTGTTGCGAATCAATCTGTTTGATGCCGATCGGACCGTTCTCCACCCAGACGATCCGCCGGTCGCGCGGCGACGCGTTCTCGATTTCGTACCGCACTCGCATCAGCAGCGAATCGTGTTCCAGGCGATAGGTCTTGCGCAGCTTCAGCACATCGGCGCCGGCCTGTCGGATCGTTGTCGAAAGAGTGACCGATTCGCCGCTGTTGTCGGTGCGCCGGTCGGCTGTCCAGTTGGTGCGTTCCAGGTCGATCGTGGCGTTGTCGTCGACGAGCTTCAGGGATCGCGCGGCGAACGAGGTGAACGTCTGCCCCGTCGTCGCGTTCTCGATCATGGTGAGCAGCTTGTAGGGATCGTGCTCCGGGTGCTTGCGGTCGCGCGGCACGGTGTTTCGATAATCGGCCAGCTTGGCGAACGCGACCGACGCGCCCTTCGCGTTCACCGTGATGGCGCAGGCAAAGGGATTGCGTGATTCGGATTTCACCTCGCGGTTGTGGTCGTCGCCGATCGTGATGAGGCCGCCCTGCGGGGCTTCAACGACGGTGAAACCCGGCGCAGCCGCGGCGGTCGCGGGCGCGATTGCGGCGGATGAGGATGCTTCCGTCGGCGCGGAGGCGGCGGGCGGGGTTGCCGCGCCGTCCTGCGAGGCCGAGCCGCTCGTCGCGAGGGCGTCCTGCGAAGTCGCCGCGGACGTGGAAGTCGTCGATCGCGGGGGAAGGGGGTACCAGATTTCCATCAGCTTCGACCATCCCATGAGGATGGCGAGGCAGATGACCATCGCAAGGAGGGTCCGTTTGCCTTGAGAGTCCATTCGGTTCTTTCACTCGCTTTGCAGTCGGCGCGGGCGCCGATCGGCCGCTACTTTCCTTCGTACAGCCGCGCGCCAAGAAAATCGTCGAGATTCGGATTGTCGCGAATCTTCCGCGCCGTCACATCAATGTTGTACGCGATGCGCACAAACTCCACTTCGTCCTCGTTCACGATCACGTAGGCCGCGCGCGGGTCGCGATCGCGCGGCTGACCCACCGAGCCGACGTTGATGATCACCTTCTCTTCGCCAATCGCGTATTTGGAATTGGCCAGCTCATCCGGCGGTTCGAAGTAGGGGTCGTCCACGAACACCCCCGGCACATGGGTATGACCGCAGAAGCAGGTCAACTGCTCCATCCGCTCGAAGCTCGCCATCAGCTTCTGCGGATTGGTGTACACGTCGTCGGGGAACAGGTACTCGTTGATCGGCTTGCGCGGCGAGCCGTGCACAAACAGGATGCCGTCCATCTCGAACCGCGGCGACAGGCCGCCGAGAAACCGCCATCGCGCGTTGCGCCGCGCGGGGTCCGGCTCGCTTTCCAGTTCCTGTCGCGTCCAGTAGGCCGCCTTCTCCGCCGCGACGTTGAAGTTCGTCGGCTCGTAAAATACCGCGTGATCGTGGTTGCCGCACAGGCACTTCGTGGCGCGCTGGGAGACCAGGTCCAGGCAGCCGCCCGGCTCCGGGCCGTAGCCCACGATGTCTCCGAGACAGTAAATTGTCTTTATTCCGCGCTGGTCGATGTCCGCCAGGACCGTCCGCAGGGCCTCAAGGTTTCCGTGAATGTCCGAAATGATGGCAAACATGAATACGCGCGGGCCGCCCGGAGCGCCGCGCAGCCTCGATTCTGCTTTCAGTCGTTCGACGGGCCCCCCGACGCGGCCTCATCGACCAGCATGACCGGAATGCCCTCGCGAATCGGATACCGCAGGCCGCAACCGGTGCAGGCCAGCCAGCCCTGAACGTCTTCGCCGGGCCTCGCCGTCTCCGGTTGAACGGGCTTCTTGCAGGCCGGGCACGCCAGGATGTCCAACAACTGCTTGTCGATCATGCCCAAAAGATTCGCCGATGCCTCGCAGGAAAACCGCTACTCGACGCGAGAACTCAACCAGCCGACCACCGGCCGGACCCTGATGCTAGGGGGTTCACAGGGGATCGTCAAACGAGCACATGGGTTGCAAGCTTTTAAGCGGCAAGCTGTTACGAGGCGATGCGGCGCGTGCGGCACGAAACTGGGGCAGGCGTTGAATCTTAGCCTGATTCTACCGCGGATCGAATCTTCCGGCAGGTTGAAAGCAGCCCTTCGACCTGGTCCAGCGGAAAGACGGTGGCGGAATCGGACTTCGCCGCGTCGGGATTGTCGTGGACCTCAATAAACAGCGCGTCGCAACCGGCCGCGACCGCCGCCCGCGCGAGCAATGGAACGAATTGCCGCAGCCCGCCGGATTGCGTGCCCTGCCCGCCGGGAATCTGGCAACTGTGCGTCGCGTCAAACACGACTGGGGCGAACGCGCGCATCACCGGCAGCGCCGTGAAATCGTTCACCAGTCGGCCGTAGCCAAAGAACGAGCCGCGGTCGGTCAGCAGAACTTTCTGATTGCCCGCGCTGGTCACTTTTCGCACCGCCTGAACCATCTGTTCGGGCGCCATGAACTGGCCTTTCTTGATGTTCACAGGTTTTCCCGTCCGAGCGGCGGCGACAAGGAGATCGGTTTGTCGACAGAGGAACGCGGGAATCTGCAGGATGTCGCAGACTTCGGCGGCGGGCGCGGCCTGTTGCTCGACATGGATGTCCGTCAACACCGGCACGCCGACGCGTCGCTTTACTTCCGCCAGCGTAGCCAGCCCGGATTCCAACCCGGGCCCGCGAAATCCGTCGGCGCTGGTGCGATTGGCCTTGTCGAAGCTGCACTTGAAGACGTACGGCAGGCCGAGACCTTTACAAATGTCGGCCATCCGCCGTGCGACCATCAGGCAGTGCTCGGTGGACTCAATGATGCACGGCCCGGCGATGACTGCGAGCGGCCGACCCGCGCCAATCGAGAAAGGACCGATGTCTACGCTTTCGATTCCCATGCCCGCGCCTCGTGATTCGAGCGGCATTCTAGCCGCGGTGTGAGGGCCTCGCAAAATGCAGCGCGGGCTGCGGCGAGCTACCAGTAACTTGACGCGCGGCGGGGTTTGACCGTCCCGTCGGCGTTGAAATTCGAACTGGTCGGCGAGAGCAGGTCGTGCGGGGCGAGCGCCGACCCTGCGCCATGAAGATGCGTAATGTCGTTGAGGCAGATCAGGCTTCGGACGCCCGGTGTGCTTCCATCCGGGGCCGGTTCGTGGCGTAGCGCCGTCAACGCTGCATTCTCGATCACGAATCGAAAAGACGGCCCCGGAATGTCGGTCAGCCAGGCCTCGATCAGCCGCGCGATCGGGCTGCCGTGGCTGATGACGACGACGGTATCGTCCGGTCCGGTCCATCTCGCTTTGAGAAAGTCCGCCATCGCGCGCGTTCGTTGCAGCATCGACTCCCGCGATTCGTCGACGGCGGGCCAGTCCATCGCTCTACTGCAATCGGGACAGGACTTCGCGATCGGGAATCGCGCGATGACCTCGTCGATGCCGCCCAGGCCGGTATCGACACGCGACCCGGAGGGCACGTGGTGATACTCCCAGAGTTCCGGGCGGATGAAGACCGGGATGTTCGGCCGACCCTCTGCCAAGGCGGCGGCGGTTTGCAGGCACCGGTCAAACGGGCTTGCATAAATGGCGGAAATCGCAACGGGCTTCAGTCGGCGCGCGACGGCGGCGGCCTGTCGAAGCCCGCGCGGCGTCAACGAGCTGTTCAATCCCGCGGCCGGGTCAACGTTGAAGTGCGATTCGGCATGTCGGATCACGTAGGCAAGCACAAGAGGCTCCAATGAAACAAGTCACAGGCCGCCGTTTGGTGGTTGGGGCGACGCGGCTGCGATTGACTTTTCCCGCATTTGGTCGTATTTTTCAAGGCGTGCTAGTTCGACGGATCGCGCGCAGCACACTCGCCGCGCGGGGCTTGCAGGGAGGATCAGTCATGCGCAAAGCGTTCATTGCATTTTCGTTGCTGTGTGTCATGGGCGGGGCCGGTTTGGTCCGGGGTCAATCCACGCCCGCGGGAAGCCCGCCGCCGTTTCCGTGGGAGGGCGAAATCACCGCTTCCAACGTTTACGTGCGCAGCGGCGCGGGCAGCAATTGGTACCCGACGACCAAACTCAACAATGGTGACCGCGTCGTCGTGCTGGGAGAGAAGTTCGGCTGGTATCAGGTCGCGCCGGTTCCCGGCAGCTTCAGCTACGTCGACGCCGCAATGGTGGATCGCGCGGCCGGGGCGAAGAAGGGCACGATCAAACAGGACAAAGTCTATATTCGGGCGGGCAGCGCGCTGGAATCGCGCAAGAACGCGACGCAGGTCGTGCTGAACAAGGGCGACTCGGTCGAGATTCAGGGCGAGGCCGATGGGTTCCTGAAAATCGCTCCGCCGCCCGGCGCGACGCTGTTCGTCTCCAAGCAATACGTCCGCCCGGTCGATGCACGGCTGCGCAGCGGCATGGTGGAGAAGCACTTGAGCAACCAGCCGCGAAGCCTGCCGCCGGAGAACAAACCGGCGGACATTCCGCCCAGCCCGATGCAGCCGGGCAACGCGGTCGCCGGTGGCGAGGGCGCCAAGCCTGTTACGCCGCAACCGGGCGCCAATCTGCCGACCGGCGAGCAGCCGACCCAGACGGCCGACGCCTCGACGCCGACCGGCGCCGGAGTGACCGAAGGGATCAAGGTCCCGATGACTGAAGGCGGCGATGAGGCAGCGACGAGCCAGCCGGGCGCACCGACGAGTGACACGAAGCTGGCAACCGGACCGAGTGCTGATGGGGCGGCGATGAACCCGGTTGCCGCCGCAGACAAGGCCAAGCCGGACGCCAAGACCGACAAGAAGACGGCATCCGCGGCGAAGACGCCGCCGAAGAAGGCCGACGTTCCGGCCGGTCAGCCGCGCAAGACGCCCGACCGTTACAAGGCGATGTTGACGGTGCTGGAGAGTGAGCTGGTGGCGATGCTGGCCAAGCCGCTGGAGCAGCAGGACTCCGAAGGTTTGCGCAAGAAGTACGAAGAGATCGCCAACCAGTCCGAGGAATACGTCCCGGCCGAAGTGGCGAAAATCCGCGTTCGCCAGCTTCGAGACCGCGCGACGCTCAAGCTGGCCCGCAAGGACTTGAACTCGGACGCCGAAGAAATCGCCGCCT
Organism: Phycisphaerae bacterium RAS2; assembly: GCA_007753915.1. Taxonomy (NCBI): domain Bacteria; kingdom Pseudomonadati; phylum Planctomycetota; class Phycisphaerae; species Phycisphaerae bacterium RAS2. The sequence goes on from CP036352.1 coordinate 1,363,679, forward strand.
ACCGTGCCAACATGGACCAGGAGCGGATGAAGATCCTGCGCCGAAAGGTCTCCAAGGCGATGGAGCGCTTCGAGTTGGAAGGCGAACTGTGGCGAAGCCACGCCTTCTCGCCGGAGAGCCGCCGTTACCGACTGGTGGATCCGTCCAGCAAGGCGACCGTTGCGTACGTGGATATTCCCGTCGGCGTTGATCCGAATCCAGACCATCTGATCGGCCGGCTGGTCGGCATCAACACGCGAACGCAGAAATTTAGTCCGTCGGCTCGCGTTCCCATCGCCGAGGCGCGGGAGGTCATCGACCTCTCGATTCGCAAGATGCCGCCCGCGGACGAGTTGGGCGAGCTTCCTCCGGCCGGCGCCGGTGCGAATATTCCGGCCGGTGCGGGCAATCCCCTGACCTCCGGAACCCCGGCGAAGCCCGCAGGAGAGCCTTCCGCCTCGGCGGGCGAGGCGGGCGAGGCGGACGAGGCGGACGATCAGCTGCCCTGATGCGCCGTCGCCGAAATGGGGGCGCCGCGGGGCCGTTGTCTCCTGTTGACCGGCGTATCCCGACCGGGCGGTGAATTTTCGTGGTCTATTACTTCGTCATCGGCAACGACGGTCAGCGCTACGGCCCGGCCGACGTGGATTCGCTCGTTCTATGGGCGCGCGAAGGCCGCCTGATCCCCGAGACGATTCTTGTCGAATCGGGCACCGAGGTGCAGCGCCGCGCCGATACAATTGTCGCGCTGGCAGCCGTCTTCACGGCGTTCGATGCGCGGCGCGTGGCGCTGGAGCGCAGCGAGGCGCAGACGCTGCCCGCGCGCGGTGCACGGCGCGAGGCCGGGCGTGACGCAGCGCAGGGCGGCGAGCGTCCTGCGCCCCCGGTGTCGCCGGGCTTCGGGTTGTTGCCGCTGGAGCGGGAGCTTCCGGCCGTCGGGTCGAAGAGCCGCGTCGTGGCGGGTTTGCTGGGAATCTTCCTCGGGGCGCTGGGCATCCACCGGTTCTATCTCGGCTACACGGGCATCGGCCTGCTGATGCTGCTGATCACCGTGGCCGGCGGCGCTGCGACGTTTGTCTGCATGCCCGGCTCGGGCTGCGGATTCGTCGCCCTGTGGGGCTTCATCGAGGGTGTGCTTTGCTTGTGTGGTTCGATGCGGGATGCCAACGGTCGCGAGCTGGCGTAGGCCGGACGAGTCGCCGGATGCGTTCTCAACGCCAATGATTCAATGTCGCGTCATTCCCGCGAATGCGAGAATCCGGGGATTCGACAATCAAACTGGACCCCTGCTTTCGCGGGGGTGACGGCTTCTTGGGATCATCCCTTGCAAATCATGGCGCGCCGAATCCGCCCGAGGATTCCAGCGTGGCAATGGCCTCGGGCACCACGTCCGCCCATTCACCCGTGTAGTCCACGCTGATCTGCGCCGTGAACGCCAAGTTGTTCTGATTCTGCCCGCTCAACACCACGAAGAGCGTGCGCGCGACTTCGCCCTCGGTGGTCATCGCATCGGGATCAAAAGACCCGGTAATCGTCGAGGCCGACAGAACGGCTCCGGCGCCTTGATCCTGATTGCCGTTGTTCGTCGCGCCGCCCGCCAGATCACCCAGGAAGAAATACTCGTAATCACTGTTGATCGCACCCAGGCCGGTCTTGCTCGTGTCGGCCGGGTTGGTGAGCCGCATGCGCGCGTATTGCGGGAACGTCACGACGACTTCATCGGGAAAGGCCTCATCCAGCGAGGCGTTCAGATCGGCGAGGCCTGCGTTCCATTGATTGACCAGTGGTGCGAATTCAGACGGAAAATCGTCCGGGTCGAGCGGGTCAAGCTCCCCGGTGGTGGAATCAGCCTGGGTTTCTCCGCCGCCGTTGGCGCTCCAGGTGAACGTGATTCGAATGTCGCCGCGCTGAAGTGCCCAAAGGCCCTCGAGGTCAGACCCCGGCAGTGGTCCGCTCGCGGGGAACGTCAGGTTGCAGCTTTGGCCGGACATGCCCATGCAGATCGCGGCGCCGAGGACGAGGCCGGCGGTGATTCGACCGGTTCGGAAACTCATAGGGGGCGGACTCCGAGGCGAGTGAGGGTTGAGGATGCGGCGAGGATCGCCACTGAATTATATCGGCCAATGGGTCCGGGGCAACGAAGCAGCGCAAGGCGTCTAGCCCGCGGTGCCCGCCAACTCGGGGTGCGGCAGGATTGGCTTGAAAGACCGAGTCGGCGCGTCCGGTTCGTCGAGTTCATCGGCGTTGCCGGGTGACGCCAGCAGGGCGGCGTGATCGGCATCCGGATCGAAACTCTGCCGCAGAAACGATTCATTGGCTGTGTTCTCAATGAGCCGGCGAATCAGGTACGCCATGCCGGCGACAAAATCACCGAACGGCGCATAGACGCGAAGCCGCTGGCCCATGTCGACCAGCGCGCGCTTCAACGGATTGCCCATCCCCGTCAGCATCTGAAATTCCACCGTCCGCGGCGGCAGCTCCATCGCGCGCTCTCGGGCCATGGCGTGTGCGATCGATCGAACGTTGTGACTCGCAAAGGCGGGCCGGATCACATCCACGTGATCCAGCATCATGCCGGTAATGGCCTCGAAGCTCGTATCCGAAAGGCGCTTCTGGACAAAGACCGGCGGCCGGTCACCGCGCCGGCGCGCGTCGGCGGTCTCGGAATCCCAATAGGCCCCTTTGACCAGCCGCACCCAGATCGGCGTTCCGCGACGTCTGGCGAAATCAACGAGACTCATCAGGTCGCGCCGCGCGTCACGCAGGTAGGCCTGCACGACAATGCCGCAATCCGGCCAATCTCGAAACTCCGGCTCGGTCAGCACGCGGCGGAAGACCTCGAAGGTCATGTCCTTGATCGCGTAGTGCTCGGTGTCGATGTTTACAAACGCGCCGCGATCGCGTGCGCGACGAAGAATCGGCCGCAGTCGATCCAGCACGGCTTCAATCCCCGGCTCCCCCTGCGAAGGATCCATCGCGTTGACGATGGCGGTCAATTTGATTGAGAGATTGACGCGAGGCAGAGCTCCAAACGGGGCATGATCCAGACGCGCATCGCCTTGCCAGGTTGGCGCGACCGTGCTTAGCCGGTCGATCAACTCGATGTAACGCTTTTGAAGGGTCAGCGCGACGGCATCGTCATGAACCGCCTCGCCCAGAACGTCGAGCGTAAAGGCCATGCCCTGGCGGCGGAGCTTGCGAACGCTGTCGATCGCCTGTTCGGCCGTCGCGCCGCAGATGAACTGCTGCGCCATGGTCAGGCTTCCCCTGCGGGCGGCCGCGCCGACCAGCCCGCGCAGGGGCGACGCCGGCCGACTCATCATGGCTGCGAGCAGGACGGGCGGCGGAAGCGACGAAACGGGGCGGTTTCCCTCGGTCAGTTTGCGCTGAAGTTCCGCTGCGACGCGCCGGGCGCCATCCGCGGACGGCAGTGCTGCAATGAATTCGAAGAGCCGCCGCTTGAGGTCCTCGTCGCGCGTCAGCCAGCTCATGCCGAACTGCTGCCAGTACTCAATCGACGCGACGGATGGTGCGCAGGCATGCGCTCGATGGAAGATCTCCTCCCCGATGCTCCGGGTCGCGGCTTCGATGGACCTGTCTGGAATGGTTGCCATGCGGTTTCGACACCCCCCGGCACGACGGGAGAGTCTAGCTTTTTAGGCGGGCCGCTGCAATGTTTGCCCCGCGCAGGCCGGCGGCGTTAAACTCACGTCGATGGTCAGCTTTCCGATTCGATTCCCCCGACGTTTCCTCCTTTCGACCCTTTGCCTGTTGTTTCTCACGGTGGGCTGCGAAGACAAGCGGCGGCATCAGCCGACCCAGCAGGTAACGTTCAGCTCATCACAGCCGGGACTTGCGGCGGGAGCGGCCCCACTCGACGTTGCGCGGTCGGCGCTGGACGCCATGATTCAGTTGCAACGCGCCCGGCGCGACGGACTGGGAGCGCCCGACCGACTCAAGTCGTACGAGTCGGCCATCGGTCGGCTTCATGCCTTGGTCGCGCGCGATCAGATTCACAAATCCATCGTGGAGAGCAAGGCGTATCCTGCGGACATTGAGGAAGCGGCCGCTGTGACGCTCATCGTTGAGTCTTGGACAGCGATGCTGGCGCACTATGTCGACGGGATCGATCTCAACCTGGCTCGCGTCAAGTCAACGCAATCGGGGAATGCCGCGACGGTCTATGTAGCGGGAGTGAATCCCGATGACGCGAAAAAACTCGCCGCAATTCGGTCGCGCCTGCCGTCCGGGACAGGGGTTGAAAGTGACAAACGCCTTCGAGACGAAGCGCTCAAACAGGGTTTGAACCTGCCAATCGAAACCGGCATCGAGGTTCGGCTGACGCGCGGAAAGGGCGATTGGCTGGTTTCCAATGTGAAGCTGGTCCTGCCTTTGCCGGTCCCGACCGCTGCTGTTCCAGCGAATGTGATTGGAGCAACGACCGGACCATCGTCCGCTCTTTCAGGCGATTAAGCTCCTGACCTTAATTGAGTTACGTGGCGCGCCATTCTGGTGAAGGGCCGAATCTGCCTTCTCGGACGCAATTCCTGCCATCGGGCTAAAGTTTTTTTTGCCCCTGCGCCGATCCTCTATATTGCCCAGATTACCAAGAATCGCCAAGCTAACATTCTTGGTCTTCAGTCGGGCGTGCAACGGGAGCGAGATTCAAATGAGCGACACGTTTTCAGGATTCGGCGAGAACCGGATGGCGAACGAAGGTCGGCGAGCCGAAGTCGGCGTCCTTCCGCAGTTGCCGCGAGCCATGATGAACGCGCAAAAGCTGCGCCACCAGCCGGCCGAGGCCGGTCAGCGCATCGAAGCAGCCCCGGCGCGACCCACGCGCAGTGGCTCGAATCTCGCGCTCAACGATTACCTCAATCCGCTGCTTCGCGGCCACCGTGCCGCCTGTCGGCAGTTGATCACCAGCGCCCTTGAGATGGGCACCGAACCGCGAACGCTGTATCGCGAGATCATCTGGCCCGCCATGGAGCACGTCGATCGGCTCTATCGGGATGACCGGATCAATCTGGCTGCCGAACATATGGCGACACGGATCAATCGAACCGTTGCCGATCACCTGCAAGCGAGATTGGAACGCCAGCCCGCCAACAACAAGAAGGTGCTCGTTACCAGCGCAGCCGGGGAGGCGGAGGAGTTCAGTGCGCAAATGTGCGCGGACCTCTTTGAGGCCGACGGATGGGAGACGTTTCTGGTCGGCGGTGGTGTACCGCACGATGAGATTCTTGCGCTGGTCGGGCAGATTCGGCCGGACCTGTTGATCATTGTGGGCAGCAAGCCGAGCGATGCCCCGCTGGTCCGCCTAATGGTGGACGAGATTCGTCAGATCAATGCGTGCCCGCACATGAACATCATGGTTTCCGGCGGGGTCTTCAACCGTGCCGGCGGCCTTTGGAAGGAAGTAAAGGCTGATCTGTTCGCAGAAACAGCGATTCAGGCGGTCGAATCGGCCAATCAGATGCAACCACGATCAACCGAGACACGTTCGCCCGTCGGCCCCAAGAAGCGCCGCCGCCGCCGCAAGCCGCCGCTTCTCGAGCAGGAACTGGTCCACTGATTCCGGCAGATGTTCACGCCGGCGGAAGACATCGGCCGATATAAACGATGCAAGGCCGTCGAGGCAGAAGGATCTGCAAGCCGCGGCCGCTTGATGTTGAGCAGTCGCCTGGGCCACGGTCGGCCCCGGTCGGCTGGGAAGAGCCGTCCCGATCTCGGCTCTGCTGTCAAGCCGGCTTAGCGACTGGCGGCCGATCTTTTTTCTACCGGAGCGTGCTCCGGTGGAGTTCCCCGAGAGAAGTTAACATCGCTCGTGCGGTTGTGCGCCTCGCGCGGCTGCTCGTAGCATGAAGTGGTCGGCAGCGAAACCTGTCGATTGAGGGTCGCGTCGTGCGCTGTGTCACCGTACATGACGAAACCGTGCAGGTCGGAGAGCGGCCGGAACCGGTCGCTCCGCCGGGTGAAGTAATCATTCGCCCGCGCGTCAGCGGCATCTGTGCGACCGACTTGGAGATCGTGAAGGGCTATTCCAGCTTCACCGGCGTGCCGGGTCACGAGTTTGTCGGCGTGGTGGCGTCGCGCGGCTGCGCGCTGGACGGCCGCCGCGTGGTGGGCGACATCAATTGCGTCTGCGGCAAATGTGATCTTTGCGGGAGCGGGTTGTCGAGCCATTGCCGCATGCGGACGGTGCTCGGCATTGTCGGGCGCGACGGTGCGTTCGCGGAGGCGTTCTCGTTGCCCGAACGGAATTGTTACGAAGTGCCCGATGGGTTGCCCGATGAGGAGGCGGTGTTCGCGGAACCGCTTGCGGCGGCGATGCAGGTGCCGCGGCAGGTCAAGGTTGATAGTAAGACAAGTGTCGCCGTCCTGGGGACGGGGCGACTGGGCATCCTCGTGTGCCAAGTGCTGGCCAGGACGGGCTGCAAGCTCATGGGGGTGGGGCGCAATCGGCGAACGCTGGACCTTCTGGACCGCAAGCGCATCCGGGGGGTGCACGTGGATGAGTTCGACGCCCGAGCCGAGACGGATGTCGTCGTGGAATGCACCGGCTCGCCCGAAGGCCTGGCCCTTGCGCTGCGGGCCGTGCGGCCGCGCGGCACGATCGTGCTCAAGTCCACGTATCACGATCGGCCCGGTGTGGACCTATCGCCGATTGTCGTGAACGAAGTGACGGTGCTGGGCAGTCGATGCGGTTCGATTCCCGACGCGCTGCGAGCCTTGGCTCGACGCGAGATCGATGTGACGGGGATGGTCACGCGAACCTTTCGGCTGGACGACGCGGCGGCGGCGTTTGCGGCGGCAGCCGAGCCGGAACATCTCAAGGTGCTGCTGAAGATCGGCGCGCCGTAGGTGAGAGGTCGCTTGAGTGAGTCAGCCGATTCGAACCGTTGAGTTGATCGAGACGCGGCTGGGCGACGGCGTCCTGCTGCAGTTCGACGCGTTGCGGAACATCGACGGATTTCGACATGGCATCACGATGCGCCCGTGGAACATGGCGCCGCATCGCGGGCCGCAAGCGGATCAGGCCGTGGCGCGGCGCCGGCGCGTGTGTGAGCATCTGGGGTTCTCGTTCGACCGTTTGACCACGCCGGATCAGATTCACAGTCCGCATGTGTTGCGCGTGCTGCCGGGTGATGTGGGCCGCGGGCGAGCCGAGCGCGAGACGGCGATTCCCTTCACGGATGGGTTGATCTGCGATCTGGCGGGTGTGCCGGTGATGCAATTCTCGGCGGATTGTCCGGTCGTGGTGCTGGTGGACTCGGAGCGCCGGGTGTTCGGGACGGCGCACGCGAGCTGGCGCGGGACGGTCGCGGGAATCTCGGCGGAGCTGGTTCGACAAATGCAGCGTGAGTTTGGCGTGGACCCGGCGGGCCTGGTCGGGGCGATCTGTCCTTGCGCGGGGCCGGGGGAATACGAAGTGGGCGAAGACGTTCGTCGCATTGCCGCGGCGCGGCTGGAGGCCGGCGAGACGTTTTTCTCGTCGCGCGGGGGACGGCTGTACTTCGATCTTCGCGCGGCGAACGTTCACCAGTTGGTCCGCGCGGGCGTGCCGGGAGATCGTATCTACGTGGCGTCGCCCTCGACGATGTCCGATGGTCGGTTCTACTCGCACCGCCGCGACGGGGCCGAGACGGGGCGATTCGCGTTCATCGGCGGATTCGCCTGAATCGCGACGTGCCTTATCAGACTCATGAAACAACGCAACTCGCGCACGCTCCCGACCGATAAGCCCTGCGGCGCGCCGGCGACCGACGGCTGGTCGCAACGAACGCAGCGCGGTTCGCGTGGAGAGGTGTGATGGCAAGCGACAAAGCGGTGGTACTCGTATCGGGCGGGTTGAACAGTGCCGTGCTGGCTGCAATGGCCAAACAGGAGCATCCGGCCATGGCGATGCTGCATGTGCGCTTCGGCCATCGCGCGCAGGATCGCGAGACGGAGTTGTTCGAAAAACTTGCGGCGCACTTTGAAGTGCGCGAGCAGCTCACGGTGGACATGCCGCACTTCGCGGCGATCGGCGGCAGCGCCCGCGTCTCACGCAAAATGCAATTGCAGGACGCCCTGGCGATCACCGGCGGTGAATCCAACTGCAACGTGCGCGGAATGATCGGCTCATTGCTGTCGGCCGCGTTCGCCTGGGCCGCGCGGATCGAAGCAAAGCACGTCTACATCGGCGTGGCGGAGAATCTCGGCCCGCCCGCGCCGCCGACCGGCGCGCTGTATCCCGAATATTCCCGTGAGTACCTGCACCTTTTCAATCATTTGTACACGATCGCATCGCCCTCGCGCGAAATCGCCGTGGCTGCACCGTTGATGGACTTGTCGCGTGCCGACATCGTGAAGCTCGGCCACCGGCTGGGCGTGCCGTTTGATCTGACGTGGTCGTGTCTCTCATCGGGCACGCAGATGTGCGGGGCGTGCGTCGGGTGCGCGACGCGCAACCGCGGTTTCCTCGATGCGGCGGTTCCCGATCCGGTCATGCTGGCGGCGCAGCGCGCGGCAGCGGCCGCCGCGGCCGTCGGGGCTTACTGAAACTGCGGGATCACATTCGCTCAAGCGTTCGGATGCCGAGCAGGCCCAGGCCGGTGGTCAGGGCGCGGTGCGTCAGCTCGCACAGGCGCAGACGCGAGGCGAACGTCGCGTCGTCCTCGGCTTGCAAGACCGGGCATGATTCGTAGAACGACATGAATCGGCCGGCCAGATCGAAGAGATAATCACACAGGATGTTCGGCAGCAGCGTCTCGCCGACGGCGTCGACCACCTCGGCGAGTTGCAGGATGCGCAGCGCGAGGGCCCGTTCAGCGGCGTGCTCCAGGCGAAGGGCGGTGTTCGCGGGCACTTCGGCGCGCGTCTCGACGGCCTTTCGATGGATGGAACGAATGCGGGCGCAGGCATAGAGCATGTAGGGCGCGGTGTTGCCCTGTAGTGCCATCATCTTGTCCCAACTGAAGAGGTAGTCGGTGTTTCGATTCTGGCAGAGGTCGGCGTATTTCACCGAGCCGACGCCGATGGTCTCGGCGATGTCGCGGATCTCGGCCTCGCTGAAGCCGCGCTTTCGATCCGGGTCGGATTCGGATTGGCGAACCAGCGCCTCGGCCCGCTGAACCGCTTCCTCCAGCAGGTCCTTGAGTTTGACGGAATCACCGCTGCGCGTGCGAAGCATCTTCTTGTCGCTGCCGAGCACCGAACCGAACGCGACATGCTCGAGGCGGACGTCCCCTTGCGGCCGATGCGTCCAGCCCATTGCATGAGCCGTCGGAAAGAGCATGTCGAAATGGAGTTTCTGCGGTGCGCCGACGACGTAGATCGCGCGATCAGCGCCGAGTCCGCCGCGGAAGGGCGGGCGCGTGAGCGTGTCAGCCAGCGCCGGCGTGCGCAAGCGAACCGGGTTTCGTTTCGGATGGGCGATTCGATAGAGGACGCCCGCGAGGTCGGTGGTGGCGTAGAGCGTTGCGCCGTCGGATTTCTGGATGATCATCGGCAGCGGGTCGCCCTGGGGCCCTTTGAAGGCCGGCGAACCGTCGGGCTTGGTCAGGAAGACGCACAACGCGCCCTGATCGCGACGGCAGACGGCACGGAGCGCGCCGGTTTGGCCATCGGCCGACTGAAGCGACGCGACGACTTCATCCATTACCCCCGCCAGCAGCGGCTCATAGAAGCTCTCGCCACAGACATCGCCGTCGGAGAGCAGAACGCCGAGTTTCTGGTACACCGCGTTGCAGTCGCGCAGGGTGATTTCGATGGCGATTTCGCGAGCGAGGCGTTCCTGTGCATCCTGCTGGCCGCCGCGCTGCATCATCTGCGCCACGTCGCGCGGGTCTTTGAGTACCGCGGCGAACTCCGTCCCGGCGGCTTCCTTCGTGAGCGTGTTGAGGTAAAGGTATCCCGCTTCGATATCGACGAGCGTCAGTAGCGCCTGCGCGCGGCAGTCGTGAAGGAACGGTTCGAAGATGCGCTTGCCGTCCTGATCGGCCTCGTAGTCGGCCTTGGATCGCTCGGCGACATTCTTGAGATAGGCTAGTTTCGCTTCACCGCCGCTCCCGATGGCGGTGCGCAGTTCGGCGATGGCGCGCGGCAGATAGCCCGGCGCTTCGCCGCGGTGCCGGGCCATGGCGGCGTGCCACATGCCGAGGATGACCATGCCGAACTGGGTGCCCCAGTCGCCGAGGTGGTTTTGTCGGACAACATCGTGCCCCTGAAAGGAAAGGACGCGCGCGAAGACATCGCCGATGGCGGTCGTGCGCAGGTGGCCGACGTGCATCTGCTTGGCGACGTTGGGCGAGGAGTAATCAACGACAACGGTCTGTTTTCGAGCGGCATCCACCGCGTCGATGCCGAGGCGGTCGTCTCCGGCAGCCGGCGCGGAGGGGATCGACCCGAGCGAGGCAGCCAGGGCCGCGTTCTTCAGGCGAAGGTTGATGAACCCCGGGCCGGCGATCTCCGGTGTTTCGAGCAGTTCCATCGCGGCGGACGGCAGGGCGGCGACAATGGCGGCGGCCGCGTCGCGCGGTTTCATGCCGAGTTTCTTGGCGAGACCCATCGCGACATTGGATTGATAATCGCCGAGTTTGGCATCGGTCGATGTGCGCACAAGCGGATCGGCCCCGGCGGCCTGTTCGCCGAAGGCGGCGACCATCGCGGCGGTGACGAGCGACTCAATTTGCCGGAGGAGCGACTGCATGAACGTTCGAGTCTCGTCTCCGCGAAGAAGGCTTCGTTCCATTCGCACTGCTTGAAGCAGTGGTACCCGGCACCCGGCACCGGTTTCCGGCTTCAGGCCCAGTCCACTTTCGGTCGATCGCCCCAGAGCGAATCGAGATCGTAATAGGCTCGCTTGTCCGCGTCGAACAAATGAATGACCACGTCGACGTAGTCAACGATGATCCACGCGCCTTCGTCGTAACCGGCGACGCCGAAGGGCTTGTCACCCGATGCCTTGCCGAGGTCGGTCAGGTGATCCGCCACGGCCCGAAGCTGGCGGTCGCTGGTTCCGGTGGCGATGACAAAGTAATCGCAGATCGGGCTGACGCCGACGAGGTCGAGTGCGGTGATGTCCTCGCAGTGATTCTGGGCGAGCAGCTTCGCGCAGGCGACGGCGAACGCGCGGGCCTTATCGGTGGGGCGAGTCGGCTTGGGCCGCGGGCGCGTGGAATCGGGGATGATCTTTGTCACGCGCGGCGCGCGAGCGGGCTTGGCAGCGGGGGAGCGGGCGGATCGTGGGACACGTTTGGCCATGGTCGTGAATTATCCCCGCGCGACGGCGCGATTTCCAGCGTTCTCGTATCAGAAAGAAAGCCCCAGGCAGGTGCCCGGGGCTTTCGGGTTTAACGACGTCAGTCCGGATCATTCGCGGCCAGCCGCCGCGCAACTCATTGGCCGAGCTTGAGCAATTCGCCGATGCGCGGACCGTACGCCACGACGAGTCCCGCAAACACGACGCTGACCATGCTCATCAGCTTGATGAGAATGTTGAGCGACGGACCGGACGTGTCCTTGAATGGATCGCCGACCGTGTCACCGACGACGCCGGCCTTGTGATCCGATGAACCCTTGCCGTAGATGATCTCATCGTCGGACTCGGCACTCTCGGCACGAGCGGCGATGGCTTCGCGAATGGCCGCCGGAACGCTTTCGCGAACCTTCGGGTCCTTCTTGAAGGCGCCGGCCGAGATCTTGCCGAAGGTTTCAATGTACTTCTTGGCGTTGTCCCAAGCGCCGCCGGAGTTCGCCATGAACACTGCAACGGCGAATCCGCTGACCAAGCCGCCTGCAAGCAAGCCCATCACCCCCGCCACGCCGAAGACCAGGCCCACAAGTACCGGCGCGATGATCGCCAGCAAGGAGGGGAAGACCATTTCTTTTTGGGCGCCGGCCGTGCTGATGGCGACGCAGCTCGCGTAGTCGGGAATCTGCCCGCCCTGGAAGCTGACGGGCGTCCGCGGCCAATTGTCCGGGTTGCGGATGTAGGCGTCGTCGTGACCCTGACCCTTGAGGTAGGACCGCATCAGCGCGAATTGCCGGCGACACTCGAGCATCATCTGGTTGGCGGCGCGGCCGACGGCCTTCATCGTGAGGGCGCAGAAGAGGAAGGTGAGCAGCACGCCGGCGAAGAGGCCGCACAAGACGCGCGGGTTCATCAGCGTGATGTTGTAAAAGCTCATGAACTGGTCCATCGAGGCCCGTCGGACTCGGACGACTTTGAGGTGATGCTGGCCGAGGTTGAGAGTCCCTTCGTAATTGTCTTCACGCTTGCCATCGACGTATTCCGCGGCGGTGAAGCGCTGGCCTTTCTTGAGCAGGCCCTTCGATTCCATCAGCTTGATTTCCTTGAACTCCGGGCACATCAGCGCGCCGTAGCTCGACAGCTTCTTCGGGTCGCCGGCCTCTTTGAGCGCAAACTTGCCGTACCCAATGTACACGGGCGCAACGGCGGCGCTCTTGTCGGGGCTGCCGTCCAGAATGGACCGTTGAACGTATGTCTCGGCTTCGTGCAGCATGCCGATGCGCACCTCATCGATGTATGCGGCGAGGAGCGCGAGGGCGGTCAGCGCGGCCGAACCGATGGCAAAACCTTTGCCGGTGGCGGCGGTGGTGTTGCCGAGCGAGTCGAGTGCGTCGGTCCGCTGGCGGACTTGCGGCTGCTGATGAGTCATTTCGGCGTTACCACCGGCGTTGTCGGCGATGGGGCCGTATGCGTCGGTGGCGAGCGTGATGCCGAGGGTGGCGAGCATGCCGACGGCGGCGATGCCGACGCCGTAGAGTCCGAGCATGTATTCCGTGGCACCGCCAGCCGAGACGAATGCGACGAGAATCGCGACGATGACGGTGAAGAGGCTGGCCCATGTGCTCTTCATGCCTTCGGCGATGCCGCCGATGATGATCGTGGCCGGGCCGGTGATCGCCTGGGCGGCGAGTTCCTGGGTGGGCTTGAAATCGTAGCTTGTATAGATTTCAGTGGCCTTGCCGATGATGACGCCGGCGATGAGGCCGGAGGCGATGCTGCCCCAGATGCCCAGCCACGATGGGCCGGTTCCGCCGTCGGGAACTTTCGGGAAGCTCGGACCAAGCAGGTAGTAACACACGCCCAGGGCGGCGATGAGGATGAATGCGCTGCTTCCCCAGATGCCGCGGTTGAGGGCGGCCATGAGTTCGCCGAGGTTGGCGTTTTCTTTGGTCTTGACCATGTAGATGCCGACGATCGACAGCAGGATGCCGACGCCAGCCAGCACCATCGGTGTCGCGACAAGTCGCATGCCGGCGTCGAAGCCGACGGCGGAGGTATCGTCGCCGAACATCGAGACCGCCGCGGCGACGCCCAGGGCGGCCGTCGCGAGAATCGAACCGGCATACGATTCGTAAAGATCGGCGCCCATACCTGCCACGTCACCGACGTTGTCGCCGACGTTGTCGGCGATGGTGGCGGGATTGCGCGAGTCGTCTTCGGGGATGCCGGCTTCGACTTTGCCTACGAGGTCTGCGCCGACGTCAGCCGCCTTGGTGTAAATACCTCCGCCGACGCGGGCGAAGAGCGCCTGTGTCGAAGCACCCATGCCGAAGGTCAGCATGACGACGGTAATGGTCGTCAGGCTCATGTCGCCGCCCCAGAGCCGCAGGGCGATGAACCAGCCGGTGACGTCCAGCAAGGCGAAACCGACCACAACGAGGCCCATGACCGAGCCCGCGCGGAAGGCGACAACCAGGCCCTGATTCAGGCTCTCACGAGCACCCGCAGCCGTGCGGTGCGAAGCGTTGGTCGCGGTCTTCATACCGAAGAAACCGCACAGGCCGGAGAAAAACCCGCCGGTAAGGAAGGCGAATGGAACGATCTTGTGCTGCACGCCGAGGCCGTAGGCGAGATAAGACAGCACAAGGCTCAAGGCAACAAATACCCAGGCAACTACTTTGTATTGCCGCCAGAGATAGGCATATGCGCCGTCACGGACGAAGCCCGCGATGAGCTTCATGTTGTCATCGCCTTCGCTCTTGCTCATGATTTCGTAGTAGAATTTCACCGCGAACATCAATCCGACAAAGCTGCTGGCGAGTGCGATCCACCAGATGGACGGAATGCCGTCCAGCCCGGTCGGCGCAGAAGCGGCGGCGGTTGAAGCGGTCGTGCCATCCTGCCCCAGCGCGGCGGCGGTGAAGGCGAGGATCGCGGCAGGACAGGCCGCGAGAATTGTGAAGATTCGTCGTTGCGTACTCAAGGTCGGTGACTCCTAAAGGTGGTTTTGTATTTCGTTTTATGTCGAGATTCGAGCAATGCTCGATTCATGTCAGTGTGAGCGACGAGAGGGCATCTCCGCCGATGGGGACGACTCGCGCTCGAGTTTGTGATAACTTTCACAATCCGCGAGTGCAACACGACCACCCTGATCGCGCTTAGTTCCAGCTCTGAACGGAGTAACAACCCGGCCTACAGCCCGCGAAGGCTCGCCGAGCCTGCTCAACCGCGCCGTTTCCTACGTTGAATCGCCGACTTTCGGTAATCGGTCGCGGCCAACTCCGCACCCGACTCACGGTGATTCAAGGGCTGGAATGATAAGGGTTTGTGCGTATTGCATTCAAGCCCCGAAGCCATCGCCCAAATAGCAGGTGTCCAAACGCAGCCCCATTTGGGGGGCTTTGGCTGTTGGCTGTTCATAACATATTAACAATAAACGAGTTACGTGGTCAGAACCGGATGGGATTCCTGACACGTGATGCAACCATTGCAGCGGGTCCGCTTCGAATCGACCGAGACGGGTTGGAGGAGGATGTACGTGTTCGGCGCAACCGTGGAATGCGGTCACAATGCGCCGGTTTGGTTCGGCGTCGTGAATCCTGCAACGTGATTTCTCGTTGCGGCCCGGGAGGATTGATTATGGCATCGACGAGTCGGTTCGCAGCGTTGGTTTTCGTGGCCTTCGGAATGGGCGGTGGTTTGGCGATGCACTCGGCGTCGGCGATGCCGCCGGCGACGAAGACCATCACGATGGAGGGCCGCGCCGCGGGCACGAACGCCAACGCGATGGAACAGGCGAAGCAGGATGCGCTGCGACGTGCGGTGGAGCAGGCCTGCGGGACGTTCATCAACTCGCAGAGCCGCGCGCAGAATTATACGGCGGTCTATGATAAGGTGATGGCCTCCGCCGCGGGCTACGTGACCGAGTTCGAGGTGCTGTCGCGCCGCGTGGAAGCGGGAACAAGCATCTGCGAGGTGCGCGCCGTCGTATCGACCGAGAGCTTCGAGAGCGAGTGGACGCGTTTGGCGCACACGATCGAGGCCGAGGGCAACCCGCGGTGCATCGTCGTCTTCATCGAGGACAACGACGTGGACGACGACCGGCCGGCCAAGGCCAACGGCGTGGCGCAATCGGTGATCGAGAACTTTTTCCTGAACAAGGGCGTTCAGTTGATGGATCGCGGCGCGGGGGAGGAAGCGCGCGGGCGGGACATCACGCTGGCGGCGATGAACGACGACGTGGGAAAGCTGGCGGCGATGGCGGCGAGTTTCAAGGCGGACGTGGCCGTGCGCGGCAACGCCGAGGCGCGGCGTGCGGGGACGACGCAACTTG
Source organism: Phycisphaerae bacterium RAS2 (assembly GCA_007753915.1). NCBI lineage: Bacteria > Pseudomonadati > Planctomycetota > Phycisphaerae > Phycisphaerae bacterium RAS2. The sequence goes on from CP036352.1 coordinate 1,379,227, forward strand.
GCGGGCGCACGCTGTACAAGTGGTCGGGGACGATCAACGTGCGGGCGTACCACGCTGACTCGGCGCAGATGCTGATGGCGAACAGCTACTCGGCGTCGCACAGCACAGTGAACTCGAACGCAGGCGGCGATGAGGCCCTGCGCAAGTGCGCCGAGGAACAAGCCGGGGCGATCCTGCGAGACGTGGGCGAGTCGTGGCGCAAGCGGCAGCAGGTGCGGCGCGTCTGCCAGATCACGCTGGAGAACTGTTCGCGCAAGGAGTACAAGATGTTTGAGGAGGCGCTGCGCGAGGTGGACGGCGTGCAGGACGTGAAGCTGCGCGAGCTGGTGAACAATGTCTGCCAGGTCGAGGTGGACTGGTCGTACGACCTCGAACGGCTCGTGACGCGGATCGAGGAGTTGAAGGCCGGGGGGATTGCATTCGAGGCATCGGAGCAGACACACGATCGGGCGACGTTCAAGATCCGCAAATGAGCAGTCGGCGCGTTTTCGCATTGGTGTTGGCAGCGGGGCCGAGCCGGCGCATGGGCCGGTCGAAGCTGTTGCTCGAATATGGCGGCGGCACGATTCTCGAAGCCGTTCTGGACGCGGTGTTTGACTCGCCGCTCGACGGCGCCGTGATCGTGACGACGCCCGAGATCGAAGAGCTTCTGCGAGACTCGGTGCCCGCGGACGTGGCTGTCGCGGTGAACCACGACGCCGGCAGCGACATCATCACCTCCGTCAAACTGGGCCTTTCCAAGGCCAAAACGCGTTATCACTTGAACGACGAGGACGGCATCGTCGTGCTGCTCGGCGACATGCCGGAGATCACGTCGGCAACGGTTTCGATGTGCGTCGAGATGTATCGGATGGCCAAGCAGCCCCGAATACTCGTCGCGACTTATCACGGCGTGCGCAGTTACCCGGTGATCCTTCCGTTCTCGCGCATGCTGGAAGTGTTTTACTGGGAGCGGCCGCGCGCGCTGGAGGATTTGTGGGAGCGGCCGGGGGCGGAGATTCGCGAGTTGCCGATCGGCATGGTTCCGCGGCCGATCGATGTGGACACGCCGGAGGACTACGAGCGGTTGGGTGCCATTCATGCGGCATCGCCCGCCCGGCCGTCGGTGCCGCCTCAACTCCGATTGGCCACGTACGACGATGCACCAGGTCGCGCGGCCGCCCTGGCTGCCTCCGGCGGCGAACCGTTGCCGGAGCACACGACGGCGACCGACTTGCCGGGCGAAAAGCGCGTATTCGAAGCGCGTCGCGACGATGAGATCGCAGCGTGCTGGCCGGTGATGGCGGAGCTTCGACCGCACATCACGGCTGTGGAGTTTTTAGAGCGCGTGCGTCGGCAGGAGGAGAGCGGGTTTCGACTCGCGGCGCTGGAAGTCGATGGCCGCGTAGTAAGTGCCGCAGGATTTCGGTTGAGCGAAAACCTGGCATGGGGTCGGCATTTGTATGTGGACGATCTCGTGACGGCGGCGGCGGCGCGGTCCAAGGGCTATGGCGAGGCGTTGTTCAACTGGCTACTGGAGGAGGCCCGGCGAAACGACTGCGACGCGCTGCATCTGGACAGCGGCGTTCAGCGATTCGCGGCGCACCGGTTCTATCTCGCGATGCGCATGGACATTACGTCGCACCATTTCGCGATCAAGCTCAAATGACGCGATCGCAAATGAATTCGCGCGATTGACATTGCGCGAGCATCCAGCTTGCTTTCAGGTACTCCCGCGTATCGGTGCCCGCTCGCTCGCGCTCGGGGCTGGGATTGAAACGCGCTCATTCGCGATGGATTCTGTTCAAGCGATTCCGGCTTGGTGCGGGAATCGATCCCCGTCATTCGTGGCGCAGGGCGTCGATGGGGTGGAGGATCGCGGCTTTGAAGGCGGGGATGATTCCGAAGACGACGCCGACGAAGGCGGAAAAGCCCAGCGCCAGGGCGACAGCCCACCACGGGACGACGACCTCGACCATCAACGGGTGGCGCGTCGCAATGAGACAAATGGAGTATCCCAACGCGACGCCGATTGCACCGCCGACGGTGGCGAGCACAACGGCCTCGGTGAGGAACTGTGCGAGGATGTCGCGCCGCCGCGCGCCGACGCTCTTGCGCAGGCCGATCTCGCGCGTGCGCTCGGTGACGGATACGAGCATCACGTTCATGACGCCGATGCCGCCGACAATCAGGGAGATTCCCACGATGCCGGCGAGCACGCTCGTGGCAATGAGGCGGACGCGCTCAAAGTCGCGCAGGAACTCGTCCTGCCGGAAGATGAGAAAGTCATTGGGTTCGCCGGGGCCCAGGGCGTGCCGCTCGCGCAAAACACGCGTCACCTGAAGCGAACATTCCTCGACGTCCTTCTCGTCGGTGCATTCGAGGGTGAAGGGCATGAAGTATTTCGAGAGCGGCGAGAGCTTCAGGGCCGTCGTGAACGGAATGATGATGAGATCATCCTGCTTGTCGCCGAACATCGAGCCTTTCAATTCGAGCAGGCCGACCACACGAAAACGCATGCTGTTGAGGAAGATGTGATCGCCGACGATGCGCTCGTCGCACTCCAGTCGCTTGAGTACGTCACGCCCGATGACACAGACGTATTGGCCGTGATCGACTTCCAGGGGGCTGAAGAATCGCCCCACGTCGGTGTAAAACCGGCGGATCGACTGGAACTCCTCGGTCGCGCCGCGCATCTTGACGTCGGTGAGGCGCCGGCGGCCGTACTCGACGGTCGCGGCGGAGAACACAAGCGGCGAAATCCGGCGGACCTTGTCGCAGCGCATGGCGACCTCGCGCACGTCGCCGACATCGAGCAGGACGCGGCCCATGAACATGCCGCGCTCGGCGTGCGGGTCGTAGGGGAAGACAAACATCATGTTCGTGCCGAAGTTGCGAAGCGTGTTGGTCATGTAGTCGCCGAAGCCCTGCACCATCGAGACGACGGTGATGGTGCTGGTAACGGCGATGATGATGCCGAGCGTGGTGAGAAAGGCGCGGGCCTTGTTGGCCCAGATCTGCGCCAGCGCGGTAAGAAGGTTCTGCCAATGGCGTTCACCGGCGGCGCCGAGACGATCCAGCAGGCCGGCGTGGTCGGCCGTGGGCCGGCGTGGCGTCGCGAGGGTCGATGGTTGAGCGGGGAGGGTCGTCATTCGATTACTCATGCCTCAACGCATCGATGGGGTGAAGGATGGCAGCCTTGAACGCGGGGATGATGCCGAACAGCACGCCCGCGCCGGCGGAGAAGACCAGCGCCAGCGCGACCGACCAGAGCGGCACGGACAGATCGACCATGCTCGGGTGCATGCCGGCGATGAAGGAGATGCCGTAGCCGATGGCGATGCCGACGGCGCCGCCGATGGTGCTAAGCACGACCGCCTCGATGAGGAATTGCAGGAGGATGTCGCGCCGGCGACCGCCGACGCTCTTGCGCAGGCCGATTTCGCGTGTGCGCTCGGTGACGGAGACGAGCATGACGTTCATGATGCCGATGCCGCCGACGAGCAGCGAGATGCTGACGATGCCGGCAAGGACGGCGGATGTGATGTTGCGAATCTTGGTGAACTCACGCAGCGCCTGATCCTGTCGCTCGATTTCAAAGTCGTCGGGCTGGCCGGGGCGAAGCCGATGGCGCTGGCGGAGGATACGCTTGATGTGGGCTTCAACTGCGTCGATTTTTTCCTCGCTGCTCGCCTCGGCGAGGAAGCGAATGAGGTCGCGCTGTTCGGGATACATGTCGAGCATGGTCGAATAGGGGATCATGACGGTGAGGTCCTGATCGTCGCCCATGAAGCTGCCTTTGGCTTCGAGGATGCCCACGACGCGGAATCGGCGGTCGGCGATTTTGATGCTGCCGCCCTCAATGCTCTCATCGATGTCGAGCCGCTTGAGGACGTTTCGCCCGACGACGCATACGTCGCTGGCGCGGTCCACGTCGATCGGCCCGAAGAATCGACCGCGATCGACAAAGTAGTTGCGAATGACCTGGTAATCCTGCGTGACGCCGCGCAGGGGGATGCCGGTGACCTCGGCCTTGCCGCAGGAGACGCCGACCTCGCCGTAGAGAAAAGGCGTGAGGCGCTTCAGGTCTTCGCAGTTGACGCGAATCGCGTTGACGTCGTCGAGCGTCATACGAACCTGGTTGGTGCCGGTGATCTCCTGCTCCCAGCGCACATCGGGGCTGACGATCATGTATTGCGTGCCGTAGCCGCGCAGCATGCTGGTCATGTAATCGCCGAAGCCCTGCACAAACGTCACCACCACAATGATGGCAGTCACGGCGATGATGATGCCGAGCGTGGTCAGGAGGCTGCGGCCCTTGTTGGCCCAGATCTGGGTGAGCGCCGTGAGGACGCCCTGCATGGAGCGGCTCACAAACGCGCCGGCCAGGAGCGCCGCGCGAACCAATCGGGACCGCCGTGGCGCTGCCGCATCGTCGCGCGATTGCCGGTCGGGTTGCGAAGTGTGCGCTGAATCGTGGGTCATGTTCAGGCGCTCGCGGCGGCGGCCGCTCCGCCGGTTCGTGCATGGGCGGCGTGCGAGTCAATAACGCGGCCGGTCTGTTGATCGGAGGCAATCAACCCGTCGCGCAGCGTGATGATGCGTTTGCAGCGAGCGGCGATGTCGGCCTCGTGGGTGACAATGATGATGGTCTGCCCGGCGAGGAAGAGGCGGTCGAAGACAGCCATGATTTCGTCGCCGGTGACGGTGTCGAGGTTTCCGGTGGGTTCATCTGCGAGGATGATGTCGGGCTGCTGGGCGAGCGCGCGGGCGATGGCGACGCGCTGCTTCTGCCCGCCGGAGAGCTGATTGGGCCGGTGCTTGGCGCGGTCTTCGAGGCCGACGAGGCGGAGGGCGTCCATCGCGCGCTGTCGCCGGCGCGGCACCATCGCGTACATCAGCGGGAGCTGGACGTTCTTGAGCGCGGTGGTGCGCGGCAGCAGCTCGAAATTCTGGAAGACGAAGCCGATCTGACGCCCGCGGATTCGCGCGAGGCCGGACTGCGAGAGTCGGGAGACATCGCGGCCATTGAGGAAATAGTTGCCGCGCGTGGGGATGTCGAGGCAGCCGAGAATGTTCATCAGCGTGCTCTTGCCCGAGCCGCTGGGCCCCATGATGGCGACGTATTCGTTTTCACCGATAGCGAGCGAAACGCCTCGCAGCGCGTGGACCAGCTCCGTGCCGACGCGGTAGACCTTTTCAAGGTCACGCAGCTCGATCAAGGCGCTGGGGGCGTTCGGTTGAGTTGAGTCCATCGCTTGGATTCCGGTTGATTGCGGCGCATCGCGACGGCGTCATCCCTGCCCGGCGGGGGCGGCCGACGCGCTCTTGTCAGTTGTGGTCTCGTCATTCTTGTCGGCTACGTGTGTCTTGGTCTCCGGCGGCGGGGCCGATTCGGCGAGCTTCTTCTTTTCCTCTTCCGGGAGCGAAACCTTCCGGGCTTCCTTGAGTTGATCGAGGCTGCGATAGGGCCCGGTGATTACGACATCGGTCGGCTTGATGCCCGTGACCAGCTCGACGCGGCGCGTGTCGGCGATGCCCGGCTCGACGAAGCGCACGCGGGCCAGGTCGCCGTCCAGAACGTAAACCACCTTCAGGTATTGAGCGGCTCGCGCGCGATCGGAGATATCCGTCGCCGTCTGTTTTGCGTCGTACTCCTTCACCAGATCGGGCGGCAGTTCCTTTCGCATGCGATGCACGATGGCCTCGACCGGAATCGTGACCGTGTCGTTCTTGTGATCGACTTCGATTTCGACGTTGGCCGTCATGCCGGGGCGGATGCGCTCGTCGTTGGATAGAATCTCGCAAAGCGTCTCAAACGTGACCACGTCGCGGCCTTCCTGCTTGGTGCTTTTGGCGGCGACCCGCAGAACCTTGGCCGGCACAGGATTTTCCTGGTCGGCCTGGAGATAGACGCGCGCCTTTTGCCCCTCCTTCACCAGCGGCACGTCCACTTCGTCCACGCGCGCTCGCACCTGCATGCGCGACAGGTCGCTGACGGTCATGATGACGGTGCCGGGATTGTTCATGGTGCCGGTGATCACCACCTCGCCGATCTTCGCATCCAGCCGTGAAACGATGCCGTCGATCGGCGAACGAATCACGGTGCGGTCCAGGTCGTCCTTCACGCGCTTCAGGGCGGCCTGGGCCTCGAGGATCTCCTGCTTGCGCATTTCGCAGAGTGCCTTGGACTTCTTCAAAATCGTGATGTAGTCGTGCCGTTCCTTGTCGCTCGTGGCTTCGGCCTCGGCCAGGCGCAACTGCCAGCGGTAATCGCGCTCGGCCTTTTCCAGTTCGGCTTCGGAGTCGATCATCGCCGCCTGGAGCCGGGCGATGCGCGCTTCGCATGACTGCACCTCGGCCCGAAGCAGGTCTTCCTTCAGCCGGCAAAGCAGGTCGCCCTTCTTGACGATCGTGTTCTCCTCCACGGGCATTTCTTCGATCTTCGCGACGATCTCGGAGCTGATCTCCACTTCCAGCGTCGCTTCCACGTCGCCCGGTGCCTGCACCAGGCGCGTGATGTCCTGCTTGACCGGGCGCGTGACGAACACGGTCAGCGGTATCTCCTCGGCGACGTTGATCAGCGGCTTGTCATCGGCGCCGCGGCGGAAACTGCCCAGGGCGAAGACCACGCCGACCACGCCGACGATGGCCAGAAGTGTTACGTATTTCCTCATCGATCAACCTTTCTTCCGATCAGGCCGTCATCATCGCGCCGGCCGTGCGAAGAGCCGCGCCCAGCACAAAGAGCGTGATGCAGGCTGTCAGGGCCGCCCGGCGCGACAGTTGTTGTGTCACGGTGACGCCAATAAAGACCACGATCCAGTACCAGATCGCCATCGGGTCAATTCCAGCCAGATACGGCGCTTTGCCCGGCGGGAGCAGCATGTCCAGCGACGTGCCGACCTGCGTTGTGCGATACGCCAGCATCATCAAGAGTTGCAACGCCTCGCCCGCGAGGTCGATGAACCCGGCAAAGACGCAAATGTTCATCAACGTGTGATACTCCGGCTTGCGCCCCGTCAGGGCGACCGCGGCGAAGAGCATCGACGAGACGAACAGGATCGATACAAGCAGCGAGACCGGCGTTGCGACGATGGCCTTCAAACGGCCGACGAGCTTCATGAACTCGCCGTTCTTGCGGACGCTGTCCATCTCGTCGCGCAGGGCGACGCGGTCCACCAGGTCGCGCTGCGCCGACTCCAGCACGGCCAGCTCGCGCTCGGTCTGCAGATCGACGACGCGATCCACCAGACCGGTCTGCACGCGCAGGTAGCCGACCAGGGTCATGAAGATGAGCAGGACAGCCAGAGTCCATGCGTACGTGGCGGTGTCTTCGACCCTGCGGAAGAGCGATGCGGGCGCAGCAAAGACAACCGGGGCATCGGCCAGTCCGGGTCGGCGGGACTCCTCATGACCTGTAACGTCAGCTAGTTCCAAGCTTTATCGACGCTCCACCGGTCGGCCGACAGCGGCCGCCATTCAACACAACGGATTCCGGACACTGTTACTTCGCGGCCAATCGCCATTTATTTGAAGCAATCCCCCGAAAGTCTGCCCTCGTCGGGCGGGCGGGCGATGATGCGATTCAAAAGAACGCCTTGGCGAGCTTGAGAATTCCCTGTTTCCATGGGACGCGGTGGCTGACGCCGCTGGCGCCCTCGAATTTGTGATGGTTCGCCAGGTACCAGCGGTAGTTGCGCACCAGGGCGTCCTTGTTTGAGTACTTTGGTTTGAACCCTAGGACGCGCTCGGCCTTTTCGATTGAGACAAACGAATCTTTCGAAGCCGTCTCGTAGACCCACTTGTAAAGGGGCGACAACCGGAGCAGTTCGAGGAACCGCAAGGTCCAGATCATCGGCGCGGCCGGGAAGCCGCGAATTCGCTTTCCAAACCCGGCGGCATCCAGCACGGCCTGGTAGTCCTCGCCCATGGTCGTGAATTCCTTCGCGCCGATGTTGAAGACGTCGTTCACGCGCGTTTTGTCCAGCGTCATGCAGAGGTGGATCGCATCGCACAAGTCCTCTACGTCGAGCAACTGGTACCGGTTCTTGCCGTTTCCGATCATCGGGAAGCCGCGGCCGTCCTTGGCCCAGTCGTAAAACAGGGCGAAGACGCCGAGCCGCTCGGGACCGATGAAGGACTTGGGGCGAATGATGGGGATGCACAAGCCCTTGGCGCGGAATTCGAGGCAGACCTGCTCGGCGCGGACCTTGGCCTCGCCGTACGGGCCGACACCATATTGACGGTCGTCTTCTAGTAGGGGATGGTGGTCGGGGATGCCGTACACGGCCGTGGACGAGATGTGCACGGCGCGATCGACGCCGGCGTCCAGCGCAGCCTGCATGACGTTGCGCGTGCCGTCGATGTCGGTCGTGAGGATGTCCTGCTTGGTGTAAAGCGGCAGGGCGGCGGCGCAGTGGACGACGAGCCTGCAACCCGTGATGGCCTCGCGCACGGCCGAAAGATTTCGAATGTCGCCGCGGAACTCTCGAATGCGCGGGAGGGCATCGGCATAGTCAAACGGGGCGAAGTCGAGCGAGGAGATTTCGTAGCCGCGCTCGAGGAGGTAGCGAATCAAGTTGATACCGAGGAACCCCGCACCGCCGGTGACGAGCACGCGGGGCTTGGGAGACGACGAATTTGCGGTTGCCGGGTCAGTCATGGTGTTGATGGGTCGTGAAAAGCTCTGGCGATGGTCAAGGCGAGCCATGGTATCGCGCGGATTGCAGAAACGCCACGGTGACGCGAGTCAGTAAAGGAGCCACCAGAGGAACGCGATGAAAAGCGCGGTGGCCGCAGCGCCGGCAACGGCGAAGGTCGCCTCACGCGACAACCATCGGCGCGATCGCGTGCTTCGGGCGACATCGAGCAACAGCGTGACATCCTGACCGCTCGGCGCCAGCGCGCGGAGCAGGTCCGCTGCCAGCAATTCGGCGGATTGGTAGCGGTCGGCCGGGTCGGCCTGCAGGCATTGCACGATCACGTCGCGCAGACGAGGCGGCCATCCGGGCGGCACGTCGCCGGCGCGAATGCTCTTTGCCTCTGCCTGCATGCGCACCATCCCGCTACGCGTGGCGGCGCGGATGAGCCGCTGCTTGGTGAGCGCGTAGTAGGCGACGAGTCCCAGTCCGTAGATGTCACTGGCGGGAGTGGCTTTTTCGCCGCGGGCGACTTCCGGACTGATCCATCCCGGTGTGCCGAGTGCTTTTTCCGAAAGCTCGGCGATGCCTTCGACCGTGGCAACGTCAGCCAGTCCGAAGTCGGTGACCTTCACCTGGCCGCGCTGATCGATCATGATGTTTCCGGGTTTGACGTCGCGGTGGACGATACCGAGGGCATGGCCGGCGGCGAGGGCGCGCGCGGCGTGCGCAATGATGTAAATCGCCTGATTCGCTGGGAGCGGCCCGGCCGACTCGACGAGGTGGCCGAGCGTGACGCCCTGAACGCGCTCCATCACGAAATAGTGCAACCCGTCCTGCTGATCGACTTCGTGAATGGTGACAATGTTCGGGTGCTGCAACTTCGCGGCGATGCGCGCTTCCTGAAGAAACATTCGCAGGCCGATCGTTTCGCGATCGGGCTCCATGCGGCGCGGCAGCATCTTGATGGCCACGACGCGATCGAGCGTCGGATCGATGGCCTCGTAGACATTGCCCATCGCGCCCTGGCCGAGCACGGACTTGATGCGGTACTTGCCGAGCATGCGGCCGACCCATTCGCCGGGCGGCGCCTGGGGCGTGGGGACGAGGTCCTTGACGAGTCCCGCCACGGTCGAGGCGTGATCCGCGGCGTTGAGGACGGTCGAACCGATCTGCTGCCACGGCTCGGCGGCCTGTTCGAGGGCGCCGGTTATTTCTCGGATTGTCTTGGATGTGTCGCGCCAGACATGGCCGCAGTGCCTGCACTTGATGCGTCGGCCGACGACATTTCGCGTGGGGACATAGCGAGCCTTGCATTGCGGGCAGATCAGGCGGCGCGGCCCGGAGGATTGGGGTGATGACGATGCGTCGCTCATGGTGTCGTTTCGTCGATTGCTCGCGCAATCGGCTCTTTGCCGGCGAATCGATGCTTCCTGCCTGGATCAGGGCACGTTGAAGTATATCGGCAGCGGGCGCGACCGTTTTGTGCGGCAAGTCGTTATGATGCGACGGATATGAAGCAACCGGAAGAGCCGCCCAACCCCGGCAACCTCGACGAGTGGCGCGATTTCGCGCTGGCGTACCTCCGCGCGCAATGGCCGAACGACGCGCCGGCGGTGCTGGAAGCGCCGACCGTATTTTCGCATTCTCCGCTGGAAGGTGAGGGGGCCGTGGCGATTTTCCCGTTTGCGTCGCCGCGCGCGGCGGGTGATTCTCGAATGGTCGTCGTCGTCGGTGAGACGCAGCCGAATTACTACCCGAGCTACGGGCTGACGATCGACGATGCGTTCAGTCTGCACCTCGGCACGCGATTCATGTTGGTGATGGGGATTGGTCAGCATGAGGCCGCCGCGGCGGATGACTACGACGCAGAGGACGATGCGCGACGGATCGTGTCGCGCGTGTCGAATGCCGCGCCGGTAGACGCCGTGCGGATTGCGGCGCAGTTTAACGTGGAAGGTCAGATTCACTCGGTGCTGGCGGCTCGCGTGGCGGGGCGCGAGGTGTACATCCTGGGGCGTGATGCGCCGATGGGGTTCGTGGAGCGAGCCGATCTGCCGGCGCCGGTGGCGTATCGCCTGCACCTGGGGCGCGTGTTGCGCGCCGAGCCGGACCCGGACGGCATCAACGCGAACGGCTGATCATGGTGGAGGCGGTTGTCTTGATGCCGCGCAGGGTGCTGGCCAGCGCATCGGGGTTGGGCGCGTTCTGCATGGCGACATCCATAAAAACGAGTTCGGACTGAACGAGCCGGGCGAGCGAGGTCGTGAAAGAATGCATGCCCTCTTTTTCGCTGCCCGCAATGAGCGCGGGAATGTCCTGATCCTGCTCTTTGCGGATGATGTCCTTGCAGGTGGACGTATTGGTCAAGACCTCGGTGGCGGGAACCAGCGCGCCTTCCGTGGTCCCAGGCAGCAGCCGCTGAACGCAGATGCCGCGCATGGCGTTGGCCAGCGCGCCGCGGACGAACTCGTGCTCGGCGCGGGGGAAGAACTCGAGAATGCGCGAGAACGCCTGCATCGCATCGGCGCTGTGGAGACTGCCGAACACCAGGTGGCCGGTCTCGGCGGCCTGGAGCGCGGCGGTCATGGTGAACTTGTCGCGCATTTCACCAATGAAGATCGTGTCCGGGTCCTGGCGGACGATGTATTTCAACCCCTCGCCGTAATTGGAGATGTCGATGCCGATCTCGCGTTGGGAGATGATCGACTTTTTGGGCTTGAAGACAAATTCGACGGGGTCTTCAATCGTGACGATGTTCTCGGATCGCGTGGAGTTAATGTGCTCGATCATGGCGGCGAGCGTGGTGCTCTTTCCCGAACCGGTGACGCCGGCGACGATGATGATGCCGTCGTTGGAACGGTCGATGAGCTGCCCGTAGATCGGCGGCAGGTGTAGCTGCTCGTAACTAGGGATGACCGAGTTGACGCGCCGAATGGCCGCGTTCATTTTCGTGCCCGCGCGAAAGATATTGACGCGGAATCGGTCGCCATCCGGCAGGTCGCAGGAAAAATCCAGGTCGCCGTGCTCGTCGTAGTACGGCCGGCGCGACGGCGGAATGATCGGCGACATGCAGGCGTCGATTTCTTCGCCGGACATGGGGGGCATTTTGACGGCGCGGAGATGGCCGCCGACTCGATAGGTGGGGGGCAGCCCGGCCTTGAGATGGAGGTCCGACGCGCCGGTGGTTTTCATCGCCCCCAGCAATTGGTGAATGCTGACCGGTCCCGCCATGGGTCCATCCCTCCCTCGATGCAATTCTAGGTCGCGCAGCTCCACGGCAGCACGGCGAGCGACAGGCGCGCCGGATGTTGATCGCCGGTTGCATGGTCGCGTCTCGGCGTATCCGTCTCTCCGGCGAGATCGCCGTGCATCGTGTACGGCGTGACGGCCGTGACGCGCACCGGCACGATGCGACCGATCAGGTCGGCGCGGCCGCTGAAGACGACGATCTGATCGCCGGATGTCCGCCCGACGAGCTGGCCGGCGAATGCGGCTCGGCGGTCGTCGAGCGAAGCGACTTCGCCACCGCGTTCCTGCTCGGATTCCTGCGCCTGAATGGCGCGTTTGCTGGGGCCTTCGACGAGCACGTCCACGACCCGGTCGATCATCGCGCGATGGTTGGCAAGGCTGATGTCGGCCTGCACGGCGAGCATGTCGTTGTTTCGACGGCGCTTGACGGCTTCTGGCACGTCGTCGGGCAGGCGGTCGTGGGCCGTCGTGCCGGGGCGCGTCGAGTACTTGAAGATGTAGCAATTTTTATATTTGCAATGCCGCAGCAGGTCGAGGCTGGCGGCGAAGTCGGTCTCGCTTTCGCCGGAGAAGCCGACGATCATGTCGCCGGAGATGCAGACATCGGGCATGGCAGCGCGGGCGCGGGCGATGAAGGCGAGATATTGCTCGACCGTGTAGCCGCGGTTCATGCGCTTCAGCACGGGATTGCTGCCGCTCTGTGCGGGGACATGCAGGTACCGACAGATGCGCGGTGATTCGGCCATCACCTGCAATGCCTCGTCGGTGAAATCGCGCGGGTAACTGGTGACAAAGCGCAGCCGCGGCAGCTCGGGGACCTCGTCGTGCACGCGCCGCAGCAGCGCGGCGAACGATGTCTCACGCCCGGCGTCATCGACATGGTGATAATGATTCACCGTCTGGCCCAGCAGCGTCACTTCCATGACACCCGCCGCGGCGAGACGGCGCACCTCGTCCACGATCTGATCGGCCGGGCGGTGCACCTCCGGCCCGCGTGTGTATGGCACGACGCAGAACGTGCAGTACTTGTTGCACCCGCGGGTGATGCGGACGTAAGCCTGGTGCCGGCCGAAAACGCGAGGCATGGCGACGTGCGACTCCAGCCCCAGCGCGCGGCCCGAATCCAGCGATTCGAGATCATCGTGCTGCGCCAGGGTGTGAACCGGTGTGGAATGATTGCGTAATCGGCCCGACAGCGCGACAGCGCGCTCGCGCCGCGATTGCACGTCGCTGATCAGCGCCGGCAGGCGATGCAACTCCGACGGACCGCAAAGGATGTCCACCATCGGCGCCCGCTCGAGCAGGCTCTCGCCGTCGCGCTCCGCCATGCAACCGATGACCGCGACGATCTGTTCGGGATTGCGCCCACTGCTGCGCTTGAGCTGACCCAGCCGCGACCAGACCTTGTCTTCCGCGTGCTGGCGCACCGAACAGGTGTTGATGACCACGACCCCGGCACGGTGCAGATCGTCGGTCGGCTCGTAGCCGGTCGCACGCAGCGAGCCGAAGACCAACTCGCTGTCCAGCACGTTCATCTGGCAGCCCATCGTCTCGAGGTAGATGGTCGGGCGCGAGGTCATGGCTGCTTCGCCTCCGCGCGCTGCGATGAGCTTGAACCAGCCGCCTGCGATGTCGAAGGCTGGGCGAGCGATTCGAAGCGCTTGGTTGCGGCGTCGTGCAGGTTCTTCGGCGTCGTTTTGTGCGCGGCGCACTCGCGGTAAAGCTCCATCGCCTTTGTCGGACGCTTCAGGGCTTCATATGACTTCGCCGCCCAGAACAGGGCCGCGCCGACGTTGTCACTCTCCGGCGTCAGGATCACCAGTCGCATGGCTGTCAGGCCGGCGCGAGCGGCTTGATCGTTTGCCAAAGCCAACTCGCACTCAAAGAGCTGCCACGCCTCGCGCTCGGCCTGTTGTCGGACGCGCAGACCTGCCTTGAGCATCGCTTCAGCGCGGTCGTAGTTCTTGGCGCGGAGCGCCGTGCGGGCCTGCTGCCTTAAGTCGGCCGATTCCTTCGCGGACGACGGCGTCTGCACGGTCGGCGACGCCGGGCGCTTGCGCGGTGCGGCCGGGGCATTTTGAAACGCAGTCGCCTGTGCGACCAACAGCACCGCAAACGTGACCGCAGCCAATGGGAGCGTGGTTCTCACCCGATTATGGTAACTTGCGACGGTGGAGAGGGTCAACGCGTGCGGTGGTTGAGGCGCGATAACACGCCGCTTAGCATCCATACGCCATGCGAATTCGACCCGCGACAACCCGAATCCAGTTGAGTACCCTGACATTCTTCGTCGGCACGGCTTCTCTGCTGGCGGCGGCGGGGTGCCATGAGCCGCGACATCAGTATGGCGTCATGCCGCAGGACGGCGAAGAACTTCCGATTCTCGATCTCGTAACCGGCACGCATTCGCACGAGACGCAGGGGATGCAGGTCGTGATTCGCGATGCGCCGACGCTGGCCCAGGTGCCGATCGTCGATGTCCCGGTGGACTTCGCGTCGCAGATGCTGCTCGTGGTGACGCTGGGTCGCGTCACGTCGGACCAGTACCTGGTAACGATTGATCGCGTTTGGCGCGAAGGGGGGAGGCTGCGCGTGAAGACGACCGTTCAGACGCCGCCGCCGGGCGCGCCGGTCGCGATGGCCAGCCCGTATTGCATCGCCGTCGTGCCGCGTTGTGACTTGAATGTGGCAGGGTTCTCGCCGCGGCCGCCGACGCGAACGCGCTCGTGGGAGCAGAGTACGCCTCCGGAGAAGCTGGGCGGCTAGAGCTTCGTCACCAGCGTCTCGTCATCGACAACGAGTTCGATCACTTCGCCGTCGTCGCGCTTCAGCAGGACTCGCTTCAGCCACAACTTGTCGTTCTTGCCGTGGGCGAACCACGAGCCGGTGGGTTTGGATCGCACCGCCTGTACCGTGCCCTCGACCTTCGTCTGCCACGCGCCCTCGCGCGTGCGGATCGTCTGCGTGATGCGCACGCGATCGTTCGGCTTGCATTCATTGAGATCTGACATGGCAATCTCTCGTACCACCGCGATTGCATCCCACGCGGCTTGCCGTTCCGCGGGATGGCTGTGGTGCCTGTTCGAATCCTACCGCGCGAACCACACAGCGGCCACATTCTTCGGTCGCGGTCGCCGCGTGCTTGACCTGATCCGCGCTTCGCACAAAAATGCAGTGATTCGGGGCCGCGCCCGGCGGCCCTGCGCCTCGCGGACCTTGTAACCATTCGGAAGCCCTGCCCCGCGATGTCAACGCCCGCCGTCAGCGTCATCATTCCGACCTTTGAGCGGGGCGACCTCCTCGTCGAGGCGCTGGACAGCGTCGCCGCTCAAACTTTCACTGACTACGAAGTTCTCGTCATCGACGACGGCTCCACCGAGGACATCGCCGCGCGCGTCGCGGGCCACCCCGCGCGACCGTGCGTCATTCGGCAGGCCCACGCCGGGCCGGGCAAGGCGCGCAACCGCGGCATGGCCGAGGCGCGCGCGCCGATTGTTGCCTTCCTCGACAGCGATGATCTCTGGCTGCCGACGAAGCTGGAGCGGTTCATGGCGGCGCTGGCGACGCCCGGCGGTCCGCGCATCTGGTACGGCCCGATGAGCCCGATGGACGCACGGCGGCAACCGGTGCGAGGGCGCACCAAAGATTGCTACGAAGGCGACATCACCGAGCGGTTGTTCTGCAAGAGTTTTGTCCACGTGCCGACGGTCGTGTGCGACCGGGCGATGTTGATCGACGCCGGCGGGTTCGAAGAATCGTTGCCGGTATGCGAGGATTATGATCTGTGGCTGCGCGTGTCGGCGAGGCAGCCGTTCGGGCTGATCTCCGAGCCGCTGGCGCTGCGGCGGCTGCACGGCGGGCGGTTGAGCAAGTCAGACATGAGTCGCAATGTCGCGGTAAAGGCGCGGATGCTCGAGCGGTTCTATCGGTCGACGCCGGGGGCGAAAAAGCTCGATCGCGGCATCGCGGAGGCGCGGCTGGCCCGGGTCTATCTGGCGGCGGCGCGGGCGGCGTTCTTCGCGGGGAGTTTTTCCGAGGCGGCGGCGCTGTGCGCCAAGGCGCGCGAGTTCGGCGGTTCGCCGCTCCGCGCGGGACCCATTCATTTCATAGCGAATATTCTGCAACGCGTCGCAAAAAAGCAGACGGATTGCAATCCGTCGGCCTCCAGCGTCAGATAGATATGGACGGCGAGAGTCAGGCTTACTCGCTCACTCGATCATCAAAAACTCTTTCATGTGCTTGTCGTACATCTCCTGCGCCGCCGGGTCGAACATCGGCAGGCGCAGTTCATTAATCACTTTCGTGCCCATGCCGACCCATTCCTTCCAGCACTTCGTGCAGACCGTCGCGAGAATCTCCTCGCCCAGCGGGCCTTTGAACGGTCGGCGTTCCATCTTCGGCCCCGGCGCGCCGCATCGCCGGCATGAGAAACCTTCGGCCGCCGTGATGGTCCCGCCCGCGCTCGACTCCGCGCGCTTCTCCGCCACCGTCGGCATTTCAGCGCCGATGGACGTGAGCAATTCGCCCATCGCTTTCATCGGCATCAGATCGCCCTTGCGGTGCGCGATGCGATAGCCGTTGGTCAGCGTCTGAATCGCGAGATCGTTGTGGCCCGTGGCGATCTGCGTGCGCCCGAGCATCTCGTAGGCCTTGGAGTGCTGGCTGTTCACCGCCAGCACGCGCTGAAAGCACGGCCCGGCGTCGGCCGCACGCCCCGCGTCGAGCAGCGCCGTGCCGAGGCTGAACTGGGCCATGTCATCATTGGGGTTCTGCTCGACCAGTTTTTGAAATTGTGCGATCTTCGCGTCGTCGGCCATGGTGGGCGGCTCCGGTTGATTCATGTTTGGATGATTTCTCCGGGATTGTAGCGTGCATCGTCGCAGCGTACAGCTTTTTGTTGACCGAGCGAAGCTCAATCATAGCCCCGAGCGCGAGTCGCAATCCCGCGCAAACCTAGCCCCGAGCGCCAGCGAGCGGGCACCCGGTGCGCTCGAATCCAGGCAATTGTTCGGACTTGACGTGCTCCTGTTCGCGAGCGTCCGTTGGAGATTCGCCGGGGCAGACGAGCGGGCACCCGGTGCTCGGACCAGCGCCGCGTTGCGTAGCGCAACCCCCCAGGCTCGCGCCTGGGTCTGTTGTAGCGCCTGGGTCTGTTGTAGCGCCGGGGTCAGGTACAGCGCCTGGGTCTGGTGATGCACAACTCGTATGAGGTTTTTTCGTTACCTGAAATCTGACAATTGCTCCACCGTCGGCGGCGGGATCGGGCTGCACCACGCGCGGAGAACCAAGTCCATTTCAAAGTCGGTCACGCGTAACCAGCCTGTGGATTGTCCATCGGCCACATTAATCGTCCACAGCCTGTTTCTCGCTTCAGTGCTAAGCAGGATGCAACGCGCCGCGTTAAAGACTTGTAAATCAATATTGCCGCGCTTGGTAGGTTGGCGCATCACAAGACCGCCGGGGACGATTAACCACTGTTGCTTGGGTTTATTGCTGTAGGCCGCAGGCATCAAGTACATGATGACAATCCAGGCGCACCAGAAGAACAACATAAATGTCGGTCGTCCAAGTTGAATGGACTCAATGATGGGAAATATGAGATTGAATAGACCAATTGCCATTAAGAAATAACCACCGCGGAGTCGAATGTTGCGATGTATCGCTGGCGGCAGTCTGGACTCAATGTCAATTGCCTTGCGAAGTTGTAATTGCGATGCAGGTGTGTTCGGCTTGGCGTGAGATGCGAGCTCCCTGAATGGCGCGTCACCTTCGTTGACGAGCATCGGCTCGAACGGAATGCACAAGGGGTCAATTGGCGCGGGTTTGTTCTTTTTATAAAGGCGAAAAACACTTCCGGCCATTCCCTGACCCATGAAATGGGTCATCACACGGCCCAAGACGCGGTTGTCGTTAGAGAAGTAGTATTTGGATTTGATCGCAATGAGCGTGTGGATGGGGTTTTCGGTCTCGCTACCGTTCAACAGTTTCTCAATCTGGGCGGTTTCGCTGCCACGCACAACTCGCATGATGATTGCGATGAGGATGGCTACTAGAATACCGACCGTCAGTCCCCTTACAAAAGGTGGAACGTTGGGATACAGATTGGAAGTGAAACCAACAAATACTCCGACGATGATGGTTACCAAGATCACCGTGGCGCAGCCAAGCCATCCGATGCGGACTTCATATAATTTGTGGCAATACGAGTCGCGTACAGTTCTCTCGCCCGCGCGGGTATTCGTTATAGCAGAGTCGGCGGACGCATGTGCAGCATCAGTTGTTTCGCCCGGCGCCTTGACGATAGCGTCTGTGCGGTCTTCGCCGATGATTTCTCGCAGTCGTTCCATATCCATCGGGCGTCACCTGAAATCTGACAATTGTTCGACCGTCGGCGGCGCGATCGGGACCGTCGGCGGCGCGATCGGGTGATATTACGATGCCATCGCATCGCAACCAGACCCGGGCGCCAGCACGGGGTGCGAACCACCGCACGCCTGCCATGGTTGCGAATCGCAGCGCGCCGGCCGTGGTTGCGAATCGCAGCCTCAGGCTCGCGCCTGGGTCTAAGTGGACCCGAACAAGCCTCCATTTTTGTGGCACAGGCTAATAGCCTGTGTCGGACCGGCTATTAGCCGGTCCCACAGTTGTTGATCCTTTTGCATCCTACGAAACTATTTGCGGTTCTACTTAGTACAGCGCCTGGGTCAGGTACAGCGTTTGGGTCTGGTGTAGCGCCGGGGTCTGGTACTGCATTGAGACGTCTTTCCGCAAACGCGGCGTGTACAATCTCGCTAGTCTGGCTGTCGTGCCTGCGCTATGTTAAATTACCACGCGCCGAACGAACTCGGCTTTACGGCACGACGATCTGACCATCATCGAACCCCAGGAGGGACTCCCATGACCGCCACCGCCGCCGCACCCATCAAGCCCGATGTCGAAATCAAGTATACCCAGTGCCTCATTGATGGCCAATGGGTCCCGGCCGCCAGCGGCAAGACCTTTGAGACGATCAACCCGGCCACTGGCGATGTGCTGGCACAGGTGGCCGAGGGCGACAAGGCCGACGTGGACAAGGCCGTGAAGGCAGCGCGGAAGGCATTCGAGGAAGGCCCGTGGCGGAAGATGTCGGCGTCGGAGCGTGGTCGGCTGATGTACAAGCTGGCCGACCTGATCGAGAAGAACAAGGAGACGCTGGCGAAGCTGGAGACGCTGGACAACGGCAAGCCGATCCGCGACTCGCTGAACGCCGACGTGCCGCTGACCGTCGCGTGCTACCGCTACTACGCGGGCTGGGCTGACAAGAACCACGGCAAGACGATCCCGATCAACAACGTCGGGCCGAACCAGTTTTTCTGCTACACGCGGCACGAGCCGGTCGGCGTCTGCGGGCAGATTATCCCGTGGAACTTTCCGATGCTGATGCAGGCGTGGAAGTGGGGTCCGGCGCTGGCGATGGGCAATACGGTGATTCTCAAGCCGGCCGAGCAGACGCCGTTGAGTGCCCTTTTTGTGGCACAACTGGCGCTGGAGGCAGGCTATCCGCCGGGCGTCATCAACGTCATCCCCGGCTTCGGACCGACGGCCGGCGGCGCGATCGCCTCGCACATGGATATCGACAAAGTGGCGTTCACCGGCTCGACCGAGGTGGGCAAAATTATCATGCAGGCCGCGGCGGGCAGCAACATCAAGCGCGTCTCGCTGGAACTAGGCGGCAAGAGTCCCAACGTAATCTTCGCCGACGCCGACGCCGATGCGGCCATTCAGGGCGCGTACTTCGCGCTGTTCTTCAACCAGGGGCAATGCTGCTGCGCCGGGTCGCGCCTGTTTGTCGAGGAAAAGATTCACGCCCAGTTTGTCGAGAAGCTCGTCGGCATCGCCAAGAGCCGCCGCGTGGGCGATCCGTTCGACATGAAGACGCACCAGGGGCCGCAGGTCAGCCGTGAACAGTTTGACCGCGTGATGGGCTACATCGAGAAGGGCAACAAGGAAGGCGCGCAGCGCGTGGCTGGCGGCGCTCGCGTGGGCGATCGCGGTTTCTTCATCGAGCCAACGGTGTTCGACAACGTGCGCGACGACATGACGATCGCGCGGGAGGAAATCTTCGGCCCGGTGCTGTGCGTGATGCCGTTCAAGGATATCGACGAAGTGATTGCGCGGTCGAACAAGAGCGACTACGGTCTCGCCGCGGCGGTGTGGACGAAGGACATCGAGAAGGCGCTGCGTTATTCGAATAACGTGAAGGCCGGCACGGTGTGGGTGAACTGCTACGACGTGTTCGACGCCGGCGCGCCGTTCGGCGGGTACAAGCAGTCGGGCATCGGCCGCGAGCTGGGCGAGTACGCGCTGGAGCATTATACGGAAGTGAAGACGGTGACGGTGAAGGTGTAGATCGCAGCGTTGCCGGACCGACGTCGGGTTGCTACTTCCGATCCAAATGAAACCGGTGCAGCAGGCGGTGGACGACGGGGCCGAAGAGCACGGCTGCGACGGTCAGAAACACGACGCCGGAGAAGAGCGCGTAGAGCGAGGCGAAGAGTTTTCCGCCCGTTGTTTTCACCTGATCGACCGGTCCCATGCCGCCGAGGATCATCGAGGCGTTGAGCAGCGAGTCGATCCACGGCAGGTCTTCGAAACAGTGGTATCCGACGACGCCGATTCCCAGTGATGCGAGCACGATTCCAACGGCCAGGGCGCCCGCGCGCAGCAGGCGAATCACGAATCGCGCAAACGGTACCAGAGGCTGCGACCGGTGCTCGAACTTCAGGAATCGCGGCCTTGCATCGTGGCCCGTCGAAGCGGATCGGGTGGAATGGTCGTCGGCTGGTGATGGTGAGTGGCGGGGCAAGGGCGGCTCACGGTAAGCGTGATCTTAATTTCGCAGCAGCAGAACAACCGGCGACGCCGGTAATGGGAGAACGGGTCGGATGCGATCCCTGCGTTCTGCTCGATGCTTGTACCTTGCGCGCGATGCCAACCGCGCGAAGGCAACAACATGGAATTGGAGGCGGTGGGAATCGAACCCACGTCCCGAAGCACTTCAGGATAGGCCTCTACGTGCATAGTCGGTCGTTTGTTGTCGAATCGCGCGGCGCCGGCCGACAGGCTCCACGCGAATCCAGCCCCGCGGTGTCTCGTCGATGTGCGGCCGGGCGGCACACGTTCGACCAGCCTGCTAAGTGACGTCTCCCCGCCCAGCAGGCGTCAGCGGTTCGACGGGCAGCCTGTTTAGGCAGCCATGCTCAACTGTGAGTTGGCATATAAAAGTGTGCCAGGTGTTTAACGAGGCCTCCTAGCAACCTCGGCACGCCACCTATCCGTCAACTTGCCCGGTCGAAGCCAATTCGCCCCCGGGCCGCGCGATCGCTCGCGCGACGGCCGGATTATAGTCACGTCTTTGAAAATCGCAATTCGGGCCCGGAGCCGGCCAGCGCGATTCATGAATGAGTGCAGCGGGACATCGACCGCCGCACCTGCCCAATTGACATGGCCGCCAGAAGCCGCGGCCATGCCACGCCATTCATCGCTGCAATGCTCTAACTCAAACTGCTTAGCGTCTCTTCAGATCGAACTTGTCCACCTTGTCCGAATCGTGGTGCGGATCGCTCAACGTGATGACCAGCCGATCGTCCGCGACGCGGTGATACTCGATTCGCGTGGGGAAGTCCTTTTCCGGATTCTCAAACACCACCTTGCGCGCCTTCGCATCGCACTCGGTCAAGGTGAGCGAGGTCGCCTGCTTGCCGCCGGGGAACGGCCGGAAGACCACGTTGTCTCCATCCTGTTCGAAGACTTCGAACTCGAAATAGACCTTCTTTTCTTTCTTGATGAGATAGTTGTAGCTCATGACGCGGCCGCCCTCGGGGGTGCAGTAGTAGGCGTGAAAAGTGCCGCCCCAGTTGGGGCCTTCCCAGTCGCCGGCCAGCCAGCCCATCGCGGCGATCGCGTCCGCGGGTTTGGACTTGCTGGACGGTCCGGCAATCGCGACAACCGTCGATACTAACAGGATCAGACCAATCGCAACAGTTCGCTTCATGTTTGCTCTCCCAAGATGTCACGGTCCGCAGCGCGACCGGGGCGCTGACCAGGAAACCATCGTAGAGATTGCGGGGAGGTCAGTCTTGAATAAAAGCGACATCCCTGCCCGTGCTGAAGACCGCGGCCAGGCCGGGATCCGCTTTGAAATGCTCCGAAGGGCAGATTCCCGCGAAATGGCGGAATTCACGGATGAGGTGGGCCTGGTCGGCGAATCCAAACGCGTGGGCGAGCCTGGCGCCGGATGTCGCGCCGGCCAGGTGGGCGTGGCGCGCGACCGATGAGAAGCGGATGACCCGTGCAAACTGTTTCGGCCGCAGCCCCACTTCGCGATCAAACCGTCGTTCCAGTTGGCGACCGCTGATGGCCAGCTCACGACACAGGTCCCCAATCGGCAGTGCGCCGTTCGATTTCAGGATCCTGTCAATGGCGGCGAAGACAAAATCCCTCGATTCACCTTTGCGCGGCAGCCTGTTCAGCAAGACGTGCTGCAGGCGCTGGATGCAGTCGCCCGGCGCGTGAGCCGCGGCGATCAGATCCCGCGCGAGCGCCGCCCGAAACTGCGTAACCTCGATGGAGCGGTCGGTCAGTTCCGAGGCGGGAATGCCCAGAAGTTTGTACAGGCCGTTGGGTGTGAATCGAACGCCGACGATGTCCACGTCGCCCGTGGGTTGAAGGAGGATATGCCTCGAAAGCTGGCCGACGATCATCACCGTCGATTGAGTACGCGGCTCAACGTTCAGGCCATGGGCGATCATCGGCGCGGCCCGATGAATCACGATTTCGGCGCTGCCGTCCGGCAGGATGCGATCCGGTGAGGCGTCAAGTGAAACGAATTCGCCCTGGAGTAGCCAGAGACATTTGACGTAGGGACGAAGCGCATCGACCGGCAAGACTTCTCGATATCGCATATTGAATCACCCTGTACACTCTTATTGTATCAAATTGGAGCGGAGATAAGTACCGGCGAAATGGATTAACGCTCGCATCCGGTCGCACGCTCACCGAGCAGGGGGGACAATTCGGCGATGCGTTGGTCGACGAGCTTGCGGTTGCGTGCTTCCAGTGTCAGGCGAAGCGTGGGCGGCGAGCCGGCGCTGCGGAGATTGAAACGCCAGTCGGGATACTTCACCGTCAGCCCGTCGATGCGCTCCAGTTCGGCGTCCGGATGGGCGGTGGTGACGGCCTGAATGACCTGGCCGGGATCGCTGCAGTGGAAGCGGATTTCACCGGAGGATCGGCTTCGCAGGAGCGGCCGTGCGAGGGAGGCGAGGCTGCGTTCACCGGAAGAAAGCAGATTGATCAACTCGATGATCGCGAAGAGAGGCGACTCGGCGCAGGCGGCATCGCGGAAGTAGAACCGCCCGTCGAGGTCCGCGCCGAAAACGGCGCCAACTTCCGCCATGCGCTTGCGGATATACGACGGGCCGACGCGTTCGCGGAGGACCGCGCCGCCGGCCTGCGTAATCTCCTCGATCGCGGCTGAATTGAACCGATGGTCAAACACGAAAACATCGCCGGCTCGGCGCTGAAGCATGTCGCGCGCGATCAGGGCGGCGGCGACATCGCAACCGATCGGCGCGGCCTTGTCGTCAACGAAGGCGCATTGCGACCCATCGGGGCTGAAGGCGACGGCGAAGTCGGCGGCCTCGGCCTTCGCGCGTTTGCGCAGCGCGCCGAGGGCATCGGCATGCGTCGGGTCTGGCGGACGTGTGAATGAATCGGCGGGCGTGTCGTTCAAGGCGAGGAGCCGCAGGTTGCGCACGCCGGTCAGCGCGTCAACCAATCGCCGGCCCATCACGCCGTTGCCCGCATCGAAAGCGATGGTGGTTTTTTTCGCCAGCGCCGCGCCGCCGCGAAACCGTGCCCGGATCGCCGCGTGGTAGGCGTCGGAAAGATCGCGCGCTTCACGGCGCGCCGACGCGCCGGTGATGTGACGCGGGACGCGCGAGGCGATGTCGCGAATGCCGGTCAGGCCGGTGTCGACGCTGATGGGCATGGCCCGCGCGCCGCAGATGACGAATCCGTGCCGGTCGGCCGGCTCGCAGCCGCCGGTGGCGTATACGCCGCCGCCCGCGCCGAGGTGCTGTACGGCGAAGGTGAGCATGGGGGCGTCAACGCATCCGAGATGAATCACGTCCATCGCGGTGCTGTGAACGCCTTCGATGAAGGCATCGAGCAGGGCCGCGCTGTGCGGGCGGGCGTCGTGGGCGACGACAAGGGCGCGGGCGTTGGGGTCGGAGCGGTCCATCGCGCGGAGGCGGCTTTGCAGGTACTGCGCGGTGGCGTGACCGATGCGCCAGGCGAAGTCGGCGGTAAGCGGCTGCGGGGCGGAGCCGATTATGTCATGCGTGCGAAAGAGGTCTTCAACACGGACCTGCGGCGAAGTCGGCATGCTGACGGAAACCGCCCTGGGGGTCGCCGTTGTCGGCGTGGTCGTCGCTCCGGTAGCGGTCAAAGACGCGGGCGCGGCGGCCTCGTCGTCATTAAATTGACATCCGTGGCATTTTGGGTAGTTGGTCCGGCGGCGGCCGCGACAGATCGCGTTGGAGAGCTTGAATGGCTCCTCTCCGGGGCAATAGCGGTAGTAGTCGGAGGTGGGTTGAGCGCCGGCCATGACGCCGGGCATTCTAATGACCGGGCGAGGGCGCGGCCACCCGGCGCGCCGCGGCGTCCTGGAGATAATTGCGGACATCCGAGCCGAGTTGTTCGTTCTTGAGGCCGGCCTCCCGCGCGCGGCGGACGGCTTCCTCCGCGGAGCAGGCGCCGCGCGCCCCAAGATAAAGCCCGAACATGGCTCCGGCCCGGCTCCCGCCGGCGCAATGGATCATGACCGGCTCGTTGCCAGCCAGCTCCATCGCTTCGAGAAAGGCATTGGCCTGATCGGGGGTCATGCGGTCGGACTGCATCGGGACACGGAAGTATTTCATGCCCAGCGATTCGGCCAGCTTGTTCTCGTCGGCCAGCGGCTCGTCATCACGGCGCAGGTCGATCACGGTCTTTACACCTTCGCGCGCCATGCGGCGCAGGCCGGCTTCGGTCGGCGTCCCGGCGATGTAGTAGCGGTCCTGATGGACGAGGTTCTTCACGTCAGCCGCGGGTTCCTGCGGCTTGGGCTGTGCGCAGCCGGTGGAGAGAGGAAGCCCAAAGGCGGCCGCGATCATGAGGGTCGAAATGACGCGGGTTCGAGCGGTGTTTCGGTTGCTCATGGCGAGGTTCCTTTCTGCATCGTGCGGCGCCTGGCCCGGCGCGACAACGCTCATTGTAGCGCCGGCAGAATTCGGCACAACCTTTTGGACGGGACCGGTGCGATGGATTGGGCACCGGCTGCTTCCTGACTTGCGCGGCTTGGATCAAGCGAATGCTAGCCGAATCGCGCGGCGATCGGCATGCGCCGGCCGACGCCGAAGGCGCGCGAGGTGACCTTTAGTCCTGTCGCTGCCTGCTTGCGCTTGTATTCGTTCACGTCGACCTTTCGGATGACGTCGCGCACGACCGCGGCATCGAACCCGCGCGCGATGATCTGGTCGGCCGATTCTTCCTGTTCGACGTAGTGATGAAGTATGGCGTCGAGGTCTTCGTAGGGGGGCAGCGATTGCTGATCGTGCTGATCGGGGCGCAGCTCGGCCGACGGCGGCTTGGTGATGGAGCCCTCGGGGATCCACTCGCGTCCGGCGCGGGCGTTGATGGCGCGCGCCAATTTATAGACGACGGTCTTCGGAACATCGCTGATGACCGCCAGCCCGCCGCACATGTCGCCGTACAGCGTGCAATAGCCGACCGCCAGCTCGCTCTTGTTGCCGGTGGTGAGCAAGAGCCAGCCGAATTTGTTTGAGAGTGACATCAGGATGTTGCCGCGCAGCCGCGCCTGCATGTTTTCCTCGGTGGTGTCGGGCGGGCGTCCGTCGAAATGCGGCGCGAGGTGCATCTCGATGGCCGCGTGCATCGGTTCGATGGGAATGACGCGATAGTCGATGCCGAGGTTGGCGGCGAGGGCCCGGGCATCGGCAAGGCTGTGATCGCTGCTGTACCGCGAGGGCATGGCGACGCCGTGCACGCGCGCGGGCGACAGCGCCTCCACGGCGATGGCCGCGGTGAGCGCCGAGTCGATGCCGCCCGACAGGCCAAGCACCACGTCCGTGAAGCCGCACTTGCGAACGTAGTCGCGCGTGCCGAGCACCAGCGCCTGCCGGATCGAGTCGACGTCGTCAGGGTAAGGCTCTGTGCGCGCCGTGGCCGGTTGCTTGATGTCGACGATCAACAGGTCCTCTTCGAATGCCTTGGCGCGCGCGATGAGGCGGCCCGTCGCGTCGAAATACGCGCTCGCGCCGTCGAAAACCAATTCATCGTTTCCGCCGACCTGATTGACGATGGCAATGGGGCGACCGATGGCAGCGGCCTGACTGCCGAGCAGCTTCTCACGGAAGGCCTGCTTGCCCGCGACAAAGGGTGATGCGGAACTGTTGACAATGAGCGCCGCGCCGGCGGCGGCGAGGTCGTCCAGCGGATTGCGTTCGTAAAGCGGACGATCAAAGAATCGCTTGTCATTCCACAAGTCCTCGCAGATCGTCACGCCGATTCGAAGGTCGCGGCCAGACACGGCGAGATTGCAGATTCCGGGCTGTTGTGCCGGTTCGAAGTACCGATGCTCGTCGAACACGTCGTAGGTGGGCAGCAATGACTTGTGAAACGTCGCAGCAACCTTTCCGCCCTGGAGCAAGGCAAGCGCGTTGTGCAACCGGCGACCGACCGGCTTCTCACTAGGCTGAAGGGACCCAACCAAGACTGCCGGTCCGCCGGCCAGACGCTCGGCCAGCGCGGAGGTCGCCCGAACGACGCTCTCGACGAACCGGGGCTTGAGAAGCAGGTCGCGCGGGGGATAGCCGCAGAGCGTCAATTCGGGAAATACGACGAGGTCGGCGCCGGCCTCG
The DNA here is from genome assembly GCA_007753915.1 of Phycisphaerae bacterium RAS2. Classification (NCBI taxonomy): domain Bacteria; kingdom Pseudomonadati; phylum Planctomycetota; class Phycisphaerae; species Phycisphaerae bacterium RAS2. Next base: position 1,406,063 of record CP036352.1, read on the forward strand.
GCGGCCTGCCGTGCGAATTGTTCGATCTTTGTCGCGTTACCGGTGACATCCCCGACGAGGGGGTTAATCTGGGCGAGCGCCAAATGCATAAGTAGGCGGATTATAGAGCGGACCGCCGCATTCTGCGCCGGACGGCTTGGTGGCAACGGACAAGCGGGGCCTCAGGTCAGGTATGCCCCGGATGCCTGAACGGTGACCGGCGACGGCCGGGAACGGGTGAATTCTGTTGGAATTTGAGGACCGGCCGGTTAGGATGGATGCCATCAGCATGCCGTGGGTGGGCCAATCGACTTTCGCAATCGACGGACTGGCAGAAACTTTGGGGGAGGCGGAGTCAATCAATGCAAACGCCGAGCTTTCGGGCGAAGGGTATCCTGTGCTGTCTGCTGGTGCTCCAGCTTCACGTCTGGCCGTCGGCCTGTTCGCTGCCGGGACTGCCCGGGCCGGACGGCTGGATGACCGTTCCGATCAATGTGGGCGATGATCTTGATCGCGCGTTAGAAGGCACCCCGTTTTCCGGCGCGCGCTCGTTGGCGGTGAATGTCTGGACGAGCGAGTTTCGCGTCGCCTCACCCAGCGGGCTGCACGAACTGACAGGCGCGATGGGCGAGAGTCGGTTTGGCTCAATGGTCCGCTCGATTCGAGTTTCAACGAGCGAGGCGTGGGCCGAGGCGGCCTTGGACAGCGACGGCAAACTGACCGCGCTCGCGTCGTCATCCGGGCATTCGTGGGAGCGTCCGGTTGATTGGGCCAGCGAAGCAACCGGCGATGAAGAATCGCTTCATGATGCGTTGCTGAATGCAAACGATGAACTCATCGTGGCGTCGCAGGCATTGGATGCGGCCGTGGCGTTCGGCGTGGATCTCGGCGGAGGTGGAAACGGTAGCGGCTCCGGAGCGAATCCGTCGGCGAAGGTTGGATCGCGATCGCAGGCGATCAGCGGCGATTTGTCGGGGGTGTTGGGGTTGCTGGCGATTCTGCTGGGGGCGCAGTTCGTCGGGGCAAATTTTCCGGCGATCTTCTTCCTGATTCAGGTGGTTGTTTCGGTGAGCCTGCTCCTGGCGGTATTCAATCTGGGCGGCGGCGCGCCGCAGCCGACGGGCGGAACCAACAATCCGACCAACAACGGCAGCGGCGGGCAGTCCGGCGGCACGCCGGTGACGGGTGGCGCGACGCTTCGTGTGAGCAACGTGCTGATCAACGACATACCGATCTGGTATGTCGTGCCCTTGCCGCTGGCGGGGGAGCAGGCGATCGGCAACTTGCTGGGCGACGAAGCAATTCCATCGGGCGGCTCGCGTGATTTCGACGTGCCGTCCGGCACTCGGAAGGTGAACATCATCGTGCCGACCGACACGGATTGCCTGCGCGTGTACCAATGGAACGGCGTGCAGCTCCTCACGGGCGAAGTGACCGAGCTGGTTCAGTCCAATGAGATGCAGGGCGTCCTCTATCCCAGCGATTGCGGAGGTTGACCGTGGCGAGTCACAACGCACAGAAGGGGTCGGCAAGGAAGGCATCTCGCGGAGCGTCAACGATGAGTTTCGGTAACGAAGGGAAGCGTGAGTTCGCCGCAGAGAAGTCGCGTTCCTCCGGTGTGGCGAGCCGATGGATGAGTGTCATATTCATGTCTCTCTTTGCATCGATCCTCCTCGGGTCGGTGTGGTCCTCGATGGTTCGCTCCGAGCCGCCGGGCGGGGGCGTTACCGGAGCAGTGGAACCGCCGGCGATGCAGCCCGCGGCGAAGATTTCCAAACCGATGAAGGATCGACAGGTTCAGGGCGGTTGGTGCCGCTATCCTGAGGGTCGGCCTCGCGCGCCGCAGCCGCCCGAAGGCGTGCTGCGATTGCTGGGTGTGTTGGAAGCCGAGCCGAACAACACGGTGGAAACGGCGCAAGTGCTTCCACTGGGAACGGCGCAGGGGCAGGATGTGGACCTGAATTTAACGGGGTCGGCCAGCTCCGCCGGCGACGTTGACTTTTATCGCTTTTCAGCCCAGAAGGGCGACATCATCGGCGTCGCGGTGGTGGGGGTCGGGTCGATGGACCCGGTGACGACCCTGGTTCGCGGCAGCGACGGTTCGGCGATCTTCCTGAACGATGATTTCGAATTTCACACCTTCATTTTTCCGGAGTCAGCGCCATGGCCGGGCGGCGATCAGTTCACGGATTCCGCCATGACCTATGTCGTTCCGGTCACGGGTCAGTATCTCGTACGGGTGCAGGCATTCAGCGGTTTGAGCACTGGCGATTACCAGCTTCGATTGCGCAGCCGCAAGCCCAATTTGCACAAGCTCGAATCGCCGGGGCAACAGATCGTGTTTCTCGATTTCGACGGCGCGAACATCAACGTCTGCGAGATTTTCGGGTGCTTCCCTCCGCTCAATCCGCCATTTCGAACGCTGTCTCCGCTTGCCGGCTTCCTCCCGAACTGGGGTCTGAATGCCAACCAGGAATCGGCCGTGATCGACGCCATCATCGCGGTGGTCAAGGAGAATTTCGACAGCTTGCGACTCGCTTCGTTGAACGGCAACCTCGACGCCGGTGACCCGCCGGGCAGCTTTGACGTGATCGTGCTCAACAGCCGCGATCACATGGACCCGTTCGGCCAGCCGAACGTCACGCGCGTGATCATCGGCGGCACGGTGGATGAGTTCACGATCGACACGATTGGTCTGGCGCAGTTCATCGACCCGGGGAACTACGCGCCGGAGGACACGTCGGTCGTGCTGCTGGATTACTTGAGCGAGGCACCGGGCGGCAGCCCGATTTGCTGCTCAATCAATGACCTGCCGCGTGCGCCGGGCTTCACGATGGTGCAGGCCGTGGGGGTCGTCGTCGGGAACATTGTTTCGCACGAGCTGGGGCACTGTCTGGGCAACTGGCACTCGACGGTGTTGAACGGCGTGACAAACATCATGGACGAAGGCGGGAACATCCTGGCTCTGGCCGGAGCGGGCGTGGATGGTGTGCTCGGCACGGGCGACGACGCGGACATCGACTTCATTCCTGACACGTTCAGCACCTTTGAAGATCTGTTTATCGGCACGAACTCGACGGATGTCAACACGGCATTCGGCCTGGCAACCGGGGCGCTTCCGGCCGTGCCGCCGACGCTGCTCAATGTCCTGCCAATCGTGGACAGCGATCTTGGCGAATTAGGACAAATCACCGTGACCTTCAGCGAGCCGGTGCTGGGCGTGACGGCGGCGGCGTTGCGGGTGAACGGCGTGGCGGCGTCAAGCGTCAGCGGAGCGGGCGGCGGGCCGTATCTGTTCCAGGGGTTCATCGCGCCGGGCGACGGTCCGGCGGTGGTGGAGCTTGCCGCGGGTCAGATTCGAGACGGCGTGGGAAACACGTTCACAGGCGGGAATTGGCAGTATCAGATTCGCGATTGCAATGCCAATCGGGTGCTGGACACGACGGAAATCGAGGACGGCCTCCTTGCCGATTGCAATGACAACGGCGTGCCCGATGTCTGTGAAGCGGGGGTGCTGCGATCACAAACGGTGCCGGCGGCGACGATCGCGGCCGGCCAATCCATTCAGTTGGGCGAGTACCTGCCTTTCATCGGCGGACAGGAACCGATCGAGTACGAGTGGGAGCTGCGCGGCAATCCCTCCGGTGAGGTCGCGAATGGATTCGACCCATCCTATGGACCGTTGCAGCCCGGGACGTACGTGGTCAAGGCGACCGCGGCTGACTCGGCAGGCTGTCAGGCGGTCGGGTTTGTCACGGTGTTTGTCCTCAGCTCGGGGGGCGACGGCGGTGAGCCAAACGGAAATGGCAACACGAACGGAGCGCCGAATCCGAATCCGAACGGCAACAACAATTTAATTCCGCCGTGCGGGGATGGCGTGATGTGCGGCGCGACGGGCGGCGGCATGACGATTCTGATGACGCTGATCGGTTCGTCGGTGGGCTTGCGGGTTTTTTCGCGGCGCAGCCGACGGCGATGAACGGACTGCCTGGCTGTTCGACGGACGCCGCGATCCATCGCGCGGTGGTTGACCGCGGAGCGGCGCGGTAAAACAGCGGTCGCCATGAAAGACGGACTCGTACCCGGCGTTCAGCGCGAAGTGAGTTTTGTTGTCGAAGACTCGATGTCTCCGATCTTCGATGGTCGGCAGGTGCATCGCGTCTGCGCGACGTGGACACTCGTTCATTACATGGAGCTGGCCGGTCGTCTGGTGCTGATCGATTTCCTGGACGAAGGGGAAGAGGGCGTCGGCAGCCATGTTTCGTGCGATCATCTCGCTCCCGCTCCGGTCGGCAGCACGGTTCGCGTCGAGGCGACCGTTCGGGATGTGACGGATCGGGAGCTGGTCTGCGACGTGGTGGCCATGCGGGATTCGCATGTCGTGGCGACCGGCCGAACGGTGCAGAAGGTCTTTCCACGCGACGTACTCAAGCGTATCCTTCACGAAGCCTGACGGGCGCCGCACTCGCGATTTGCGGGGCGCGCCGGGTTGCACTTTTCAAGAACCAAGCGGGAGACGAACCATCATGGTGAAACTGGTCGCGGTGTATCGCAAGCCCGAAGATCCGGCGGCGTTTGACAAGCATTATTTCGAGACGCACCTGCCGCTGGCGAAGAAGATGCCGGGGTTGATCCGGGCCGAATTGGAGCGGGGTCGCGGCACGCCCAATCCGGAGTGGGAGCCGCCGCATCTGGCGGCGCACCTGTACTTCAAGGACATGGACGCGCTGAAGGCGGCGCTGGCGTCGCCGGAGGGCAAGGCCGCCGGGAAGGACCTGATGGGCTTCGCCGGTAAGTACGTTCGGATGTTCTTCACGGAAGTGGTTGAGGCCTGAACCAGCGCGGCGTGACGGATGACTCTGTTCCGGCCCCTTTGCGGCGACCCATGCGACGGACCGCCCTGATCATTGTCATTGCCCTGGCTGCGTGCGCCATCGTGTATGTGCCGCTGCGATGTCACCTCATGCAGGACGCTGCGCCGAGCGAGCCGGTCCTCGTCGCGGGGGAGGCCTGCCCGCCGGAGGTGCTTGCCCGGCTGGACGAAGCGGGCTGGCGTGAGCGTGTCGGCGAGGAACTTGGGTTGTGGGTCAGTGCGGGCCATCAGCGGCTGGTGGGGCTGCGCGGCGGGCGCGTCGAATTCATCCATGTCTGTTCGACGGCGGCGCGCGGACTGGGCGGCCGGGAGAATTCCTTTCAGACGCCGCTGGGCTGGCATGCGATTGAGGAAAAAATCGGCGCGGGCCAGCCGTGGGGGACGATCTTCATTGAGCGCAAACCGGTGGGCAAGCCGTGGTCGCCCGATCAGCCGACCGAGAAGGATTATGTCTTGTCACGCATTCTTTGGCTGCGCGGGTTGGAGCCGGGCGTGAACCAGGGCAAGGGCTTCGATTCGCACGATCGCTACATCTACGTTCACGGTACGCCGGCCGAGGGGAAACTGGGCACGCCGGCGTCCATGGGATGCATTCGGCTTTCGAACGACGACGTGATCGCGCTGTTCGATCGCGTGCCGAGCGGGACGAAGCTGCTGATCACGGAGTGGTAGCAAATTCGCATTGCCGAGTATCGAGTATAAATCCGCGATCCCATCAATATTGCGTATCGGTATTGTCGCGAATGAACGCCATTATTATGAAAAAGCCCCAGGTAATTCCCTGGGGCTTTGAACTTGCGCTAGAAATGAAATCGCGTAGCGATCCGTGTACAAGTGATCGCTTCACCCGCGCTGATCGATCGGCACGTACGTCGCTTCCATCGGACCTTCGTAGACGGCGCGGGGGCGGAAGATGCGATTCTCCGGGAGGTATTCCAGCACGCGGGCCACCCAGCCGGCCGTGCGCGAGACGGCGAAGATGACCGGGAAGAGCGGCGGGGGGAAGCCGATCGCCTGATAGACCAGCCCGGAATAGAAATCGACGTTTGGAAAGATCGGCTTGCCGGCGGTCTGCATGGCGGCGCAAACCGCCTCCTCCACGGCAACCGCCGTATCGAACACCTGGGCCATGCCGCGATCGTGACACAATTTCTCGGCGTAGGTCTTGAGCACGCGGGCGCGCGGGTCATAGGCTTTGTACACGCGGTGGCCGAAGCCGATGATCTTCTCGCCCTTGGCCATTTTCGCCGCGACCCAGTCCTTGGCCTTGGCCGGGCCGCCGATGTGCTCGAGGTCGTCCAGAGCGGCTTCGTTCGCGCCACCGTGCAGCGGGCCGCGCAGCGAGCCGATAGCCGCGGCGATGGTTGAATACATGTCCGCCAGGCAACTGTGCACGATCATCGACGTGAACGTCGACGCGTTCATGCCGTGGTCGGCCTGCAGAATCAGCGTCACGTCGATGACCTGTTCGGTGACAGGGTCGGGCTTTTCCCCGTACATCATGTACAGATAGTTCGCAGTGAACGAAAGCTTCGGATCGGGCTGGATCGGTTGAAGACCCTGTCGCACCCGGGCGATGGCCGAAGCCGCGGTGCGCAGCCGGCTCAAGATACGAATGCCGACGGCGACTTCGCTCGCCAGCCCGTCGGCCGGATTGGAAACGTATTCGGTGATCTTGCGCCCGGCCGGATCGTGGCACCCCAGCGCCGCAATGACCGTTTGGAGCATGTTCATCGGATGGGCGTCGCGCGGCATGGCGGCGATCATCTGCATCACGGAGTCGGGCAGCTTCGCCTCGGCGTTGAGCAGGGCGTCAAACGACTCCAGCTCCTTCCGCGTCGGCAGCTTTCCGTGAATCAGCAGGTATGCGACCTCTTCGTAGTTACTGTGCTTGCAGAGGTCTTCGATGGAATAACCGCGATAGATCAACCGGCCCTTTTCGCCATCGACGAAACCGACCTTGGTGATGTTGGTGATGGCCCCTTCCAGGCCGCGGCCCAGGTCAATCTTGACGGGAAACTCGATTCGGCCGACGTAATTCGCCATGATGCATGCCTTGTGGTGTGTGGAGTGTCAGATTCGTGTTGCCTGCCTGCCGTGGAGTGTGTTCGACCATTTCTGTTGCCGGCGGAAGTATAGGGCAAGCACCGGGGCTTGTGAACGCAAGCGCTCGCCGCCGCCATGGTTGGAATCGGCTCGCAGGGCCGTTACGATTGCGAACTTTCCGAAAGAAGGCGACCCGGGCCGACGCGGCCGGTCGGCGTTATCGGATAGGGACTCAACCACACGGAGCCACACACCATGAAGGTCCACGAATATCAGGCGCGACAACTGCTGCAGAAGGCCGGCGCACCGGTGCCGAACTTCGAAGTCATCGACCAGCCCGCCCAGGCGGCGGCGGCGATCAAGGCGCTGGGAGGGGGGAATCTCGTCGTGAAGGCGCAGGTTCACGCCGGCGGTCGCGGCAAGGCCGGCTACGTGGTGCTGTCCGACAACCCCGCCGACATCGAGCAGCATTGCAAGCGCATGCTGACCGTGCCGATGGTGTCGAAGCAGACCGGGCCGCAGGGCATCGCGGTGCGCAAAGTGCTGCTCGCGCCGGCCGTGGAGATCGACAAGGAGTATTACGTCGGCATGGTGGTGGATCGGGCGAAGAATTGCCCGGTGGTGATGGTCTCGCGCGAAGGCGGGGTGGAGATCGAGGAAGTCGCCGCAAAGAACCCTGACGCGATCATCAAGGAATGGCTGCACCCGCAGATGGGGCTGCAACCGTTTCAGGTTCGGCGGCTGTGCGACGCGTTGGGGCTGACCGGAGATCATGCGAAGCAGGCCGGCGCGACGATGGCAGCGCTGGCGAAGTTGTTCGTGCAATACGATTGCAGCCTCGCGGAGATCAACCCGCTTGTGTTGACGAAGGCGGCGGGGAGCACGCCGGGCCAGATCATGGCGATCGACGCGAAGTTCAATTTTGATGACAACGCACTCTTCCGTCACCCCGACTTGCAGGAGATGTTCGACCCGACCGAGGAGAACCCCAACGAGCTGCGGGCGCAGAAGTTCAACCTGAGCTACATCGCCCTGGACGGCAACATCGGCTGCCTCGTGAACGGGGCCGGCCTTGCGATGAGTACGATGGATATCATCAAGCTGCACGGCGGCGAGCCGGCGAACTTTCTCGATGTCGGCGGGTCGGTCACGCCTGAAGGGGCCGTCGAGGCGTTTCGGATCATTCTGGCCGACCCGAAGGTGAAGGGCATTCTGGTGAACATCTTCGGCGGCATTGCCAAGTGCGACGTGATCGCCGAGGCGCTGATCCACGCGGCCAAGGAAGTGGGCTTCAAGATTCCCGTCGTCGTGCGGCTGGAAGGCACGAACGTGGAACGCGCGCGAAAGCTGCTGGCCGAGGCGAACCTGCCGCAGCTGGTCCCGGCGGCCGATTTGACCGACGCGGCGAAGAAGGCGTGCGCGGCGGTGTGACAAAAGCGAATAAACGGAATCAACAATCGATCAGCATCTGCTATCTGGTGGAATTAGCGGTGTGTATGAAATGCAAAGGCGTTGGGATTTGCCTTGATACATGCGTCATTAATTGGCTTGAGAAGCAGAAAGGCGTCGCAGAGATAGTAAACCGGGCGACTCAACAAGACGTTCGTTTTCTAATATCTGAAATAAACCTTGTCGAGTTGCTTCGCACTCAAGATAGGGGCAAGCGAGCTAAGTTATGCAAGACTGTTTCTGATCTCCTGCAGCAAGGAGGCGATCAGATCCTGCGATGGCCCGGTCGATTCTTTTCGAGTATTCCATCAAGTGATGACGAAATCAACTGGTATTGCACTGATAGGAATTCAATTTGGCATTCGCTTGTAAAGTCACCTAATACTACGAGGTGTGATGCCGAGCTCGATCAGTTTGTAAATAGTCAACTCAAACCGATAGTGAGCCGCATTGAGAAATGCCGAGAACTTCTCAATAACAAGGAACTCAATGGGAAGAGTGTCGGGATCAATGAGTATCTTGAATTGTTAATCGACAATGAGGAGAATAGGTTCAAGCTTCTTGAGATTTGCTTTCCCAATTGTGAAAAATCGGACTTGTGGAGGTTGAGTATATTTAGATTATATTGGGAAATGATATTAACGTCGATTTGGCGGCATGGTTTTCAGCAAATGTCTGTAAAGCCGAACAAGAAAAAGTTTGCTGGAGAGCTTGATATCCAACAGCTACTCTATCTAAAAGGCCCGGCAGATATTCTTCTTACGAATGATACTGGACTTAGAGATACCGCTCACTGCCTAGATGCCAGGCATGGCTTTGCGCCGAAAGTTCAGTGTGGTATCGATTACTTTGCGAAACTGTAGTATGCCAGTCTCGTAGGGCAGGTCATTGACCCGACGAATCAACTATTACGGCAGCCATCGTCCGGCCAGCACACCGTCAATGGTCAGGTCTTCATCCAGTTCTTCCCATCGCAGCGCGCGGCCGCGGGCTTCGATTTGAACCGCGCGGAGTTGTTCGTCCGTGGCGTCGCGTAGTCGACGGAAGCGATCGGCCGGAAACGCAATCTCGCGGCCGTCGTCCAATTCGGCATGGACCTTGCGACCTTCGATCCAAGCGCGAACGGCCTTAGCGCTTCCAATGCCGCTAGTCGAAGTACTCATGCCATTTCCTCAAAAAATCGTCGCGATTATCCGCAATGATATCACGTAAACGGGTTAATTCGTGATCCCGCATGCCATCATTATACGCGAGTTCAATCGGATTCAGCCAGAATTTGCAGGTATCTTCTCCGCGGCGGATATGAACGTGGGGTGGTTCGTTGCCTTCGTCACTATAAAAGTGAAATCGAAAACCCTGCCAGCGGAAAATGGTGGGCATGCTGCCAAGTCCTTGCGCACTTGTAGATATCGGCCTTGCGGCAGTATAACACGCCCGGAGGGCAATTAATCAAACCACGTTAAATCAGGAGGCATAGTCATGAAATACGGCGCGCGCAATCAACTCGTCGGCAAGGTCACAACCATCAAAAAGGGCGCGGTGATGTGCCAGGTGACGGTCAAGATCAAGGGGCCGGTGGAGATCACCAGTGTGATGACGATGGACTCGCTGAAGGACCTCGGCCTTAAGAAGGGGGCCAAGGTGCGGGCCATCGCCAAGGCGGTGAATGTGCTGCTCGTGGCGAGCGAATGACGCGTCGGCCTTCCTCTCCAGACGCGCCGGCCAACTGTGGCGTGGGCTACCGAGTCGGTTAGGATGCCCCCTTCAACAGTTGCCGTCCGCCGTTACGCGGAATGGACCGCGCGGCCCGGCAGCGCGTAGCTCGGAATCCTGCCCCCATGTCCAAACCACACACCGCAGCCGCCTCCGGCAGCGAAGGCGGGTTGCTTCGCGAACTGACCCTTTGGGACGCGATCATGATCGTTACCGGGACCATGATCGGTTCCGGCATCTTCATCGTGTCGGCCGACATGGCGCGGCATCTCGGCTCGGGCGGGTGGCTGATGCTGGCGTGGGTTGTCACCGGGCTGCTGACGCTGGCCGGGGCGCTCTCGTATGGCGAGCTGGCCGCCATGATGCCCAAGGCCGGCGGTCAATACGTTTTTCTTCGCGAGGCCTATTCGCCGTTGTGGGGGTTCCTGTTCGGATGGACGCATTTTCTGGTGATCAAGTGCGGTTCGATCGCCGCTGTCGCCGCGGCGTTCGCCAAGTATCTCGGCGCGCTGGTGCCGGCCGTCTCACCCGACGCGTGGATCATTCGGCCGATCACGCTCTCGGAGAACTACGCGATCAGCCTTTCGTCACAGCAGCTGGTGGCGATCGTCGTGATCGTGCTGCTCACGGGCGTCAACATGCGGGGCGTGCGTTCGGGGAAGATCGTGCAGAACATCTTCACCGTCACGAAGACGCTTGGGTTGATCGCGCTCGTAGGGCTGGGCCTGTTTCTCGCATTGCGCGGTGTGCCGGAGGTTGCGAATTTCACGAACGCGTGGACCCCGCGCGACGCGATTACCGTGCGACCCGATTTGAGTTTCCTGCCGGCGGTGACTCTGTCCGACGGTCTCATGGCGATGGTGGTCGTGTTCTGCCTGGCGCAGGTCGGCTCACTTTTCGCGGCCGACGCCTGGGGCGATGTCACCTTCGTGCTGGGCGAGGCTCGCAATCCGCGGCGCGACATTCCGTTGGCCATGCTGGCCGGCACGTTTCTCGTCACGTTGTTGTATGTGCTCGCGAACTACGCGTACCTCGTGATGCTGCCGATGGACAAGATTCAGAACGCACCGGATGACCGCGTGGCCAGTGTCGCGCTCGAATCGGTCTTCGGCGGTGCGGGCGGCGTGCTCATGGCCGTCACGATCATGATCTCGACGTTCGGCTGTAACAACGGAATGATTCTCACCGGCGCGCGCGTGTACTATGCGATGGCGCAGGACGGGCTGTTCTTCCGCGCGACCGGCAAGCTCAACGCGCACCATGTCCCCGCGCTGGGCTTGGCATTGCAGGGGGTGTGGTCGGTTCTGCTGGTGCTGCCGCGAACGCGCCTGCACGATGCAACCGGGGCCTTGGTCGTCGATCCGGCGACCGGCGCGGAGCAATTCGGCAATCTCTACAGCGCGCTGCTGGATTACGTGATCTTCGCCCAGTTGCTGTTCTATGTGCTGACGGTCGCGGGTGTTTTTGTGTTACGCCGCAAGCAGCCGAACGCCGAGCGGCCGTACCGCGCGTGGGGATATCCTTTTGTACCGGCTGCCTACCTTGTGTTCGCGTCGATCATCATGCTGGTCATGCTCGTGTACAAGACGCAGACGACGTGGCCGGGGCTGATCATCGTGCTGACGGGCATTCCGGCGTACTACTTCTGGAAGCTGCGCAGACCGGTCTCGCCGCGGAGTTGAACGCGGCGTTCTCATCTCGATCACAACCGCGCAGGCTGCTGGAATATTCGATCGAGTTTCGGCCGGCTTATTACTTGCCCACCGGCTCGACGCTCTTGTCTTCGTCCGGTGCGGCTGGGCGTTTGGCTTCCAATCGCTCAATCCGGCGAATTAGCTCGGCCTTCTCTTCTTTCAATTCATCCAGCTCGTCGCGCAAGTCCTCCCACTCAAGCTTCGCGGGCGTCTTCTCGCGGATCGCTTTCAAGGTCCGTTCGGCGGCGGATCGGACACGCAGCAATCCCGTCCGTGTCAGCTTCTCGACGTCGCGCAGGGCGGGTCGCGCCTTGTCGCCGGCCGACGCGAGCGCGCCGAGGGCTGCGTTTTGCACGTTCCGCGGCGTTTCCTTCAGGCAGTCCCGCAAAGCGTCAACCGCCATCTCTTGTGCTTCCGGGTGATCGTCGAACGTGCCCGATGAAAACATCTCCCCTAGCGCTCGCGCCGCCGCCGCGCGGCATTCGTGCGGGGAGCCGGGCTTGCTCCACTCGATCAGCTCGTGCGCATCCTGGTAGTCGCCATGCCTGCCGATCGATTCGAGCACCGCGCTGCGAATGATCTCATCGTCGGAGTCACGATCAAGCAGGTCGCGCAGAAACTCGATCGGTTCGTCGCTCAGGTCGGCGCAGGCCTCGATCGCGGCCGCCTCGACGCGGTAACTCGGGTCGCCGGCGGTCACGAGTTCCTCGATGGCGCTGGCTACGTCCGGCTCATCGGCGAACTTGCCCAGCGCGGTGACGACCGCCCGTCGCGCTTTGGGGTTCTCAATCTTCAACCCGGCCAGCAGGGCATCGCGAGCGACGTCGCCCTGGACCTCACCCAGCGCGTCGGCGATGGTCGATTGCACACCGTAGTACGGCTCCTTCATCAGGCGCGCTGCCAACACCGTTGCGTCCTGCGCCGTACCCTTCTTCTTGAAGTACTCCACGGCGCGAGCGCGGCCCAGCACGGAGGGATCATCGCTTAGCTGCGCCTCCCAGCAATCGCGTGGCTTCTCTTCCGTCAACGTCATCAGCACGGCGAAGTCCGGATCGACACGCACCATGCGCGGCCGACTCGCCAGCGGCAGTAGCCACGTCACGTCTTTTGTCGTCACGTCGCGCGCGATGCGCTTGGGCGGCGCTTTGCCGTCGAACACGAACTCCAGAGTGAGCGGAAAATGAAACGCGTCGTCCTTCTGTGTCTGTTGCACGCGCACTTCAGCGAGCGATTCCTCGGCGCTCCACGAGTAACTGACTTTCACCTCCGGCGCGCCGGGTCGCTCGGTCCAGTCGTGAAAGAATCGCTCAAAGGTGCGGCCGGTCAGATCCTCGATCGCGCGGCGCAGGTCGCTGGTCTCGACGGTCTGGTACTGGTGCCGCGTCGCGTAGGTGTTGAGCATCTTCCAGAACAATTCATCGCCCAGCCGCCGACGGATCATGTGCAGCACCCACGCGCCCTTTGGGTAGGCCCGGCTGTCGAACTGCTCATCGGGGTCCTTGTAGTTCCGCTCGACGATGGGGCGGGTCTTGCCGCCTTCGATTGCGCCGCGCGCCTTGCCGCGCATGTTCCAGGCGAACTCGTCCGCGCCGAGCGATTCCTCGTCCCAGAGGGCTTCGAAGTACGTCGCGAAGCCTTCGTTCAACCAGATGTGTGCCCATTCCTTGCACGTGAGCAGGTCGCCCCACCATTGATGGGCGAGTTCATGTGCCACGAGGCCGTCGCTGTCTTCGTCGACATGCGCCCGGTCGTCGTGCAGGGTCCGCTCGGTGAGCGTCGTGGCGCTGGTGTTCTCCATGCCGCCGCCGAAGCCGTAGCAGCAGACCTGGGCATACTTGGGCCAGGGGTATTCGACGCCGATCTTGTCGGAGAAAAAGTCGAGCATCTTCGTCGTATGGGCAAACGAGTTCTTGATGCGATCCTTGTACTTCTCGCGGACGTAGTACGTCACCGGCCGCCCGCGCCAAGTCTCCTCCTCGACGTAGAACTCGCCGACGACGAGCGTCATGAGATAGGCGACGTGCGGCTGATCCTGTTTCCAGTGGAAGGTCCGCGTGCCGTCGCCGTTGTCGCGCTGCTCCATCATCTTGCCGTTGCTGATGGCGATGTTTGGGGCGTCGACGCGGCAGATGATCTCCGTCGTCTGTCGCTCGTTGGGATGGTCGAAGCAGGGGACCCAGTAGCGGTTGGTGATGGCCTGCCCCTGCGACCACATGAGATAGGGCACTTCAGGGTCGTTCGGTTTCGGCGCGAAGAAACTCAAACCGGCCCGCGGGTCTTCGACGCGGTATTCAATCTCGACCGTCGCGTTTTGGCCGGTAGCAAGTTTGCGCGGCAGCGTGATCGTCAAGTGTTCGCCGTCGTTCTCGAAGTCGCAGCGCGTCGGTTCGCTGCCGTCGGTCGTGACGCGCAGGCCGCGCACCGCGAAGTTGACCGCATTGAGGCGAATCGTCTCCACGTCGCGCAGGGCGGTGAAGTCCAGCTTCGCCACGCTGTCGAAAGTCTTGGCTTTCAGATCGACCCGGGCGTCGAGCTTGATGTGTTTCACATCAAGCGGGCGGTCGGCTGGGAAGTGCGGCGGACTTCCCTCGCCGCGCGCCGCCATTGCCGGAAACAGGATGAAAAAGAACGATGCAAGGGCAGTTCCTCGCTTCATGAAGTCCCCTCGTGAGGTCGTGGTCAGGTGTGCAATGCCATGCCGCAACGCCGGCCGCGAAGGCCGGCGCAAGCTACTAGGATACCGCCAAACCCAGTTCGGATGCTACCGTGGACAGGGCCGCGATGCAGTTTCGGATGTGGTCGTCCAGCGGGATGCCCAGCAATTCGGCCCCGGCCGCGATGTCTTCGCGGCTGACGGCGGCGGCAAAGGCGGGCGTCTTGAGCTTCTTCTTCACGCTCGACGGTTCCATGCCGGCGAGACGGGTTGGACGCACCAGTGCCGCGGCCGTAATGAAACCGCATAACTCATCGACGGCGAAGAGCGTTTTTCGCAGAGGCCGGTCGCGCGGATGTTCGTCAAGGTTCCATTCGGCGTGGGAGAGGATCGCGCCGACGATTTCCTCATCCACGCCGCGCTCGCGGAGGATCTTTGCCCCCTCGCGCGTGTGAGCGGGCGGCTCGGGCCAGCGCTCGTAGTCGAAATCGTGCAACAGGCCGACGAGTCCCCACTGCTCAACATCGCCGCCCAATCGCTCGGCGTAATGTCGCATCGCGGCTTCGACGGCAAGCATGTGCCGGCGCAGGGAGTCGGATTCGACAAATTCGCAGACGAGGTTCCATGCGTCGGGGCGGTTCATGCGTTGGCTCGTAGCAATTCCGCAATCTGCACGGCATTCAGCGCCGCGCCCTTGCGGAGCTGATCGCCCACCACGAACAGGTCGATTCCGCGGCCATCGGGCTGGCTGATGTCTTGCCGGATGCGACCGACCAGACAATCGTCTTCTCCTGTGGCGTCCAAGGGCATGGGGAAGCGATTGGCCGCCCGGTCGTCCAACACGCGCACGCCCGGCGCGCCTTCTAGTATCGCGCGCGCCTCGGCCTCCGGCATCGGCCGCTCAAACGTGACGTTCACCGACTCGCTGTGCGCCCGCAACACGGGCACGCGCACGCACGTCGCCGTGATGGCGATGTTCGGTGCGCCGAAGATCTTTCGCGTCTCGGCGACCATCTTCTGCTCTTCCTGGTTGTAGCCATCAACCTGCATCGCGCTGTTGTGCGAAAACAGGTTGAACGCGATTTGGTACGGCAGCACCTTGGGCGAGACCGGGCGACCTTCGAGCACATCGCGGGCCTGTTCCTGAAGTTCCAGCATGGCCTGCATGCCCGCGCCGCTTGCGGATTGATAAGTGCTGACGACGATTCGGCGGACGGGATTCACACGATGCAGCGGCCACACGGCCATGTTCATGATAATCGTCGAGCAGTTGGGGTTGGCGATGATCCGCGCGTCGCCGATGGCCTGCGGGTTGATTTCGGGCACGACCAGCGGCACGCCCGCGTCCATGCGAAACGCGGAGCTGTTGTCTACCACGTAGGCCCCAGCCTCCACCGCGACCGGCGCCCATTGCCTGCTTACCGATGCGCCGGCGCTGAACAGGGCAATGTCGATGCCATGGAATGAATCAGCGCGAACTTCCTGCACGGTCAGTTCGCGTCCGGCATAGGTCACCTTCTGCCCGGCCGATCGCGCCGACGCCAGCAAGTGGAGGTTGTCGCTCGGCACGCCGCGTGCGTGAAGGATATCCAGAAATTCCTGCCCGACCGCGCCGGTCGCGCCGAGGATGGCGATGCGAGCTTTGGAGAGGGAACTGTGACTGCTACTCATGGTGTCGACTCGGATGGTTCTTGCGGATTCCCAATTTGCTTTTCCAAATCTATCGGCAACGACGTCGCGGAGGGTCGAAGTCGGGAAGTCTCAATTCGTTCAAGGATAGCGCGGGCGAGTGCCTGACGGGCTTCCAACGAATCAATTTCCTCGGCGATGATCGTCCTGCCTGAAAGGCGTGACAACTGCGCCGTGGCGACTTCTGAAACTGCTCTCGATTCTCTCGGTGCGGTTTGGCCATTTGCTACATGATGGCCTGCCCGGACAAAAGTTGTAACGGACTTGATCTCGCGTTCCATTGACAACTCTCCAATGAAAGTTGCATCGTCGCGCGTTAACTCAATCAAACGAAGTAACAGGTCAGAGCAACTGGACTGGCTATCCTTGCAGGCGCTACTGCTTTCGATCCAGTAAGCGATGCTCTCAATGGCTTGTGCCCTCACTCCTGGCAGAGAATGACTTGCGGCGCGCATAAGGACCTCGGCAGCAAGCGGTGAGTCAGATCGCGAACAGCTCGCTACCGCTGATGCGGCGGTCGCTTCGTCGTGAAGTGACGAAACAAGTAGGAGCGTACCGAGGGCATCTCCATTCAACGCAAATACTAGTGCGCGGCCCGCTGCTTCGCGAGTTTCGACATCGTGATCTCCAAGAAGTTCGGCCAGAACCTTTGAAGAAGCAGGTCGTGAAAGTTTTGTTGCGGCGAATACGGCGAGCATACGAATATCCGGCCGATCATCTCGAGCCAGCCGCCACACCGCGCCGGTGGCTTTGTCACCGACCGTTGCGAGAAAAGATAGGTATTGCCCCCGCGCGGCCAGGTCGTCGGTCGCCATCAACCGCGTTGCCCACCAGTGCGCACGGATCGTGTCGCGCTGCCAGAGCGTGATGAGAAAGAGCGCGACGAGCAGGGCAATCCCCCATCGCGCGCGGCGCGCGCCCCTTATGTCGCGTGGATCAGATGGCGCATCGTCTTCGGCTTTCAGCGCGTGGGAGGTCGGCGAGAGCGGCGCGGCCGCGGTGTCGGGCAGCTTTGAATCGGCGGATTGAGAGTCTGCGAGGTCGGCCATGGTGCGAGCATTAGACTCGGCCGTAGTTCGCGAGCTTCCATTGGCGGCGAATTTCTTTGTCGGCCATCTTGGTGCAGACGCGACCGTAGATCGTGCGCCAGTAGAGCTTCCACGCGGCGGCGGTTCGGCCGGGCCCGCACAGGAATTGCTTGAGGAATCGGAGCTTGTCCGACGCGGTGCAGGCCGGGCTGGACAATAAACTGGCACACAGCCTCACAACCCCGCGAAGCTGCTGTGTCTCCGTCGTGCGGCGGACGTGACTGATGCCGTCCATGTCGATGAAAGTCAGAAGCGGGGGCGTCGTATAGGGCGCGGGCCAGACGACAAGAAGGTTCGGCGCCTTCAGGTCGCGATGAACGAAGCCGCGCTCATAAAACGCTTTCAGCAATCGCACCACGGCGTCGATCAGTTGGTTCTTCACCTCGCGCTGCCGATCGGGCGATACCTGCGCGAGATCGCGTGTGAGAAACGTCTCAAGATCGACCGAGTTCTGCACGAACTCCGTCATCAGCAGCGAATCAACCCGAACAAACCGCGCGACGTACCGCTCCAGCACCAGCATCGGCGCCGCCACCGGCAGATCGCGGTTACTCAACATGTTGGCGATCTTCCACGATCGGCGATTGCGCGACGGCCCCAATGCATGAATCAGCCATTTCCAACCGTTGCGCGGCAGGTGGCGCTTTACGATCACCGGCACCGATTCCGGCTGGACCGGCAACATCGCTTTGCAGACCGTCGCCGTGTGCGAGTCCTTGAGCAGGTCGTGTTTCGTCGGATCGACCCACGCCAGCGGCTCGCGCAGCCATTCCTTCCATTGGGCTTTCTTATAGGTGAGCCTGGATGCCAGGGCGGTCGGCGACGGATGCTTGCATTGCAGCAACACGTGGCCGCGCCAGCCTGGTGCGGGCTTGATGCGCGAGAAGTATCGGCTGTCGCGCGCGGTGCGTCGGTCGCGCTTCGACCAAAGTTTGTTGGCGTGCAGGTCCGCCTGAACCGCGAGATCAGCGGTGAGTCGGCCGGCGTCGATTCGAAAATGCCGTGCATACGGGCTGGTGCTGGCGAACGCATCGCGATGGGTCAGGTACGACTGCAGAAACCGCAGGCGCTGCGAGCGGGTTGCGTGCCGTCGGAACCATTGGTTGAGTTGTGCCAGGTTCGAGGCAATCTCGCGCATGCCGACCGGCCGGGCCGTGCGCGCCTTGTGCAAATCGACAAAGAAGACCTCGCAGGCGTCGCCGCGATGCCGCGCGAGAATGTTGCCCGGGTGCATGTCGTCGTGCTGAAAACCGCACTGGTGCGCTCGTGCGATCAGGCGGGCCAGTGATTCGCTAAGCTGTGTTGCGCGGCGAGGGTCATCGCGTACCGCGAGCCAGAATTCATTCAATGGCGAGACATCACGCACGGCCTCGGTCACCAGAAGCGACGTACCCGTGCCCCCGCGGCGATCATCCCACGCAATCGCGACTGGCGCGACTGCGCAGACGCCATGTTCGGCAGCGTAGGTCCCGATCTTCCATTCACTCATGGCGGCCGGCCCGCGAAGCCGAAGCTTGATCCGGTCGGACACACTGTGCGGATGGTAATACTTGGCGAAGTACTCACGCCCGCCGCACGACACGCTCCAGACGTCACGGTGGCTGTTTCGCTTCACCAGTGTCGTCGTCGCGTCGGCACGAAGATTGAACCAGTCAATCCCTCCGCCGCGCAGCATGTCGGCATGGTCCGCAGCGGCGCGCCAGCGATGCGCGCCATCCATCCAGTCCATCCAGCGCGGGCTGGCCGGAGCATTTTCCACTGAACAGGAAGCAGTCAAGGCGCGCGTCATGCAGTCTCCGGTTCGGCCGTCAAGCGGCCCGCGCGAGGTAACGGCTGTTTGCGCTGTGGAGGCGTCAATCAAGAGCGGATGTGCGGGATCAGTCTTGTAGGGCGAAGCGCACAATGATTCTAGTCCCTGTGAGGGCCTTGGTCCAACCGTGAGGCACCGGTCCGTCGGCCGCCTCACCGTCAGTTTAGCGGATACAAAGGGTTACGCCACCCCGATTTGCGAAGTTTGGCACAGGCGCCAAGCCGATCAGGCGAAAGCGTGGCGACAATCGCAGGCAAGGCTGGGGAGGCTACGGCTTTTTTTCACTGGCCGCTCGAACCGGTTCCTTCGCCCGTTTCTCGGCGCGGAGCCGCAACATGGCCTCGATGTATTCGTCGATCGCGCCGTCGAGCACCTTCTGCGGATTGCCCGACTCGATGCCGGTGCGCAGGTCTTTCACTCGAGGGTCATCCAGCACGTAGTTGCGAATCTGATTCCCCCAGGCGATGTCGCCTTTCGCGGCGTTGATCTTCGCCATTTCGCCTTCGCGCTTCGCCTCTTCCAGGGCTTCCAGTTTCGAGACCAGCATCGCCATGGCCTGCTGCTTGTTTTGCGCCTGGCTGCGCTCGTTCACGCATTCAGCGACGATGCCTGTTGGAATGTGCTTGATGCGCACGGCGGACGCTACCTTGTTGACGTTCTGCCCGCCCGCGCCGCTGCTTCGACAAAAGGCCGTGATTTCCAGGTCCTTCTCCGGAAGCTCGATGTTGCTTTCGGGGAATACCGGAAGCACATCCACCGCGGCAAAACTCGTCTGGCGCTTGCCCTGTGCGTTGAACGGGCTGATGCGCACGAGCCGGTGAACCCCTTGCTCGGTGCTCATGTACCCGTAGGCGTAGGGGCCTTTGATAAGCAGGTTGACCGACTGAATGCCGGCTTCTTCGCCATCCTTGCGGTCCAGCTCTTCGACTTTGTAGCCCTTGCGCTCGAAGTACCGCAGGTACATGCGAAAGAGCATGGATGACCAGTCGCACGCCTCGGTCCCGCCCGCGCCGGCCTGGATGGAGAAGTAGCAATCGCGCCCGTCGTTCGGGCCGGACAGCAGCGCCATCAACGACACGCGGTCCAGCTCCTCGGCCAGCGCCACGCGTTCCTGATCGGCCTCGGCGAGCGTCGCGTCATCATTCTCCGATTTGCCGAGCTCGTACAACACGGCGATGTCGTCGGCGCGGCGCGTGACCGCTTCGACCGGGTCAATGATCGCTTTGAGACTCTTCAAATCAGCAATGGTGGATTGCGCGGCCTTGCCCGAATCCCAGAATCCGGGGGCGCTCATCAGATCTTCTTTTTCTTTTAGCAGCTTCTTCTTGGTGGGGAGGTCAAAGAGAGTCCCGCAGCGCGGTGATGCGGGCCGTGAGTTCTTCCAGCGTGGCGGTTCCATCGGGCATCGGCATGTCTGGCTCTCCCTATGTGTGTGTCGTACTATAGATCGGCTCGCAACGGACCGCAACGCAAGACGGCGGCGCCGGCGCGACGTGCACGCCTTGCCGGTCCGGCGCGGTCCGGTGGCGGTAACAACCCCCGACTCTATTGGCGACAAATGGATAACACCGACACCCACTCAAACCCCGGCGCGCGGAAGTCGCGGGCCAACTGGCTGCTTCGGATCGTGCTGCTGATTGCGCTGGCGGTGCTTGGCGCGTGCATCTTCGACTTTCAGACGAAGCCCTTGCTGATCACCGGACCGATGGTTCAGTTGCCGCACGACGGTGGATTGAGCGTCGTCTGGGAAATGAAGGGTGATTGGATGGTGAACGGCGCCGTGCAGGTTTCCGGCACGGACGGATTGGAAAAGACCGTGGGAACATCCGGCGGCGCGTCGCCGGGGAAACAGCGATTTCAGGTGGCGATAGAGGACGTCAAGCCGGGGGCGACGTACACCTACACCCTCGTCAATCGCGGCTGGTTTCGCGATGTGCCCGTGGCCGGCCCGTTCACGGTGACCACGCCGCCGTTGCCGGGCAAGTCGTTTCGCTTCGCTTGCTTTGGCGACAGCGGCAGCGGCAGCAACAGCCAGGCCGAACTGGCCGAGCTGATCGCTTCGAAGAAGCCGGATGTCGTGATCCACACCGGCGACCTGATCTACCCGGCCGGCGACATCAACGACTATCGCCCCAAGTTCTTCGAGCCGTACAAGGATCTCATCACGAGTTGCTTCTTCATGCCGAGCCTCGGCAATCACGATTGCGCCACCCAGCGCGGCGCGCCCTTTCTCGAGGTGTTTGACCTGCCACAGAACGGGCCGAAGGGAATCCCGCGGGAGCGGAACTATTGGTTCGACTACGGCGATGCGCGGTTCGTCGCGCTGGACTCGAACGACATCTTTCCGGCCGGTGTCATCACCGCGCTGGATCGCAAGGAAAAGGTCGGCCCGTGGCTGCGCGAGGTGCTGAAGGGCGCGGGCGGCAGGTGGAAGTTTGTTTACTTTCACCACCCGTTTTACACCCACAGCAAGCACGCGGCCGAAGGCGCGGCCTACATGAAAGAGTCGTATGTCGATATATTCGAGGAGTGCGGCGTCGACGTGGTCTTCACCGGGCACAACCACTTGTACGAGCGCACCGCGCCGATCCGCAAGGATCAGGTCATGCCTGAGGGGCAGGGCGTGGTTTACGTGGTGAGCGGCGCCGGCGGGGCCGAGCGCTATGCCAAGCGCCCCAATCCGCCGGCCTACCTACGCGTCGCGGTCGATGACGTGTTCAGCTTCACGCTGGTGGAACTGTCGGCGACGCGTTTTGAGCTTAAGCAGATCAATGAATCCGATGCGGTCATCGATACTTACGCTATTGAGAAAACGGGAACTTCTATGGCCGGCAAGGCTCAATCCGACTGAATCGACTATCGTCCGAGTCGGGCCATGGCATCAGTATGATCAAAGTTTGGCCATGGATCCGAGTCGCGACCAAGAGGGATTGGGTTGGGAAAGGCCAAATGCATGGAATCCGCATGCTTCCGCGCGAGGCTCCTTTCAAACGCTACTCATGCTACGTCATCAGGCGACATTGTATTTTAGACTTCGTCGTATTACAATGAGTGGGGTTAAGAGGAGTGCTACAATGTCGCGCAGAATCCGTATAGTCGGGATTGGTTGTCTACTCTTGATCAGCATGCTTCAAGCGAACGCTTTGAGTGCTGTGATCGAGTATGCAGGAAAGGTCAACGACGCCGGGCCCTGGGGGGCGGCATTCTTGGGGACAGACGGCTATGACTTGTATGCAACTTCATTGCCGGGCGAGCCAACTTCCACGGGTGGCGTTCCCTTCGGCCCGGTACGACTGACGCTCCTGCCGAGTTACGTCAGCAGCATATCCGCAGCCGGGGCAAATTCTTACTATCGCTCGAACTCCTATCAGCAGTTGATCAACCCGCAAACCGGCACAATCGTTCACGCCGGCCTCACGTACAATTTCAGTCCGTCCAATCAAGAAAAGGGGCTGCTTAGCCTTGCAATCGGCCCAAATCCGCCCCCCGTATTCTATGTTGGTTACCTCACTGATACAGGAGATGGCGCGTGGGACTACCCCGACGCCCTTAGATTCAGGCAAACGTCTGGTTCCGGCGCAGGCAATAGCGGTCTTGTTATCACCGATCAGGATGCCAACTTCGGCGTCGATTTCTTCTTCTTCAAGGTCTCCCAAGCCGCGCCAGGCGATGTGATCACGATCTCCGGATACGAGACTCAATGCGGTGTGAACTGGTGCAATTTGACTGCGGCGGGACTTGTGTTTACGCAGATCCCGGAGCCTGCGTCGGGTTTATTCCTTTGTTTGGGCCTGGCGGGGTTCATCATGCGATCCCGTCGCGGGCGATGAAGTCGACTCAATTGTTCGCGGTTTCCGCACCAGGGCGCGCTTGGACGAATTGAAGCGCGGCGTCAAGCACCGGATCCTTCCCCGCGAGGACATCGGCGATCGTCGGCTCGACCAGCACGTCCGGCGTGACGGTCTGCACGTCTCCGTCCACCAGTGAAAAGTAATTCGTCGAATACATCACAACCAGCTTCGAGTGCGGCAGCGTCAGAGGCTTGATCTCGCCGTAAGCATTCGGGCTCCCGCCGGTCGGTTCGCCGATCAGCACGGCACCGTACCGCTGGCGAAGCTGGATCGCGTTCATCATCGCCGAGGAAAACGTGCCGCGGCCGATCAGCACGAGCAGGTGGCCCGGCTCGCGCAGGGCCGGCCGCCAGAGCAGGTGTGGGTACATCGCGTCGATGACCATGGAGTTGCCGCCGCCGTTGCGGCGCAGGTCGATGATCAGCCGCCATTTTTTTGCGTCCGGCCCATCTCCAGTCGGGATTCCCGTAAACATCGCGTCGCAAAGGGTGCGGAACTCGCCGAACCCGGAGCAGGTGTTGTACGCGAGGTACATCGCCGGGCCGTGCGACGGTGTCACGATTGCCTGATGCCAATAAGGTTCGGCCCGCTGCTCGGCGAGCGGCACGCGCTCCGCCGCGAACACCCAGCGCCACTCGCGGTCCGATGCAATCGGCGAAAGTTCTATAATCGCCTCTTTTCCGTTCGCGTCAGCGGTGGTAAAGGCGACGCGGTCCAGGCCGGCACTCAATCCACAGGCGTGCAGGAGCTCCGGATTTCGCATCGCAAGCGGGACGCGCCGCCGTATCTGCATCTCATTCTCGGCGGGGAACGTCTCTGCGAGGCGTCGCGCGGCCTCGTCCACCGGCAACTCGCCGATTCGAACAAGTTTTGCGCCGAGGATTGCCTCGAATCGTCGGAGCGTTCGCGTCACGTAATACCCGTCGTGAAGCCATTCAGCGACAATCGGCAGCGTGCGGAACCCGCCGACTTGCGCGAAGTTCTGGGCCTGCGTGTGGCCGTCGCCGATCAGCGCGATGAGCCGCATCATGCCGACGACGATTTGATGGTCCGCGAGGCGCGGCACGTCCGCGCGCAGTTTCGCCGCCGCGGAATCGAACGACTCGCGCGAGCACTTGAAGAAGGCGTTCTTGTGCAGGCGAGGCAGTTCGTGGGCGAGGCAATCGACGTCCGCCTGCCATTTCGCATCGCGCGAGAGCTCGCGCTCGGCCGGGCGCGGTGCGGCACAACCGGCGACGGCGCACAGCACTGTGTAAAAGGCGACGCGAAGCGTAGCGGCGCGGGTCATTCGGCGCTCCGCATGCCGCCGGAGTTCGCGCCCGCTGCCGTCTGAAGCGTCGTTACGGTTAATCCGGTGACATAGTCCGCATCCCCTTCCAACCAGCGATCGGCCTCGTTCAGCCAGCTTCCGTCGGGCTGTTGAAGCGAGGTGACCTTGCGGCACAGTTCAACGCGCCAATCATGCGAATGGCCCGCGCCGTCGGTGATCGTCGGTTCACCCCAGGCCACCAGAGCACGCGAGAAGACGTGATAGTAATAATACAAACCCTCTCGCTTCTGCCGATCCGGCATGCCGGGGTTAACGTCGAGCGTGTAGTTCTGCCGAATCCACGTCCGGGCCGCCGTGACGCGCGGGTCATCGCGCGAAAGCCCCGCGTATAGATAGCTCTTGAACCCCGCATAAGTCATCGAGCCGTAACTGCGTAGCGGCCGGCCAAGTTCAAAACCGCCCGTTGCCTTCGACTCGCCTCCGTCGGCCGCGGTGTAAACAAATCCGCCGTCGCTTGCGCCACGAGCGAACGGCTGGTCGTTGGTCGTTTCGTTCATCTGGCAGCGCGAGATGAAAACAATCGCACGCTTGTAAACCGGATCATCCGTCGATAGCCCGCTCTGGTGCAGCGCCTCCAGCATCATTTGCGTGTTGGAGAGATCCGGGCGCTTCGTCGTGTTGTAGCCTGCCCCGCCGTACCACGTGTCTTTGACATCCTTCTTCTCGCTCTCGTCGTACTGCAGCCCCTTTAGAAACGCCTGCGCCTTGGCGATGTGCGGCGCATGGCGCGCGCGATCCAGCGAAGCGAGAAACGTCAAAACGACAGATGTCTGATAGTTCGCCAGGTTCTGCTGCCGCTCGTAGAAGCCGCCGTCGTGTTGCGCGTGGCGCAGGATCGACTCGACGGCTCGCTGCACGACCGCGTGGTTCGGCCCGTAATCGGGGGAATCCGCGAAGGCCTTGGCGACAATGGCTGTCACCGCCGGGCCGTACTTGGCGTTCCAGCCGCCGTCTTTCTCCTGCCGCGCCGCGAGGAATTTCAGTGCTTTGCTGACCGTCGCGTCGGTCTGCTGCTTCACAGCCGGCGCGATGGGCGGCATGGGCGCCGGCGGAGCGATGCCGCTGGACTTCTGCGGCGAAGACCATGCCGGAGCAAGGCCCGTGAACAGGAGTCCTGCCGAAGCAGCCGCAATGAGCATCAGGGTTCTTCGCATCTGTGAGTTCCTGTAGATAGGGTTTTCACAAGCAGCGCAGCCGTCGATTGACGCACCGCCGTAACCATCTAGCATCATCGCACGATCTTACTGCGGTTGGCGGCACGGTGCCCGCGCGGCCGCCAATCTCGTTGAGCGCAATATAGCAGGAAACCCATGCCCTTTCTCCACGGCTCGCTTTCGTTCTCCCGTTTCCAGGTCGTCGGCGGTTCGCCCAAGCGGCTCGATGACAACCTGATGGACAAGTTTCGCGGTCATGTCATCGGCAAGGGCAAGGCCCGATCCGACGGCGTTGAGATCGGCTGGCTCGGCGGGCGGCATCTGCTCGACCGCGAGTTCGACGCCGACAAGAACGTGATTCTCGACTGCCTGCACTTTGGCATGCGCGTCGATTCGTCGAAAGTCCCGCCGGACCTGATGCGGGCGTACGTGGAGCAGGAGCGCGAGGCGCTGCTCAAGGCAAATGAAAACTGGAAGCCGGCGCGGGTTCGCAAGGAGGCGATCGAAGCGGCCAGGCAGCGCGCGGCGGGGGAGATGAAGGACGGGCGCTTTCGCTCGATGCGACAGTTTCCGATCCTGTGGGACACGCGCAGTGACGTGATCTACCTCGGCGCGACGCAGCCGGCCGTGCAGGAGCGGTTCATGTCGCTTTTTCGCGATACGTTCGACAAGCGCGTGGAGCGGATGTCGGCGGGACGGCTGGCGTATCAGTGGGCCGAGGCAGCGGGGAACTCGCGACGGATCGAGACGGCGCAGCTTGCGAAGTATGTTCCGCACGCGCGCGGCAACGGGCACATCGAAGTGTATTGGACAGCGGCCGATCCGGCCTCGCGCGACTACCTTGGCAATGAGTTCCTGCTGTGGCTGTGGTGGATGGTCGCCGAGCAGTCAGACGTGATTCATCTGCCGGATGAGACCGACGCGTCGGTACTGATTGTCAAGCAGTTGACACTCGAATGCCCGTGGGCCGAGACGGGCAAGCAGGTGCTGACGGCCGACGGCCCGGCGTCGCTGCCGGAGAGTCGCCGGGCGTTGCAAGGGGGCAAGCTGCCTCGCAGAGTGGGGCTGATCCTGCATCGTGACGGCGTGCAATACGAACTGGCGCTCCAGGCCGAGACGTTCAACGTGTCGGGCGGCGTGCTTCCGAAACTTGAAAAGCAGCCGGGTGAGCCGGTGCGCGGCGATCTTCGCGAACAGGCGGAAGAGCGCGTTGAGCAGGTGCGGCACTTCAGCGCGACGCTTGATGTGCTGTATCACGCGTATCTTGCGAAGCGATTCAGCGACGACTGGGCGCGGGTGCAGCGCGACATCGCCGGGTGGGTGCTGGATGTCGACACGCCTGATGCGATTCGCAGTCGCATGGCGGACACCGGCGTCGCGGCGGGCTAATCGCGCTTGTAGAGAAACGCAGAGTCCAACAATCGACCGCCGGTCTCGTCACAGACGGCGTATTTCGCTCCCGACCACATCGCGGCCGAACCGTGGCGGCCGTCCTTCGCGAGCGCGTAGAGAATCAATCCGTACGCCGGTCGGCCGTTCTTGTCGCGCAGGCGCGGTTCGGTGTGATCCGCGACGCGCCGTATGACTTCGAGACAAGCGTCTTGAGGCGATTTGCCGTGCCGCATCAATTCGACCACGAGAAACGATGAACAATTCAGCAGGTTCGCCTCGCCCCGGCCGGTGGACCCCGCTGCGCCGACGGCGTTGTCCACATACAACCCCGCGCCGAGAATGGGTGAATCGCCTACTCGCCCGGGAATCTTGTAAGACAAACCACTTGTGGTCGTCGTCGCGCCGAGGTCGCCGCGACTGTCCACCGCGGCGCAGTGTATCGTCCCCCAGGTAAAGGGAATCGCATCGCGACCGCGCGCGCCGGCCGCGGGGCTGATTTCTTCATCACTCAACCAGTCGTCGTCCTTGTCGCGCGACTCCTTCCACTTGAGCCACGCCTGGCGCGAGGCTTCGGTGAGCAGGTCCTGTTCCTTGAATCCATGCGCCTTGGCGAAACGCAATGCACCCTCGCCGACGATGAGCACATGATCGGTTCGCTGCATGACCAGCCGCGCTACCTGCGCCGGATTACGAATGTTGCGGAGCGACGCGACCGCGCCGGCCTTGTGCGTCGGCCCGTGCATGACCGAAGCGTCCAGTTCGACGATGCCGTCTTCGTTGGGCAGCCCGCCGTAGCCGACCGATGAGTCGTCCGGGTCATCCTCGACAATTGTCACCGATTCGATGGCGGCATCGAGCGGGTCCTTTCGCGCGACCAGCGCCTTGTAGCCGACATCGATGGCCTTGAGGCCGTTCGAGCTGGAGATGATCACCGGCCGCGCGCCCGGCTTGGCGCCACCCGCCGATGGCTGCTCCGCGCGGGCCATTTGCGGCAGCAAGGCGGCGGCATCAGCACCGAGAACCGCGCCGGCAACCGCCGCCCGATGGAGAAACTCGCGGCGCGTTGCAGCCCTCGGCTCTCCCAAACCTGTTTGTGGGTCTGACTTGTCCATGGAACGGTTAGATATCCGAAGCGGGCGTGCTTCACCAGCGAAAAGTCAGGGCCGTCCCCGAAAATGGGATCGATAACAAGAAATGGGGGATAATTTGCATGGAAGGCCCAAAGCGTCTAAGGTTGGCTGCGGCAGCGGTTTAGGTGCGGCAGTTCCCGGGAATCGGCGGCAGGGAACTCCCATTCGGGCTAACCGCGCATGGGTTTACAGTGTCTGAACTTATGAGCAAAAAGGCGGCCACGGACAGCCCGGTGGAAGACGACGCAAAGGCGGCTGCGGAGGACATCGCGGCCATCGAGCGGACGCTCGCGGGCGAGATGTCGGCGTTCGACGAGTTGATCGAGCGCTATCAGCGGCGGGCGGTTGCCGTGGCCTATCGGCTGCTGGGCAACATCGACGACGCCCAGGAAGTCTGTCAGGAGTCGTTTTTGCGGGCGTATCGGTCGCTGTCGGGTTTGCAGGAGCGAGGCCGATTCGGTCCCTGGCTGATGCGAATCGTCAGCAATCAGTCGCTGAACTTCCGGCGCGGTCGGCGGCCGATGCTGTCGCTGCACGGTGACGACGACGAAAGCGGGGATTCGCAGGCCGCGTCGATCAAGTCCCGTGGTGAAGAAGGAGACTCGCTCGAAGCGTCGGAACTGCAGGGAGCGATTGCGGCGGCGATTGAGTCACTGCCCGACCCGCAACGGCTGGCGCTGGTGCTTTTCGCGATTGAGGAGATGCCCCAGAAGGACGTGGCGGAGATCCTTGAATGCAGCGTGGAAATGGTCAAGTGGAACGTCTTTCAGGCCCGAAAGACCCTGAAGGAGAAACTTAAGAGCTTCCTCGAAGAGTGACTCGAACAATGTCGGCGGCGGGATCGGAAAGTCGGCGGTCAGGAATCGTGAATTGATGAATGGTGAGAATGAAAATGTCGAGATGCTCCTCGCGGCTTGCCTCCCCGGCGAGCGAACGGCGGAGGAGCGAACCTGCTTGAATGCCCTGCTGATGGACGACGCACAGGCCCGTCGCACCGCCGAGATGTATGAAAAGCTCGCCGCGCTGCTTAAGGGCTGGCGCACCATGCCGGCGCGGTTTGACTGGTCGGCCAACGCCGCGCGCGTCGCGGTGCGGGTCCGATCCGGCGGGGCCGAAGCGCGGCCGGCCGACGCCTCGCGGCTTGATGAATTGGTTCCCCATTGGAGCGGCCCGGTCCCCGAGGTCGACTACCGCGCCCTGAAGGCGCGAATCTCCTCGGCCGTGCGGCGCGAAGCGCGCACGATCAAGACCGGCTCAATCGGAAAGATCCGCTCGCGGCGGCGCGTTCTCGCGTGGATCGGTCGCGTCGGCGCGCCGCTGGCGGTTGCGGCTGCGATTGTGATGGCCGTCTGGTGGCCGCGAGACTTGGGCGGCCCAACGGTCGCAACGAACGGTGCTTCGTCTTCAGGCGGCATGGTGGCCAAGGGTCCGGAGCAGACGCCGCGCCAGCGTGCGGTGCTAGTCTCGCTGGACACGCCGGAAGCGGTGGGGGTCGTTTCATTCAAGTTTGACGAGGCCAAGCGCGATCCGAGGTCGTCGCCCGAGCCGCAGGGCTGGGTCGGCATCGCTGCTGATCGCGACGAGGTCGCATCGAGTGATTTTGTCGTGGACCCGTTCCTTTACTAAGCGGCGCATCCGCCCGGGTCCGAATTGAGTTAATTTCTGCCCGATCTGCGATCTGAATCCAGTCGCGGCCCATGGGCGCTTAGCGTGGAGTTTGTCGCAGCCTTTAGACTGGCGGTTCGGCCCGGCGCATCGATCGCGCATGCCGGCCGACTGTTCGGCGTGATACGAGGTGACGAGATGCAAAGCACCAAGACATGGACGTGGCTGTGCGCCGCCTTGCTCGGAATGGCGGGGATTAGCCGCAGCGGCGCGGCCCAGGCCGGCGGCACGGACGTGGCCCAATTGCTCGATCAGAAGGTCGAGAACCTTGCGATGAGCGGCCTCGAGTTGCCCGCGGCGCTCGCCGATCTCGGCAAACAGGTCGGCGTATCGATCGTGGTCGATGACGAGTCGGCCGAAATGCTCCCCTGGGGCAAGCAGACGAAGCTGGCCGACGTGACAATCACGAACGCATCGCTGCGTGAGGCGCTGCCGAAGATACTGGGTGCACTGGGCATGACGTACGACGTGCGCGACCAGTCGGTGGTCGTCATTGCGACCGATCCGCTTCGGCGGCTGGCGCGGCGGGCGACGTGGGAGGAATTGAAACTGCTGCGCCGAATGAGCGAAACGGCCTATTCACCGGCAGCGTTCGGCGAGTTCAAGCTGCAATATCGCATCACCTCGAAAGTGGACGCGCCCAAGATGCTGCTGGACCAGATGGAGAAATCGGGCCAGGGCTCGGTGGCGCAGGTGCTGGAGACGGCAACCGGGGCGCTGCGATGGGGCTGGACGCCGGAAGACGATCACATCGTGATTCGCACGGGGCAGGCGCAGATCGCCGGCAAACTGTCGCGCCGGGTCACCGCGCGCTACACGGGACAGCCGCTGTCGCAGATTCTGATTGACCTGGGCGACAAGGCCGACGTGATGTTCAAGCTCGAGCCGGGTCTGCTGCTGAAGCTGCCGCCGTCGGTGAGCAGTTATACGCTTGTCCTGCAATCGACGTCGATTCGGGCGGCGCTGGAGCTGATGGCTGCCGAGACGGGATTGAAGTATGAGATTCATGCCGACGCGGTCTCGATCGGTGTCGGCGAAGCCGCCGCCGGATCAGGTCCGGCCACCGGCGGCGCGACGCGCTCGGGCAGCAGCCCGATCGCCGCGAAGGTCAGCATCCCGGCGAAGGAAGGCGGCGTGTCGTATGAGATCTTCCTGCGTGAGGATGAGCTGCCGGCCGAATTCCTCGAACACCGTGAGCAACTCAAGCAGCAGTACATTCAGAAGCTGATGGCCGAACTGGCTCCCGACCCGCGCATCCGCACCGGCGAGGATCAGAAATAGGCCTCCTCCGCGGCGTGATTTCGTGCCCGGGTCGAGGGGCGTTTCGAGCAGCCGTTCGAATGGCACCCTCCGCGCGGCCTTGTACCAGCCGCTGATTCCCCCTATAAATTACCGCTCGAAACAGCGGCGTAGCTCAGTTGGCAGAGCAAGGGATTCATAAGCCCTGGGTCGCCGGTTCAAGTCCGGCCGCCGCTAATTCCTCTTGTCTATCCGATACAGACTCACGTCTTGACGCGCGTGCTGTTGCGCGAGTCGAGTCTGCGGACCCGACTAGGCGGAGCTGCTCGCGTGCCGCGAGCATCGAAAGATCGCATCATGTCAGAGAACGATTGGGTCATGTTGCAATCTGTAGAAAAGGACATTTGCCTGCTTTAACATCAACTCAATGAGTACCATTGCCTCATGGGTGATCTGTATTGGGGAAGCGTCTATCAGCTTCCGTATTGGGAGTTCATTGATGCCTTCGAACTTGACGAGGAGCAGCGCCGGTTCCTCACACACGGTTGCCTGGTCATGCTGATTACAATGGCATTCGAGACGCTGGACGGCGCCGGCGATTACATTCTGGACAAGCTCGACTCATGCAGAGACGCCGCTGCAAGAGTTAAATCGAATGACGAGGAGACTCGATTCCTTGTCGAGACGCTCCAGATGGCCTTGTCGGCAATTACGAACGAAGCGTCACGGCAGGAACTGGAGGAGGAGCTTGAGCGAAGATCGAGGCTCATCCACACGAACCACGTCAGAGCCTACTTCTTGTCACAAGCGGCGCAATAACGCGAATCGGGCGAATGGATCAAGTATTCCCTGCGGCGTCGTCGCGTCTGCGGACCCGACCTCCGGTAGTTGCCAGACCCCAATTGCATCCCACGCTTGTCAAACCGCGATCCGCGCCTTGATCGGATTGCAGACGCGCTCCCAGTCTTCGCGAAGCAGTTTGACGGCCTCGGTGTGAGTGCCGGCCTGCATCACGAGGTAGGTGTCATTCGAAAGGCGCTCGTCCATCACCGTCTTCAGGTTGAACAGCCGGCCGATGGGCGGTTCGGCACCGATCTCGCAATCGGGACAGACAATTCGCATTTCCTGCTCGGTCGCCAGTTCAACACGCGGTTCGCCCAAGGCCTGCGCAGCCCGCGCCAGGTCGAGTCGATCGCATGCCGCAATGACACACATCGCGAACCCTTTGTCGCCTTTTACCAGCACAGGCTTGGCGACAAATCGCCCCGGAATGTGCTCCGCGGCGGCCAGTTCCTGCGAAGTGAATGCGGTTCGATGGGTCTTCTTTTCAAATGGGATCTTCTCTTTTCGCAGCAGCTTCTCGAGTTGCATGGTCCGGGCCTCCCAGGTGATGCACGGCCGAACGGGGCGCAGCGGCTCGCGCGGGCCGCATGCGGTCCCGGCCTTGCCTCTTAAATTTGGCAGTTTGTGTGCCACGCGTTGCTCCCACCACGAACTCGCGGAAGGGGAGGGAAAACGCCTGGAAGCCTGTGTCGTTCATCGACGCCCCTTCCGCTCCAGAGCAATAGGACGCTGCATGCGCACAATCCCGCAGACGCAGGGCGCGGTCTTGTCACGTCGTCGCAGACTCCAATCTCACCCCCGGAGTGCGAGTGGCAGGCACATGCCCGAAACTGCATCATCTCAAGCGCGTCCATACCGCTTGGCGAAGACTCGTCCATGTCACACGGCGAGGTCGTCGTGACCCGGCAATTCATCGGTGGACGGTTCATCGGGCCGCAGCAGCGCCAGGCCGAGCGTGAGCGGTCCGCATCGTCCGGCGAACATCAGGAACGTCACAACGAGTTTTCCGGCGGTTGAAAGGCTGCCCGTAATGCCCGTCGAAAGCCCGACGGTGCCGATGGCGCTGACGGCTTCGAAAGACAGATCGAGGAACGGCTGCTTCTCCGTGAGCGACAGAATTGTGACACCCGTGGCAAGCAGGCAAAGGTACAGCGTGGCGGAGGCCACGGCAAACAGCACGCGCAACGCAGGAACTTCGTTCCGCAGCCAGATTACCCGGTCGCGCCCGCGCAGCACGCTGATCAGGTTCGCGAGCAGCGCGGAGACGCTCGTAGTCTTGATGCCGCCGCCGGTGCCGCTGGGTGACGCGCCGATGACCATGGCAGCCATGATGATGAGCAGCGTGGCGGTTGTGAGGGGTGAGATTGGAATCGAGTTAAACCCTGCCGTGCTCGAAGCAGACATGACCTGGAACGCGCAGGCCATGAGGCCCTCGGCGGCAGGCAAATCGCGCACGCTCGGCTCAATGAAGTACATCGCGGCCGTGCCGACGACAAAGATCACCGCGGTCATCCACAGAATGACCTTGGATGTGTAGGTAATCAGGTGCTCGCGGAGTTTGATGGAGAGGTAAATGTCCTGCACGACAATGAACCCGATCGCGCCGAGGTAGCAGAGCACGCCGATGATGAGATTGATCGCCCAGTCGCCGCGAAAGGCTTCGAGGCTGTTGTTGGCCAGGCCGAAACCGGCTGTGGCGAACGCGGACACGGAATGGAAAACGGCAAACCAAAGCGGCTCCTGAACGCCCAGCGCGGCAAACCGCCACCAGAGCAGCAACGCACCGATTGATTCGGCGACAAACGTGAACACGACGACATGCACGATGAACCGTTGCATGACGAAGTAGTGCGGCACAGCGAAACCCGCCTTGAGGATTCCAAGTCGCGTGTCGGAAATGCGACCGCCGCGCGCGAGAATCATGAGCGACGACAGCGTCATGTAACCGATGCCGCCGAGCTGAAAGAGCGCGAGCAGAACAAACTCGCCGAAGAAGGTGTAACTGTCGCGGACGCTGATGGTCGTCAGGCCGGTTGTCGAAATGGCGCTTGTGACGTTGAACAGGTGATCGACGATTCGCGCCGGCGATTGCTGCGCGAAGGGGAGGCAGAGCAGGGCCGTGCCGACGACGGCGTAGGACGCGAAACCCAGCACGAGTTGCTGTGCCGGGCGCATGCGCGTCCAGCGCTCGAGGCCGCGTCGCGGGGGCGTCAGGACGATCCACGTTGAAAGCCGGCCCAGTGTGACCATGGCGGAGCGAATGCGCCGCCGTGGAGGCGCAGGGCTGTTAAGCTCTTGGCTTAGCAACTGCGGGGTGGAGTTGTTCTTCGACGAGAGATTGTCTGCAGTGGGCGGCGCGGATCCGCCGCCGGGGAGGCCGGTCTCCATAAAGGGTTCGCTGCGCGCCCAAGCGTTTTCCGCGCATTCCTGCACGCGCGAAAAAGCGGACGCGAACGCACGAACGGATGCTCGTGAAACGCGCGATCGGTCGATCGGCTGTATCAGGAGAGCGGTTCGTCGTGCTCTTTCACGTGCCTGCGGGGTTAGCTGACGGGCTGGGCCTTGAAAGTGGCTTGGAGCCGACCGACTCCTTCGCCCCGGCCGCGACGCTTGATAGC
Organism: Phycisphaerae bacterium RAS2; assembly: GCA_007753915.1. NCBI lineage: Bacteria > Pseudomonadati > Planctomycetota > Phycisphaerae > Phycisphaerae bacterium RAS2. The sequence goes on from CP036352.1 coordinate 1,440,279, forward strand.
AAGGCGGCGGTGGGTTCCCCGCTCCCCGGCGTCAACCGGGGACTCGGCTGCAACAACAGCTTAATCGTAGCTGGATTTCGGCCGGAGTCAAAGTCAAGCCGGCGTGAGCAGGCGGGCCGCAAGCAGATTGGTTATAGTGTGCGTTTTGTTCGCGTGCAGACGGTCGCTTCCGGACAACGACCAGAAGTCGCACAGCGGCCGGCAGGATGAAACATGTCGTCGCAATCCAGCGATCCAACACTCATTTCCACGACCCACCTCGTCAAGAGCGAGGACCTCAACCACCATCAAACGCTCTACGCCGGGCGATGCACCGAGTGGTGCGTGCAGATGGCGTACATCGCCGCGGAGAATTGCTTCGATGAGGCGCGGCCGGTCGTGTTCATGTCGATTCGCAGCTTGTCGATGCGAACGCCGGCGCGGCTGGGGGAGATTCTGCGATTCGAGGGGCGGGTTGATTACATCGGCGAGTCCACCATCGGCATCAAGGTCGACGCGTGGAAGCTGCAACCGAAAGACGATCCCAAGCCGGTCGCGACGGGGACGTTCCTGTTCTGCACGGTCGATGAGCAGGGGCGGGCGGAGCCGCACGGGCTGCCGGCGCTGGCGGGGGCGTCATCGGCTTCGCAGCGTCGCTGGAAGCAGGACGATCTCGCGGTTGGCCGGTCGCCGGCATGAATCCGGATGATACAATTGTAGCGATTAGCTCGGCGGCGGGGGCGGCTGCCCGGGGGATCGTGCGCCTGTCCGGGCCGGCGGCGATGGATGTGGCATCGGGCGTTTTTGATGCGAGTTCGGCGACAGCTTGGCCGCCCGAGGCTGAGGCCATGCCAACCCAATCTGAATCCATGTCGCCCAGTTCCGCCGACGCGTCATGCGATCCCGCGCGGCGGACCGCGGCGCAAGCCAGTGCAAGCAAATGCGTGGAGGGCTTCGTTCGCGTCGGGCGGTTTCGGCTGCCGGGGTTTGCGCTCGTGTTTCGCGCGCCGCGCAGCTACACCGCGCAGGATGTCGTGGAGCTTCATTTTCTCGGCGCGCCGGTTCTTCTGGGCTGGGTGGTCGAGGCTTGCATCGCCGCCGGGGCGCGGCGAGCCGAGCCGGGGGAGTTCACCCTGCGCGCGGTCCTCGCCGGGCGGATGGACCTTTCGCAGGCACACGGTGTGGCGGGCATGATCGCCGCGCGGTCGGACATGCAGTTGCGAGCGGCCGAGCGACTGCTTCACGGCGAGCTGTCGCGCGTGGCGGGGGCGGCGCGCGAGCGGCTGGCGGATTTGCTTTCATTGGTGGAAGGCGCGCTGGATTTCGCGGAAGAGCCGATCGAGTTCATCATGCCCGGGCAATTGCGAGATGGGTTGATGGAAGTGCGCAAGGCCCTCGCTGCGACAACGGCAGCCGGTGTTCGCGCCGAGCGCTGGGACCAGTTGCCGCGCGTCGTTATCGCAGGGCGGCCGAACGCGGGCAAGTCGAGTCTGCTCAATCGAATGACCGGCCTGGATCGCGCGATCTGCGCGCCCGTGGCGGGAACGACGCGCGACGTGCTTTCCGCGCCGTTGCGACTGGGCGAAACCGAATGCCTGCTGATCGACGTGGCCGGCGTTGGCGATGCGGTTGATTCGCTGGACGCGCAGGCACAGCGAGCAGCGCGCGACGCGCTCAAGTCGGCTGACCTCGTGGTATGGGTGGAGAATGTCACCGAGAGCGACCCGGCACGGCGCGCGGAGTTGCCGGTCTTCGATGTGCCGTGCCTTTTCGTGGGGAACAAGTGCGATCTGCTGGGGGCACCGCGCGCAGCGAAGGCAACCGGGTACGATCTGCTGGTCAGCGCGACCACCGGCGCTGGTCTGGATGAGTTGAAGACGGCGCTTGCGGCGCGTTTGCAGGACCGCGAATCCGCCGTCAGCGATTCGGCCGTCGCGCTGATGTCGGAGCACCGGGCGGCGCTGGATTCGGCGCTGGAGGCGTTGAATCGCGCGATCGGGCTGGCGACGGCATCGGGCGAAACATTGGCCGACGCAGACCTTGTCGCGGCAGAGCTTCGCATTGCGGCGGAGGAGCTGGGTGTGCTTGCGGGGCGGGAGGACACGGAAGATCTGCTGGGGCGAATCTTCTCGCGATTCTGTGTGGGGAAATGAGAGTGGGAGCGGGCATGGAACTGGACGGCGTGTTCCTCGATATGTACGGGACGCTGACGACGGGCGATCGCCAGGCGGTGGAGGCGACGTGCGAGCACCTTGTGCGCGACTTTCGTTTGACCCTCTCGGCGCACGAGTTGAGCATCACGTGGGGCGAGCGATTTTTTCACGCGCTGGACTTCTGCAATGGCGCCGGATTCCTGACGCTCTTCGACGTGGAGCGCCGCACGCTGCGCGAGACGATGACCGCGCTCGGCGTCACCATGGACCCGACGCCTTACGCCGAGATGCTGCGGTGCTATTGGAGCAATCCGCCGCTCCAGCCCGAGGCGGCTGCATTTCTTCAGGCGTGCCCGCTGCCGGTGTGTCTCGTATCCAATGCCGATCGCAGCGACATCGACGCCGTCATCGAGCGGCACGCCTTGAAACTCGATCACGTCGTCACCTCGGAGGACGCCCGCAGCTACAAACCCGACCGCGCCATCTTCGACATGGCGCTGGCGCAGACCGGCTGGCAGCGCGATCGGGTGATTCACGTCGGCGACAGTTTGCACAGCGACGTGGGCGGGGCCATCGTCGCCGGCCTCCGCAGCGGCTGGGTCAATCGGGCGCACCGCATCCACGACATCGGCACACACACACCGGACCACGAATTCGGTGATCTCATGGAATTCGCCCGCTGGCTGGGTCAAGGGGCCTGATCGGTCGGGGCGCTTGAGGGCTTGGACGCGGCAGTGTTCAGCGCCGGTGTGTTCAACGCCGCCTGCGCGCGGGCAAGGGCTTGCTGCGCGGGGACCAGATCGGGCCGGATGCGGAGCGTCGCCTCGTAATGCGGAATCGCGTCCTTCCAGCGGCCCAGGCGTGCCAGCGTATTGGCATAATTGAAGTGCACACCCGCCTCGTCGGGCGCGAGCGCTAGCGCCCGTTCGTAGTAAGGGATCGAAGCCTCGATCCGGTCGGTGAATGAAAGCGCATTGGCCAGACCGTTCAGCACGCGGAGCGACTCCCCGGCGTACAGGAGGTTTCGCCGATACAGCGAAATCGCCTCGGCCGGTTCGTTCATCTTCACCAGAATGTCGGCCAATTGCCGCAGGGCGTTCGCGTGCTCCGGGCGGATGCGCAGCGTCTCCCGATAATGATGAATCGCCGCGTCGATGTTTCGTTGCTCGTCGTAGATGCAGGCGAGATAGAAGTGCGCCTCGCTGTGAGTGTTGTCCAGTTCCAGCGCCCGGCGAAAGGCCGCAGCGGCCTCCTCGTGCCGGCCCAGCTTGGTGAGGATCACGCCGCGCACGGTGTTTGCCTCGGGGTATTTCGGATCGAGCTGCACGGCTTGTTCGGCATGCACCAGCGCCTCGTCGTAGCGTTTCAATGCGTGGAGCACCTGGGCCATTCCATAGTGCCCCGCGACAAAGCGGGCATCTTTTTGCAACGCGCCGCGATACAGCTCGATGGCCTCATCGAATCGCTCTTCACGCAGCAGGACCGCGCCAAGGGCAAGATGCGCTCGAGGGTTGGCCGGTTCAACGTCGAGTGTGCTGCGCCAGAGCCGTTCGGCGGTGGCGTAGTCCTGATTGCGCGCGATGGTGCGCGCTCCCAGCGCAACCGTGACGAGCGCTCCGAGCGCAAACGCAATGCCCGGTGCGAGCCGCGCCGCAGCGGGACGGTTGGTGCTCCATTTTCGCAGGATCGCGTGCGCCCCGAGGATGGCCAAGGCGCAAAGCGGAGCGAGCGCGAGGTACATGCGATGCTCAAACGCCGCATCGACGATGGGCACGAAGCTGGATGTGGGCGAAAGAATGACGAAGAAACTCGCCGCGATCAGGCCGAGCGGCGGGTGGTGGCGGAGCAGCTGGATCGTGCCGGCCAGCAGCACCGCGATGGCGACCATTTGCGGCACCCAGTCGGTCCAGGCGCGCGCCGTCGGCCAGGCATAGTCGATGCAGAGGTGCAACGGGAAAATCGAAAGCTGAAGGTATTTAAGAATGACGCCGAATTGCGTCCGAGCGTAATCAAACGCCGAAAGGCCTTGCAATCCGAATCCAACGGTGTCGGAGCGCGGGCCGCCGGCGATGAGCGCGAAGAGGATCATCCACGTCGCGGCGATGCCGAGATGGGTCAGCCCGCGCCGCGCAAGCGTTGGGCGAATCCCGCCGCCCAGCAGCACTACGTCATACCAGAAGATGACGAAGGGCGCTGTGACCATGATCTCTTTGCAGCCCATGCCCAACGCGGAGCAGATGACCGCGGCGGCCGACCAGGGCAGCGGCCTCGGCGATGAGGCGGCACGAATCACGCAATACAGCGTCGCGAGATAAAACAGGCTCACCAGGCATTCGACGCGCTGAATGACGTACGTCACCGATTCAGTTTGCAGCGGGTGGATGATCCAAAGCAGGGCGGTCGCGGTCGCCAGCCCCGTTGCCGCCTGGCCAAATCGTTCCCGACAACGCGCCGCGAGCAGCGTCCGCCGGACGATGCCGAACAGCAGCAGTCCGGCGGCGAGGTGAACCAGCACGTTGAAAACGTGATACCCGCGGACACTCAACCCGCCCAGCGCGTAATTGACCGCCAGGGTGTACGCGACGACCGGCCGGCCCGATACGGTTGACTGGTAGGGGGCGGACACCGCCTCGCGCAGCGGCCACAGCGATCGAATATAGACGTTCTCCGTGATGGAATATTGATCGTCGAAGACGAACGGGCCGTTCAGGCTGTTGGCGTAGGCGGCCGCGCCGGCAAGGGCGATCAGCAGCCCGGCTTGCCATGGGGCGATGCGAGAGGCGAAGGTGGGGCCGTGCGAGGTCATCGTGCAGCCCGGTCCTCAATGGCCCCAGCGATGCGCACCGAGCGCGGCGACGATGTCGGAAGCGAGCCGCACCGCGGCGGCGCCGTCCTCCGCGGTGACGGGCGGGGGTTTGCCGGTCGCGACGCTATCGAGGAACGCTTCCAGCTCGGCACGAAGCGGCTCCACGTCGTCAACGAGGAGCGGCTCGACCTTTACCAGTTGGCCGAAATCGACGTTGGCCATGTCGGCGAGGTTGTCGAACTTGCCGTCGCGGGCCATGGCGAGAATGTCGAGATTCGCGTCGCGCGTGATGGCGATGCCGGTCTTGCGCTGGTAGTCGAGCGAGAGGTAGGCCGTCTCGCTGAAGACGCGGATGCGGCGATCGGTCTTCAGAGCCAGGCGCGAGGCGACGAGATTGGCCACGGCTCCGTTCTCAAATACGACCCGGGCGTTGGCCACGTCCTCATGCCGGGAGAGCACGTTGACGCCGACCGCGTCGAGCCGGGCGACCGGCGATTTCACCAGATTCAGCACGATGTCGATATCGTGGATCATCATGTCGGACACGACGCCGATATCGGCCGAACGAAACCGGAACGGGCTGATACGCTGCGTCTCGACGTATTTCGGCGAAATCTGCAACCGCTGCATGGCGCGCACAACCGGATTGAACCGTTCGGTGTGACCGACCGAGAGCAAGGCGCCGGTCTCCCGCGAGATCGCCAGCATTCGGTCAGCTTCTTCGACGTTGGGCGCCAGCGGCTTTTCCACCAGCACGGCGACTCCGCGGCGCATCAGCGGCTCTGCCACGGCGAGGTGATAAATCGTGGGCACCGCGACCGTCACCGCGCGCACATCCGGCGGCAGCTCGTCAATGGACGTCAGCGCGCGGCATTGAAAATCCTTGGCGCACTCGCGCGCCCGGTCGGCATTCGCATCCACCACGGCGACGAGTTGTGCCGAAGGCAGCTCGCGATAGAGCCGCGCATGGTGCCGGCCCATGTGGCCCACGCCGACCACGGCGACGGGAATTGGGGGATGGCTCACGAGCGCTGGCCCCCGCCGTAGAACTGCGGCACCGCGCCCTGGTCGCGGCGGAGCGATTCGAGGTAGCGCCCGTGTACACCCTGAAAAATGGATCGCTTGAGGAAATTGATCAGGTACTGGCCGTGGAAGTCCAGTTTGCCGTTGGTCTCGCAATCTCGAATTCGACGGGCGAGGCTGATTGTCGCTTTGTCATCCTTGATGAACGGCATGATGCGATACAGGGAGCGCAGCCCGAATACGGCGGCGGCCTGATTCTTGCGCGGGAAGAGTTTCTTGCACAGATCGCGAAGCTGCTGAATCGTGCTCTCATCGAAGCCCCAGCGACCCAGCCCCTTGATGTTCACGCCCTGCACGTTGCCCTCGAAACCAAAGATCATGTAAGGCGGTGTGTCGATCGTGCAGCGCGCCATGCCGGTGATGAAGCTGTATTGCCCGATGGTGACGAATTGCTGAACACCGACGAGGCCGGAGACGGTCACGTGATCTTCGATGTGGACGTGTCCTGCGATCTGCACCTGGTTCGAGAGGATGCAATGGTTGCCGACGCGCACGTCGTGGGCGATGTGCGAGCCGACCTGAAACTGATTGTGATCGCCGACTTCGGTGAGGCCGCCGGCGACTTCGGTGCCGGTGTGCGCGGTGACGCCTTCGCGAAAGATGTTGTCGTTGCCGATGACGAGTCGGGTCGGCGTGCCGGTGTATTTGAGGTCTTGCGGTGCGGCGCCGATGACGCTGCCGGGGTAGAAGAGGTTGCGCTCGCCGATTTGCGTGTTGCCCAGGACGGTGACGTTCGCGATCAGGCGCGAACCGGCTCCGATGCGCACATCGGGGCCGACATAGCAACCCGGCCCGATCTCAACCTCGTCGGCGATCTGCGCCTGGGGTGCGACGGTGGCAGTCGGGGCAATCCTCGGCATTCACCACAATCCGCAGGGGCGGCAGCTCCGCGCCGCCCTCGTTCCATCCGCGCGTCCAGCGCCGCTTCCACTTCGGCGCATGCACTGTTTGGTTGACCACCGCGCGGCGGCAGGGGTTAGGCCCCCTCCGCGTCCACCATCATAAACTTTATTTCCGCTTCCGCCACTACCGTATCCAGGACCATCGCCCAGGCCCGGACATGGCCCGTCCGAGCCTTCACCCGGATATTCTGCACATGCAAAACGAGCTGGTCCCCCGGGAGCACCGGTTTGCGGAATTTCACATGATCCATGGACAACAGAACCGCCACCTTACCGGTGTGTTCCAGCTTCTGGGAGAGCAGAATCCCGGCCAACTGAGCCATGGCCTCGAGAATCAGCACCCCCGGCATGATCGGCTGGGCCGGGTAATGCCCCTGAAAAAACGGCTCGTTAATGGTGACGTTCTTGATTCCAACCGCCTTGCGGTCTTCGTCCAGCTCCACGACCCGGTCAATCAGCAGAAACGGGTAGCGGTGGGGGAGGATTCGCCGAAGGGCGAGCGAGTCGTACACGGCTTGCGCGCCCAGCTGGGCGTTGCGCTCCTGCGTCTTGATCGCCTCCAGCAGCTTGCGGACCAGTTCATGGTTCAGCGAGTGGCCGCTTTTTCGAGCGATGATGCGCCCGCGAATCGGTCTCCCGGCGAGATACAGGTCGCCGATGAGATCGAGAATCTTGTGCCGCACGCACTCGTCCGGGTAGCGGAACGCATTGCCGATGACGCCTTCGCTTCCGATGACAACGACATCCTGATGGGTGAGGTGCTTTCCGAGGCCGGCGGCCTGAAACTGCCGGGCTTCCTCCTCGGTGAGGAAGGTGCGCGCCGGGGCGACATCGTGCAGGAACGACTCGGCCGACAAGCGCAACGCATAAATCTGGCGTGGGATCGGTCCGCCCGAGCCGTAGTCCAGGTCGTAAATGATGTTCAAATCGTCGGTATCGGTCGGGACGGCGATCAACTCGGCATCGCCCTCGGCGACACGCACGGTCTCGCGAATGATCAGCGGCTTTTGTTCGACGCCCAGATCGGTGATGCCGGCCTGGTGAATGGCATCGACGAAGATGTTGGAGCTGCCGTCGCCGCCGGGCAGTTCGCCGCCGCTGATCTCGATTTCGAGATTATCGATGCCCAGCCCGTGCAGGGCGGCCATGCAATGCTCGACCGTTTCCACCGTCAGCGTGCCGTTGCGGATGCTGGTGCGCCGGGCGCGCTTGGTGACATTATCGACGTGGGCTTTGATGCGAGCCGGGACCGGGGCATCGACCCGGACAAACGTGATGCCCGTGTCGGCAGAGGCCGGCTTGAAGCGCACGACCACTTCTTCCCCCGTGAAGAGACCCCGGCCGCTGATTTCAGTCGGGTTTTGGATGGTCTGCTGCGGCTTCAAGGTCGCGGACTCGCTTCGTTAACTCGGCGACTTGCTCGAACAATTCCGGCAACTTGCGAACGCGCGCCAACTCGCGAAACGCGGTCGATCGATCCTGGGCCGGCGATCCGACGACCGTCTGCCCGTCCGGCACGTCGTTCATGATACCACTTTTCGCCGCGATGCGAACCTCGCTGCCGATCTTCAACCCATGGGCAATTCCGACCTGTCCGCCCATCGCCACGCCCGCGCCGACTTCGACGCTGCCGGAAATGCCCGTCTGCGCCGCGATGACGCACAACGGGGCAATCTGAACGTTGTGCGCCACCTGAACGAGGTTATCGATCTTCGTCCCGCGTCCGATGCGCGTAGCGCCGAGTTTGCCGCGGTCCACGCACACGCCCGCGCCGAGTTCCACGTCGTCCTCGATGATCACCGTGCCTAGGTGCGGCAGCTTGTGGTGCCTGCCCTTGCGATACACGTAACCGAATCCATCGGCTCCGATCACTGAACCGGCGTGAATCACGACGTCGTTGCCGATCGTGCAGCGGTCATAGATCACGACGCGATCAAACAGCGTCGTGCCCGTTCCGATCGTCACGCCGCGACCGATGCTGACGCCTTCGTGTACCACCGAGCCGTCACCGATGTGCACGTCGCCGTGGATGACCGCGTGCGCGCCGACGCGCACGTCGCGCCCCAGGCGCGCGGACGCATCGACCACCGCCGTTGGATGTATACCCGGTTCGGGCGGCTGCGGCGGCACGAAAAAGTGCGCTAACACCTTTGTCATGGCGAACTCGGGATCGTCCACGAAGACGGCTCGCGGCTCGCCGGGCATGAGCTTTTCTGTGCAGAGGATCGCCCCCGCCTGCGATGCAGCCGCTTGTTCCGCGTGTCGCGCTTCGGTCACCCAGGTAATGGCGTCGGGGCCTGCCTCGTGTGCTGCAGCAACGGCGCGCAGAACCACGCCGCCGCGCGACGGGTCCGCTGTGCGGCCGTTACACAGACCGGCAAGGTCCGCGACGGTCAGAGAAGGACGGTACTGGGGCATGCTTCAGCGTTTGGGAGGTTCGTTGCCATCGCTCGATCCGGAGCCGCCGCCAAACGTCGGGCCGGAGGCGCTGCCGATCTTCGGCCGGGCCGGGTCGTTGCGATAGTCGGCGTTCATCTTGGCGATGACGGCCTCGGTGATGTCCAGATCGTCGGAATTGTACACGACGACGCGGTCCTGGATGATCCGGCGGATTGCCTGCACGCTCTGCTCCTGGATTTCGTCGGGCCGAAACGCCGTCCGTTGCAGGACGAGGTCCATGCCGCGTTCCTTGGCGACAACCGCCGCCATTTCGCAGGCCTTCTCATAGACTTTGATCGTCCAGGTATAGCGATCCTGTTCGATTTCCTGCTCGGCGACCTTGAGCCAGACGTTCGCGTCGATGTTCGCGCGGACCAGCTCGGTTCGGCGTGCCTCGTAGTCGGGCGTGCCGGGCTTGAAGGCGTTCAACGCCGTCTGCTTGTCCTCGATTCGCTTGCGGCGCTCGGCGGCCTCCTTGCCGTAGTCGTCCGTCTTTTTCTTGATCTGATCGTTCAGGTCCAGAATTTGCTGGCATTCATTGAAGATGCGGATCAGGTCGATCACGCCGGCGCGCGTCGGCGAGGCCGTCGGCGCGGCGGGGGTCGCGTTGCCCGCCGGCTGCCCCTGTCCCTGCGCGATGCCGACCGCGCAGAGCACGGCCGGCGCCAAAGCAATCAGAATCAACGTTGCACGTTTCACGAAATGAACTCCTTCTGCTCGCCGGCGGCCGGGCCGCGCGGCGTTGGGGGAATCGGGCCGCGGCAGCGCCTCCGCTCCGCCGGTTGGTTACTTCACTTTACAGACAATAGTCTTGATCTTTTGGTCTTCCACGTCGAGCGTGAACCCCTCGAACTTCAACTCGATCAGGTGCTCGGTCAGCGTTTCGGCCGTCATGTTGCTCTGCACGGTGTATTTCACCTGGCCCTTCGCGCCATCTTTCACCACTTCCTCCACGCCCGCGATGCCCTCCAAGGCCTTCTTGATCAGAATGCTCTGCTTCACGTCGGCCACGCCCGACACGTCGATGATCACATCGCCCACGCCGCCGGCCGTGCCGCGCGTCCAGGATTCCAGCAGGTCATACACGCTCGCGTCGGCCAGCTTCTGCCCCGTCTTCTCCAGCGTCTGCCGGCCGCCGATCGGCCCGGCCACGCGCGAACCGCCGCGAACCCCCGTCATCGTGTTTGAGAAAATCGCGTCGCCCGTCTCCGTCCAGAAACCCTGGATCGTGACATCCGACTCCCACATGTTCAGTTCGATTCCCGCGGCCGTCGTCACCTGCGGGCCGCTCGCGCGCGACGTGCCCTTGATGTACACCTGCGCGCCGTAGCTGGTCGCGATGGCTTTCAGCGCTTCGGTGTTGTCTTCCATCGCCGCCGCCTCGGCCTTCTTGCGGTCAATTTCCTTCATCTGCCCCGGGTTCACCAGCTTGAAGCCCAGTTGCAGCAACTTACGCTCGATCGCCGTGCCGAGGATGCTGTCACGCTGCACGATCTCGCGGCTCGGCTCCTCGCGCGTCAGATCGTGAATGATCTCGGTGAAGATGACCATGATCTTCGGCCGGCCCAGTTGCTTGAGCAGGATCGCCACCTCGGCCCACGTTGCGTCGATCAGTTTCTTGCTGACCTTCGCCTCGATTTCAACCGTGACGACGCCGTTGGCGCTGGTCTCGCCAAGAATCTTGTAATCCTTCACCAGGCCGGCGGAACGCGACAGCACGACATCCAGCTCCAGCGCGAAGTCCTTGGTCTGTGACTTGCTCGCGATCTCCTGCTGGCCGCCCTGTTCAACGGCCCGGCGTAGGGCGTCCTTCAGCGCGCCGTCCTTGCTGACGCCCTGACCCTTGACCTTGACGATCACAATGTCGTCGGCGGCATGGGCCGCGGCGGGGACCGCGAGGGCAAAGCAGAATGTCAAAAGCGTTGCGATTGCGGCGATACGGTTCATGTTCAGAGTCTCCTGGTGCAAGGGCGGCGCCGAGCCAGCGGTCGAGGATTCCTTCCGCTCGCGCCGAACGCGATTGTCCGTGTGTTGCCACAGCCGGTCAAGCCGAGGCGGGCGTTGAGTCAGCGCGTTTTGTAGTCGTTCCCGAATTGGGTAGAATGCCTCGCTCATTCGACGTTAGACACCCTTTGACCCGAGGAAGTCAGCACCATGCCCTGGGACGAAATCGAACTCGAAGCCGACGACGCCATGGACAAGGCGGTCAAGTTTCTCAAACAAGAATTCCGCGGCGTGCGGACGGGCCGGGCCTCGCCCGGGCTGGTCGATCATGTGAAGGTGAAGGTTGCCTCGTATGGCGGCGCGCCGATGGAGATGAAATCGCTCGCAACCGTGACGACGCCCGACGCAACCATGATCCTCATCAAGCCGTTTGACCCGACGACGCTGAAGGACATCGAGCGTGCCATTCAAGAGGCACAAATCGGCATCAACCCGCAGAGCGACGGCAAGGTCATCCGCCTGCCGGTGCCGGCCTTGTCGGGTGAGCGGCGACAGCAGATCGCCGGGCAGATCAAGAAGATGGCCGAGGCGCAGAAAGTGGCCCTGCGAAACGTCCGCCGCGACGCGATCCAGAAGATCGACGCCGAGAAGAAGGCCGGCGACATGCCCGAAGACGACGCCAAGCGTGGCCAGGAAGAAATGGACAAGATGACCAAGAAGTACGAGGCCCAGATCGACGAAGCCATGGCCGCGAAGACAAAGGAAGTGATGGAGGGATGAGGAGGGAATGCGAAGAGCGAAGGGCGAATAGCGAATTGCGTAAGGGGTGCGAAGCGCAGAATTGAGAATGTAGCATGGCTGCCGCTTGCCTGGCTGGCTAATCGAATCGCGAAGCTTTCTACATTCCTCATTCGACATTCTACATTGGCCCCTGTTGTGTGCGCCGCCGCATGCGGTTCACTTGCTTTTTCGCAATTCGCAATTCGCCATTCATCATTGCAACAGCCTATGCCCAATACGATCGAACAACCCTTCCCCAACGTCTTCGTCATCCGGCACCCGGTCGTGCAGGAGCAGCTCACCGTCGCGCGCGACGCGAACACAGGCGTCGAGAAGTTTCGCCGGCTCACCGGGCAGATCGCGCGGCTGATGGCCTTCGAACTCACGCGCGATTACCCCACCGAGGCGGTCGATGTGCAGACGCCGCTGGCCACCTGTCGCGGGTGCAGACTTGCACGCGGCCTGACGCTCGTGCCGATTCTTCGGGCCGGGCTGGGCATGGTCGAAGGAATCCTGGAACTGCTGCCGTCGGCTCGCGTCGGGCACCTCGGCATTTACCGCGACCACGACACGCTCCAGCCGATCACGTATTACAACAAGCTGCCGCCGACGATCGCGCAGACCGATGTCATCGTGATCGATCCGATGCTGGCGACGGCCGGCTCGCTGATCGCCGCGATTGACGTGGTGAAGAAGACCGGCGTGGAGCGGATCAAGGTGCTTTGCCTCGTGGCCGCGCCCGAGGGCATTCGCGCGCTGATGGCGAAACATCCAAACGTGCAGGTCTACACCGCCGCCATCGACGAGCGATTGAACGAGAAGGGCTACATCGTGCCCGGTCTGGGCGACGCCGGCGACCGCCTCTTCGGCACGGCGTAGTCGATCCAAGCCCCGAGCGCCAGCGAGCGGGCACCCGGTGCTCAGGTCCGCGCGAGATTGCTTGTCTGCAGAGTTCACTCCACAATTTGAATGCACCCAGTGCCCACTCGCTGGCGCTCGGGGCTAGGTTTATTTGGCTCATTGCGTGTGCATCCGGTGGTGTTGGAGCCCCATAGGCGCTATTAATCGCGGAGCTGCAAATTGATCGTCGATCGCTTCCTATCCGGGGCTGACAAGGCATCCGCCGACGCGCGCGTGTCCGATCCGCTGCGCGCCATCAGCCACCGCGACCTGGTGCGACTCGCCAATGTCATGCGCCGCCAGGTGCTGCGCCACACCGACAATCCCCACGTCGGCATCTACATGCCCTCGTGCGTCGCTTTCGCCGGCACGTTCTATGGAATCCTCTGGGCCGGCCGCACCGTCGTCCCGCTGAACTTTCTGCTCGGCCCGGCGGAGCTGGCGGCCGTCGTGGTGGATAGCGGGCTGGACACGATCTTTTCGATTAAACATTTTGCCGAGCAGCTCGCTCCGCTGCCGGTGAAAAAGATATTTGTCGAAGACCTGCCGCTGAAGCGAGAGATGATCTTTGAGCGCCTTCGCATCAAGCCCTCGCCGCCGCGCGTCCGCCCCGACGACACAGCGATTCTGCTTTACACGTCGGGCACTTCGGGCGTTCCCAAGGGCGTCTGCCAGACCCACGCCAACCTCGTGCACAACGTTGAGTCCTCCGTCGCCAAGGCGCGGCTCGAAGCGGGGCACCGCTTTCTCGGCGTTTTGCCGCTGTTTCACAGCTTCGGCATCACGGCCATGATGCTCGTCCCGACCTGGATCGGGGCCGATGTCCATTACCTGCCGCGCTTCACGCCTGCCGGCCTCTTCGACACGATCCGCGAGCGACGCAGCAGCGTCACCATGCTCATCGCCAGCATGTACGGCGCGATGCTCAAGTCCAAGCGCGGCCAAGCCGCGGACCTCGCCAGCGTCACCTACGCCATCAGCGGGGGCGAAGCCCTTCCGCCGCAGGTGCATGCGGAGTTTCTCGAGCGCTTCAAGATCGACGTGCTCCAGGGCTACGGCATGACGGAATCCTCGCCCGTCGTCAGCCTCAACGTGCCGTGGGATCATCGCACCGGCACGGTAGGGCAGGCCATCCCCGGGCTGGAGGTCCGCGCGTTTGATGACAACAATGCGGCACTACCCTCCGGGCGCGACGGCGAGCTGTGGGTGCGCGGGCCCAGCGTCATGAAGGGGTATTACAAGAAACCCGGCGAAACCGCCGCCGCCATGACGCCCGACGGCTGGTACAAGACCGGCGACATGGGCAACCTCGACCCCGAAGGGTTCATCACCATCACCGGGCGCAAGAAGGAAATGATCATCGTCGGCGGGGAGAACGTGTATCCGCGCGAGATCGAGAACGCGCTGGAGCAACACGCGGCCGTCGCGGAAAGCGCGGTGATCGGCAAGCAGGATGCCTCGCGCGGCGAAGTCGTTGTTGCATTTGTTACGCTTCGCGAGGGAGCGTCGGCCACCGAGACGGATCTGCGCGAGCACTGCCGCGAGCGCCTGGCGGGCTACAAAGTTCCGCGCCAGGTCATCATCGCGGCCGATCTGCCGCGCGGCCCGACGGGCAAGATTCTCAAGCGGAAGCTGAAGGAAACGCTCTCTGCGTAAAGCGCCAAACCGGACAAGTTATGGGCCGCTCCGAAGCGTCCTGATGCGGTTTTCTGATGTTCCGGAGCTGCTTGATACCACCGCTAAAGCCCGCAAACTCCAGCCAACCTCCTGTTCAGGCCGACAAATTCACGGATGAGCACGACATTGAACGACCGTCCGAATGCCCGCGTATCGATCGGCACCCATGACGGGGCCGTCGATGATCGCCGTGCGCACCGCCGCATGGAGCTGCGTCTCCCGGTCGAGTGTCGCCGCGAAGGTCAGGAGGGCGAATTCATCGTTCGCACGATCACGCAGGACATCTGCACCAACGGGCTTTACCTGGAGTTGGACGAACCCGGCCTACGCAAGGGCGACCTGCTCTCCATCGAATTGGCCATCCCGCCATCGGAGGGCGTCTCTTCAGATGAAGGCCGCGGCACATGCGAGGCTGAAGTGGTGCGCACGAACCGCGTTCGCCGAATCGGCGAATCGTTCGATCGACACGGCGTCGCGTTGCGTTTCCTCGGACCGCTGCGCATTTCCTATTAACGATTCGATTCGTTCGATGTCGGCTCGGGTCCGGCTGACCTGCGACGCCTGAATTCGTTCCGCGATGGCTAGGGCGACCGTAACAGAGTGAGTTCGATCAGCTATCGCTCGCGTTGAATCTTTATTTCACTCGCCGCAGTCCCGACAACGCTCGCACATGTTTACCGGCAGGTCCAGGTCCCGCGGTGCGGCTGCCGCTGGCGGCATCAGATCCGACATCAGCACGCGTGCGGAACCCGCGGTCGGATTCGCGCCGACATTCCGCATCAGCGTCGCGTAGCTGTCCTGCCAACCCATCGCGAACACGCCGCTTTCCAGCGGGGCGCGCCGATAGATCGCGTCGTTGTCCAGCATCTGACCGGCCGAACGCGCCACCGCCATGACATCGCCCGTCTCGCCGGTGTGATCCAGCCCGAGCAGATGGCCCAATTCGTGCGAGGCCACGTTGGCGATCGCCTGCGCGATCTGTCCCATCGACGGCTGGAGAATCTCCCACTGGGCCAGCGTCTCGGTGAAGATGATTGCCTTCTGGTCGGGTACGAGATTGCCGACGTCCACGTTGTCCGCCAGTCCAAGGAAGTCGGCGCTGAAGTTTCCGAAGAACAACCGCGTGTGCGCATCGGTCGGGGCCGGCTCGTCGAGGCTGCTGACGAGCGTCACGTCGAAATCAGCCAGATCGCGGCGCATGTGTTCCACCACGAGTCGCGCCAGGCTTTCACTCTGTCCGGAGAATCGTCCCGAAATCGCCTCCGCCGAGAACGGGCGCATCACTTCCACCGGCTGACTGGCGATTCGCACTTCCGCGCCGCCGGAGAAATTGAGGTACACAAGCTGATTGCGAGCTGACGGGAGAAACTGGCTTGGCACGCGGCGTAGTCGAATCGTGTACCGCCCCGAATCGTAGCGGCCCTCGCTTGATGCGAAGTATCGACCGTTCGACACGGCGATGCCCAGGTACAGATTCTCCGTGTCGCCGCGAAGTGAGAGCGACATAAACGGGTCGAGCATGCCTGCGTAGAACGATCGATCGTCGTTCGCATCAATCAGATTCATGTCGGCGTCGAACAGGGCCGCGACGGTATTGAGGCCGTTCTCCCCGACGACTTCCACCGTCACACGGTCACCGAGCAGGGCGGGACCCAACGCGAAGAAGTCGATGTCGCCGGCGCCGTGAATCGCACCCTCCACAAGAATCTCGCCTTCCGTCGGAAGCGTCGCGAACTGGGCCGTCGCGAACGAATTGTTGTCGTCGTCAGCTTCAATCACCGGGCTGGTGACTGGCGGAAACTCGCCCGACAGGCTCGGCCGCTCATTCGGCGCGACTGCCGCACTCGGAATGACGGAAACGTCGCACCCGAAGAGAAAGGCGCAGATCGCGGCCAGGACGAAGACGGTTCGATCGAATCCGGTAGGGAGGTTCCGGCGGACGTGCATTGCAGAGGCTCCTGCAACCGTTCCACCGGCTTACCTCCAGAGGGGCCAGCCGTCGGGGAGAATGTTCGGATTGAGTTGAGAAAAAACTTTAGGGGTATCGTACGATACGCCGGCGTTATCGGCGGCGACGGGCGCAGCGCCCCCGCAGTCGATCTTGAAAAAGACGGGTTTATATGGACCAGTCCCGGCCGACGAAAAAATGGGCATTTGATCGGTCGCGACTCGTGGTGGTCGACGGCGATTACCGGCAGGAATACCAGGTCCGCGCCGCGCCGGGCGACGCGTTCGGCACGCGGATGGAATTGTTATCCGACGCCGCCGGCGCGTTTCTCGATGCCGGCGCGAACGTGCTCGTCACGCCTACCGATCAGGATGTTTCGGTTGGGCGTTCCGGCGCGGCCGCGACCGATGTGGTCGTGTTTTCCCATCAATGCGCCGCGGCATTTCGGGCCTGCATCGACCGTCACCCGCGGGGAAGCGCGGCGACCCTCGTGGGCGCGCTCGGCCCGGCCGTCGAATTATTGACCCTTGACGAAATCGACGAAGCCGCCCTGCAATCGACTTATCGGGCACGAGCTGAAGCGCTGATTCGGGCGCACGTGGATGCTGTTATCTGTCGAGCCTTCACGGAACTGCCCGCACTCTTGGTGGCGATTCGAGCAGTAAAGGAAGTTAACGCAGACGTACCCGTCATCGCCACGATGTGCTTTGACTGCGGCCCGAATCAGACCGACACGGCGATGGGTGTCAGCGTGCCGCAGGCCTGTGAGGCTTTGGCGGGCCTTGGGCTTGTCGCAATCGGCTCCGAAGGCGGCCGCAGTCCGGACACCGCGCCGGCCGTCACGACGAAGCTCGCCGAATTAACAGACCTTCCGTTATGGGCCACGGTCTCACCCGGACACCCGCTGCTTGAGGATGGCCGCATCGTGTACAGCGACGGGCCGAAGGAATTCGCCGAGCGATGCAAAGCACTCGCCATGGCCGGTGCGACATTCGTGGGGGGCAGCGCCGGCACCACGGTGGAACATGCGGCGGCATGGGCGTCCTCGATCAGTAGCGATAAACGCCTGAAAAAGCGGGCCTGAATCGGCAGGGTCTTGCGGACGGCTTGCTTGACCCTCATCGCGCAAAGCCAGTATAATGAAGTGTTTGAATCGATTGCCGAACGGCGCGCGCCGCTCGGCTGCATGCCTTCCCCGGCGCCGAAGTGGGGTTCTCCGGGGATTTTCGCCTGCCGGACGTGTCTGCCGATACGGACAAAGTCTGCCTGCCCGACGAGAGTCGGCCGTATACAACGACGCAGGTCGGGTCAAAGACCGCGGGAGGGTCTTTCATGGTGATGCCGCATAACACGTTGCAGCGCAAGCTGATGATCGCATTGATCGCCGCGCTGGTTGGCGCTAGCGCCGGCAGTGCAGTGCTTGCGACGGATGAAATGGTCGGACAGGACGCCGACGCATGGACGACGTGGCAATCTGCCATGGACTCCGCCAGCCGCGAAGACCGCGAGACCGCGACGCGAAACTTCTCCCAACTGCTCACGATGGGGCTGTCTGATTTGCGTCTCGCGTTGATGGCCGACCGCACCGGCTCGCTCGGGCTTGAGAACTGGGCCAAGGAGGCGGGCGCGCCCGACCCGGTCAAGCAACTCGTTGAGAAGATCACTGCGGGCCGCCGTCAAAAAGCCCTCGCTGAAGACGGCTGGCACTTCGCTGCGATCGGCCGCTTCAAGTATGCCGATGCCAATTTCAAGGCACTGGACGAATCCAACCCCGACCCCGTCGCGCTGCTGGAACTGGCCCGCCAGAATCCGAACCGCCACGCCATTCTTATCAAGCTCATCAGCAACACCGAAGTCGGCCCCAGCGCCAAGCGATTCCTTCAACTGCTCGATCTCGGCGAGGAAAAACTTCGCATGGACGCCAGCGAGATCGTGGCGAACATCAGCAAGCTCGCCGGTCCGCCGCGCATGAGCTTCAACGCCACGAGTCGCCTGAAGGCCTCCGGCGAGTACGCGATTCCGCACCTCCTGCAGGCGCTTCAGGATTCGGGCCGCAAAGAGTTGCATGCCGCGATCATTCAGGTGCTTCCGCAGATCGGCCGTGACGGGTTGAACCCGCTCTGTGCCGCCCTCGGCATGGCCGACAACGTCACGCGACACCAGATCGTATCGACAGTCGCCCAGATCGGTTATCGCCAGGCGCTGCCGTACCTGGCCAAGCTGACGGCCGACGAATCGGCCTCGGGCGAACTTCGCGCCGCGGCCAAGCAGGCAATGGGCACGCTCGGAGCCGGTGCGGCCGACACCGCCGCGCTCTTCCACGAACTGGCGGAGAATTACTACAACAACGCCGACTCCGTGAGAGCCGACCCGCGCAAGGACACTGCCAACGTCTGGTACCTGCGGGACGGCACGCTCAAGCTGGTCGTCGTACCGACCGCCATCTTCAACGACATCATGGCGATGCGCTGTTGCGAAGAGGCGCTTTTGACCAACTCAAACCTCGAAGGCGCCACAGCCCTATGGCTCGCCGCCAACATCCGCCGTGAGGCGAAACTCGGCCTCGATGTCGAAAGCGACAAGCCTGACGAACTGGCAGCCAAAGACGGCACGCGCCCCGAAGGCTATCCGCGCTCGATCTACTTCGCGCGCGCCGCGGGGCCCAAGTACTGCCATCTCGTCCTCGCTCGCGCGAACAAAGACCGCGATGCCGGCGTTGCGCTCGGAGCCGTGGCTGCGCTGCGCGAAACTGCAGGCGAGCCGAGTCTCGTCGGCGCGGAAGACATCAAGCAGCCGCTCATTGAGACGCTCGCGTTCCCAAATCGCCAGGTCCGCGTGAAGGCGGCGCTGGCCATCGGTCAGGCACTGCCGCGGACCCTGTTCGCCGGCGCGGACAACGTCGTCCCGGTGCTCGCCGAGGCCCTGTCGCAGGCCAATCGTCAGGCGGCGCTTGTCGTTGATGGCGACAAGGCCTCCGGAAACAAGATTCAGGCTGTACTCGCCGGCATGGGCTACGATTGCGCGCTGGGCGACACACTTAACGGCGCACGAGAGGCCGGCCGCAAGGCGAATCTGACCACGTTCGATCTCGTCATTCTCGCCAGCGACATGAGCGGGCCGGATGTGACTGCGGCCATCGGCGATCTCCGCCGTGAGTTTCAAACCGCGGCAACACCGATCCTCCTGCTCGCGAAGGAAGGAGAGGCCACCAAGGCCAGCAGCGCAGCCCGACTGGCTGCCGGCGTCGAAGTTCTGCTGTACGACGCCCTCGGCCTGGGCGACCCGAAAAAGATTTCCGAACACGTCGGCAATCGCATCGCCCGCGCTTCCCAGGCTTTGGGCATGGCGCCGCTGTCTGCCGATCAATCGCTTTCGCTCGCGTTGCAATCGGCCCGCGTCCTGCGACTGATTGCGGAGGGCAATCTCAAGGTGCTGGATGTTTCCAAGGCGACCGGCGCGCTCATCACCGCGATTCGAGGCAACTCCGAGCCGCTTCGTGTCGCAGCCGCGCACGCATTGGCCCTGCATCGCGCTGCTGACGCGCAGGCCGCCATTGCCGAGAACGCTCTCGACCCGCAGCGAAGCCCCGGCGAGCGCATTGCGTCGTTCAACAGCCTTGCAGAGAGCGCCCGCACGGGCGGCAACCTGCTCGGCACGAGTGAACTGGTCAACCGCCTGATCGAATTCACCACGCAGGAGCAGGACCTCGTCCTCCGCGCGGCCGGCTCGCAGGCCCTCGGTGCGCTCGATTTGCCGTCCAACAAGGCCAGCGAAATCATCCGCGGCCAATACCGGGGATAAGTTTGAATTGCGAATGGCGAATGGCAGAGCAGAACGGTTCGACAGCCTGCCCTTCGTTAAGCGCTATTCCTTCGTATCCTTCCAGGTCGGCTCTACAATTCATGCATGGCCTCCAAGCCCGTGAAGGATGACGCCGCGCAAGCACTCCGCGCCCGGATCGCGCGCTTCCCCAAGTCGCCCGGCGTCTATCTTATGAAAGACTCACGCGGCCGCGTGCTGTACGTCGGCAAGGCCAAGGACCTCCGCTCGCGCGTCATGTCGTACTTTCAGGATTCCGCCGATTTGCTTAGCACACGCGGGCCGGAGATCGCCTCGATGATCGCCAAGGTCGTCGACGTCGACTTCCTCGAAACCGACACCGAGGTGGACGCGCTGCTGCAGGAAAACCGGCTCATCAAGGACATCCAGCCGCAATACAACGAACGGCTGCGCGACGACAAGAGCTTCCCGTACATTGAAATCACCACGAGTGACGATTTTCCCGGTGTTTATGTCACGCGTCAGCCGCGCATCAAAGGCAGCAAGCTCTACGGGCCGTTCACGAATGCCGGCGACCTGCGCGACGCGGTCAACGCGCTCCAAAAGGTCTTTCGCTTTCGCAACTGCGAACTGGACATTCGCGAGGACGATGAGAAGCGGCGATTCTTCCGCCCTTGCCTGCTTTACTCGATTCACCAATGCACGGCGCCCTGCGCCGATCGAATCAGCCGTGAGGACTACCGCCGCGACATCGATCGGTTGAAGCGATTCATGGCCTCCAAGCGCAGCGTGGTGCTGCGCGAGATGGAGCAGGAGATGCAGGCTGCGGCGCAAGCCTTGAACTTCGAAGAAGCCGCGCGAGTCCGCGACCGCATCAGCGCGATCAGGAAGCTCGCGCTGTCCGGCGACGTGGCCGAGGACGTGCAACCGGAAGTGTTTTACGTTGATCCGCGCGCCGGGCTGGAGAGGCTGGCGAAGGTGCTGGAGCTGGAGGAGACGCCCCGCATCATTGAAGGCATCGACATCGCCAACCTGCAGGGGACCGAGTCCGTCGGGTCGCTCGTGTGCTTCATCGACGGCGTGCCGTTCAAGAGCGGCTATCGGCGGTTCGGCATCAAGACGGTCGAAGGGCAGGACGACTACGCCATGATCCGGGAAGTCGTTCGACGGCGATATCGGCTTGCCGGCGAAGGCGAGGAGATGTTCCCCGAAGTCATCATGATCGATGGAGGGTTGGGCCAGTTGCACGCGGCGATGGAAGCCTGCGGCGAGATGTTCGTGAAGCCGCCGATGCTGGTGGCGCTGGCCAAGCGCGAAGAAGAGATATACATCCAGGCGCGCGGTCGACCGATCAAGTTGCCGCGGAACGACCCGGCGCTCCGATTGCTGCAACAGGTGCGCGACGAAGCGCACCGCTTCGCGCAGCACTATCATCACATTCTGCGCAGCAAGCGTCAGTTTGATGAAGACATCAAGACTGGAAAACGCCCATCGCGGCGAAAGTCCGCCGCGCAGCGATCATCCAAGCCCCGGCGCAAACCGGGCGCGTGATTTCGCACGATCCGCGCCGCAGGGCCGAGACTACGGTATCGCCAGCAAGGCAGCCACGAATTCATCGATATCGAGTTGCAGGTCGCCGTTGCCCATGTCGGAACACGGGCACTGATCCGCGGGGATCTGGGTTCCCAGTTTGCATCGCACGAAGCCGGCGATGTCCGAGGCGTTCAGCACAGTGTCATTATTGACGTCGCCTTCCAGCGAGCACGTACCGCCCGGCGTCGTCGCGCCGTTGGGGTCGCAGAACGGCGTCTCCAGCGAAGTCCAATTACGAGCCTTGGCGCGGAAAGTGTAAGTCACGCCCGGCGTCAATCCCGTCACGGTGGTCGTTGGCGTGCCCACCCAAGTATTCGCGCCGCTGCCGGCGGCCGGGGTCATCTCGAAGAAAAAGCCCGTGCTGATGAAACCGATGTTTGTGAACGTCCCATCAGCGAAGACCTCGATCGACGTTCCCGTGACGGTTCCAAAGCTGATCGAAGCCGGGGTCTCGATGTGTGTCGGACTGTTGATCGTCGATGTGTACCCGGTCAGGTTGTTCGGCACGGCCTGATCGCGCGCCCGCGCGCGGTAGTTGTAGAAATTGTTGGGTTGCAGGCCGTCATCGATGTACACGGTTGACGTCTGCCAGGCGCTGTCGGTCCCGCCCGTGCCCGAGCCGGTTGTGAAGTCGAACTGGTATTCGACCGGCGGGCTGGCGACGTCGGTCGCCGTCGTGGCGGTCATCGTGATTTCCGTGGCGCTCAACGGGGCCGGATCAGAGGCCCAGGTCAGCGGGTTGGGCGTCGGCGTCGTCACGTCGGCCGTGCTGGACACGACCGTGAAAGTAAGCGTGTAGAGCTGCGACTGGCTTGACGAGCTGCCCTCATAGACTCGGATGAAAAAATTTCCCGGTGACCCGGTCAGCTGAACTTCCGAAAGCGTCTCCGCAGTGCCTGCCGGCTGGCTGGCGCCCGTGGCGAGCACCGTTGTGCCGTCCGAGCCGATGATCTGAACGTTCAAATTCTGCATGGTGAGGCTGTTGATGATGTTCCCGCTGTTGCAATCGCCATTGCCCGCTTGCGTGCTGGAGTCATACGAAAAGCCTTGCGGCGTCACCGTCAGCGTGGCGATCTTGGCGGCGAACGTTGTGGTGAATCGGTAATAGTCCTGCTCGCCGTCGGCATCGATCGACAGAATGCCGGAATTGGGAATCGCCGGCGCCGGCACCGCGCCGCGGTTGATCGCAAGGCCGGCGATCGCCGTTCCGAGGTTTGTCGCGGTCCCCGACGTGTTGTTCGGCTCGTCGTTGTCGCCGTAATGTCGCTGCCCGGCGCGAAGGTCGTCGTGCCTCGGGCCGTCGATGAACGTGTTAATGATCGGCTCCATCAATCGGCCGTTCGTGCCGCCCAGCAGCGGGCAGACGTGCGCGATGCCCAGGCCGTGGCCGTGTTCGTGCATGATCACGTCGCGCAGGAACAGGTTGGAACTGAACGAGCTGTTCCAGTCCTCGTCGCGGTCCATGACCATGTCGCCGCCACCCGACGGGAAATTGTTGTAGGCGAGTGTATTACTGTTGCCGTCGATGAACTTCATGCCGATGCGCACGTCGCCGCGCGTTGTCCCGTTGCCCGCGCTGCCCCAGGCCGCGCCATCATCCCAATCCACTCCCGCTGCCGTCAGCCTCACATACGAGGTCCCCGTGAGCGCGGCCCATCGATCAAAGCTCTGCTGAAACCGCGAAATCCACGTCGCGCGGCCACCCTGCAGGGCAAAAATCGAATCCATCTTGGAGAACAATTCATTTGTGCCCGAGCCCTCGCCCACCCCATTGGGGATCGTCACGCCATCCGGTGCGAAGCTCCACGTCAGGACAATCGGGTCGCCCTGCGAACCCGGCCACCGACCCGTCGTGTTATATCGAAACTCGTCTGGAAACTCGAGCTGCTCCTGCACGCGCTGGATGATCTCCAGCGGAGTTCCCTCGGCGAAACACGCCGCCACCGCGCCGCCCACCCGCTGCGACGGATTCCAGTGTTTCTCGTACCAATCGAGACTTACCCGCGTCGAGGGGTATCGACCGTCGAGGATGCCCGGCCGCGCTTCCGACTCGCCGGGAGCGATCGGCATCCGCGCCAGCATGATGACGGCGAATGTGAAAGTAAGAAGAACGATTCCCGTGCGAATGGCAGAACGCATGAACCCCTCCGAGGGCCTCAATCGGCTTATGCAAACAGGAAACAAAACCATCGGGGATTCGGCAGCGCCGATTCATGCCGGGCCGCGCCCGGTTGAACGAATCGAAAATGGCGGGTCATCGCTGCGCGCGGAAACCCCACTCCTCTTACCAATTATAGGCCTGTGGCCGGGGGGGCGGTCAACCCGAATCGGCCCCGAATCACTCGCAATTTCAGTATTCAAACAGTTTTGAGACGCTGGATTGGGTGTGGATGTTCCTTATCGCACGCGCAAAGAGCGGCGCGGCCGAGGCGACCTTTACCTTGCGTGAAAGCGGCTCGAAGCGGTGCTCCAGCGTGTCGGTGATGATCAATTGTCGAATCGGGCTGTTGTCGATTACCGCCGCCGCTCCGGGAGTCATCACGCCGTGGGCAACGGCGGCATAGACGGATTTCGCGCCCTCTTCGATCAGGCGCTTGGCCGTGGCCACGAGCGTGCCGCCGGTGGTGGTGAAGTCGTCCACAATGAGCGCGTTCTTCCCGGCGACGTGACCAATGATGCGGTTCACGACAGCCTTCTCGCGGTGGTCGGCACGGGTCTTCTCGGCAATGACCGTCTTGGCGCCCAACGCGCGGGAATAACCATTGGCCATGGCGGTCGCGCCGACATCCGGCGCGACAACGACCCATTTGCGATCGACCATCTTGCGGAAATAGGCTGCAATCACCGGCAGGGCGTAGAGGTGATCCACGGGCACGTGGAAGAAGCCTTGAATCTGCGGAGCGTGCAGATCCATCGTCACGATCCGATCGACCCCCGCCGCCTCGAGGCAGTCGGCCACGACGCGTGCCCGAATCGACACACGCGGCTCATCCTTCTTGTCGCCCTTGCCGTAGCCGAAGAACGGGATGACCGCCGTGACGGTGCGGGCGCTGGCGCGCTTCAACGCGTCGATGTAGAAGAGCAGTTCCACGAAATGATCGTTGACTGGGTACGAGAGCGACTGCACAAAATAAACATCCCGGCCGCGCACATTCTCCCCGACGCGGACAAACGTATTGCCCTCGGAAAAATGCTTGGTGAACGTCTGCCCCGGGCGAAGCCGCAGCTGCTTGCCGATCGCCGTCGTGAATTGCTGGCTGGCCGATCCGCCGAGCAGGAGAAGCTTGAGTTTGCCTGATGCCATGTATCCGGCTACCTCCGGGATTGGGGCGGCGCGCCGCTGCGGGCGCAACTGCGCCGATTCTACTGGGAAGCGATCCGCGCCGTGGAGTCGCGCGTGATCAGCGATGCCGGCAGCCGTATGCGTATCGGCTCGCGCTCGTCGGCATTGGGATCGCGGCGGATTTCTTCGAACAAGAGGTCCAATGCCGTCGCCACCATCGCCCGGATGTCGATGCCGATTGTCGTCAGCGCGGGCCGGAAAAACTGGGCCAATTGAATGTCGTTGCAACCCACGATGGACAGGTCACCGGGCACGTCCCGCCCGATGCCGGCAGCCGCCACGACCGATGCCATCGCGATTTCGTCGTTGATGCAGATGATCCCCGTCGTCTGCGGCGCGCTGGTGAGCAGCTTCTGAAGCGAGGCGGCGCACATGTTGGCGTTGGCGCACGCCTCCTGCCGGATATTGGAAGCTGAAATCCCGTGTTCCTTGAACGCCCGCTCGATTCCTCGTCGCCGCAGTTCGAACCAGCTCGGCTCCTCATCAGGGTGCGGTCCGCCCAGGTAACCAAGATGCCGGTGGCCGAGGCTGATCAGATGCGACGCCGCGATGTATGAGAAACCCGCGATATCCGGGCTGACCTCATGGAAGCGGGTCTGCTCCACGGCGCTGTGAATGAGCACTGTCGGCGTGCCCGCCGTGACGGACGACCTTTCCCCCGCGGGCATTCGGTAGAATTCTTCGGGTGGAGCGATGACCACGGCGCCGGCCAGCTTGAAGTTCCGCAGCGCCTGCCGATAGCTGCTGAACGACTGGCAACTGATCACGCCGTATTTCCGCGACTCGATCGCCTGCGAGACCTCGTCGACGAGTTTCGCGAGGTAGTGGTGGCTCGAGATGAACTCGGCGAGCATCACGATCGTGTTGAGCTGTTCGCCGCGAAGGCTCCGCGCCATCAGGTTCGGCACGTAGCCCATTTGCTCGGCCGCTTCGCGACAGCGCAGCGCCGTCTCGGCGCCGACCAGATGCTCCTTGCCGGACAGAGCGCGCGAAACCGTCATCGCCGAGACACCGACCCGCCGAGCCACGTCTCGAAGGGTCACGTTCTTGATCTTCCGCTCCGCCACGATTGTTGACTCGTGTCTGGTTAGTGGGGCCGGATTCCCGTCAGCGAACCGTACCGGCCAGTAAGAAAAACCTGTGTTGGACCTTCCGCCTCAATCGATCCGCTGCTCGATTAAGCTTAACTGTTATATCAGGGCGAAGCCAGAGGCTGTAACACCTGAATCTACCAGTCAGACCCAGTAGGGAAACAACACGGATAACAGTTATCGGAAATTGGCGTGGAGCTTCTACGAGGGCGGAGTGGCTACTCTCATTCGGAAAAGAGCGCCGCCCGCGATCGCGGCGCGATTGGGAGGGGTATTGCGGCCAAGAGGAGTCGAACCTCCACGAGCTTGCGCTCACTAGGACCTGAACCTAGCGCGTCTGCCAATTCCGCCATGGCCGCGGTTTTCGGATTCCAGTCTGGGCCGGTGGACCTGCTGGATCGGGCCAAGCAGTGTATGGGCGCGATGCGAAGCTGGCAAGTCACGTTTGATGGCAGGAATAGAGTCTGCCTCTATATCCGAGCCGCGACCGTGATAAAACGGGTTTTTTCCAACTTGCCGAAACGTGCTTTCCGGTTGGTAAATGGCCCCTATGATCCCATAAGAAGCCGGGAATGGCATTGCCGGGCAATTGCGTGTAAATTGGTATCCCCGGTGACGGTTCGACCGATATGAGTGGAGCGGAGTAGCCCCTTCATGCGTCGGCCGCCGGCATCGGCGACACACCGCGACGGCGACACTCGGCGGGGCAGTGATTCAGACAGTCGCGGAAAACGACGGCGTGACAGCACCCTCGAGCATTGGAAACCACGTAAACGCCGCGATGGCGATGGGGACGCGTCTGTCCCATTGGAGAGCACGATGAGCAGCACGGCGGTATTAGAAGAGCAGAAGTCGAGTAAGCCCATCGAATCGCTGGACGAAGTGGCCGTACGCTTCGCGGGCGACTCGGGCGACGGCATGCAGCTCGCGGGCACGCAGTTCACCCGCGCGACGGTCATCTTCGGAAACGACGTCAGCACGTTTCCGGATTATCCCGCCGAGATTCGCGCCCCGGCCGGTTCGCTCGCCGGCGTCTCGGGTTTTCAGGTCAATTTCAGCAGCCGCGACATCCACACCCCCGGCGACATGGTCGATACGCTCGTCGCCTTCAACCCCGCCGCGCTGAAGACAAACGTAAAGGATGTCAAGAACGGCGGCATCGTCATCGTCAACGAAGACGCCTTCGGCAAGACCGACCTCAAGAAGGCCGGCTACGAAAACAACCCGCTTGAAGACGGCACGCTGTCTAAGTACCGCGTGTTCAAGGTACCCATCTCCAAGCTCAACAGCACCGCACTGGCCAACAGCGGCCTGGGCGCCAAGGAAGTTGACCGCTGCAAGAACTTCTTTGCCCTGGGTCTGATCTCCTGGCTGTATCACCGCCCGCTCGAACCGACCGTCGAATGGATCGAGCGCTCGATGGCCAAGAAGCCCGAGATGATCGAGGCCAACAAGACCGTCCTGAAGGCCGGCTACTACTTCGGCGAGACCTGCGAACTGTTCCAGGTGAGCTACAAGGTCTCGAAGGCCATGCTGGCCCCGGGCAAATACCGGCGCATCAGCGGCAACGAGGCGACGGCCCTGGGCCTGATCGCGGCGTCAAATCTCGCGAGCAAGGAGCTGTTCTACGCGAGCTACCCGATCACTCCTGCGAGCGACGTATTGCACACGCTCGCCAAGTACAAGAACTATCGCGTCAAGACCTTCCAGGCCGAGGACGAAATCGCCGCGATGACCGCCGCCATCGGCGCGTCGTTCGCCGGTGATATTTCCGTCACCGGCACCAGCGGCCCCGGCCTTGCCCTCAAGGGCGAAGGCGTCGGTCTTGCCGTCATGACCGAGCTGCCCGTCGTCATCGTGGACGTCCAGCGCGGCGGACCCAGCACGGGCCTGCCGACCAAGACCGAGCAGGCCGACCTGTTCCAGGCCGTCCTCGGGCGAAACGGCGAGTGCCCGGTTTGCGTGCTCGCCGCCTGCGGCCCGGCCGACTGTTTCGATATGGCGATCGAGGCTGTGCGGATCGCGACGCGGTACATGACACCGGTCATTCTGTTGACAGACGGCTACATTGCCAACGGCGAGGAGCCGTGGCTGTTGCCGAGCATCAAGAGCCTGCCGAAGATCGTCGTGCAACATCCCGAGGCAAACGGCGACGCCGGTGCGTTCAAGCCCTACAAGCGGGACGACAAACTGGCCCGCCCCTGGGCGATCCCCGGCACCAAGGGGCTGGAGCATCGCATCGGCGGCCTGGAGAAGCAGGACGTCTCCGGCAACGTCAGCTACGACCCCGACAACCACGAGCACATGATCCACACCCGCGCGAAGAAAATCGCGGGCATCGCCAGCGACATTCCCGATCAGACGGTCTTCGGCCCGGCCGAAGGCGACTTGCTGGTCGTTGGATGGGGCGGCACGGCCGGCGCGATTCGCAGCGCGGTCGAGCGCGTGCAACAGAAGGGTCACAAGGTGGCCGGCACGCATTTGCGCTACATGAATCCGTTCCCGAAGAATCTGGGCGATCTCATGAAGCGTTACAAGAAGGTGCTGGTCTGCGAGTTGAACATGGGCCAGCTTCGCCACGTGCTCCGCGCGACGTACCTGGTCGACGCGCTGGGGCTGAACAAGGTACAGGGCAAGCCGTTCCGAATCGCCGAGATTGAGTCGAAGATTCTCGACGTGCTGGGAAGCAAGTAGGGCCTTGCGACAAAACGGCGCCGCGCGGGCTGAAGCCCGCGGCTCATAGCGTATTGGACTACCTGACGTTTCGACTTTTTGATGTTTCGGCGTTTCGACGTTTCGAAACCGGAGTGAACGATGACGACTGCAACGTTGCCGCAACTGACCCCCAAGGACTTCGCCAGCGATCAGGACGTGCGCTGGTGCCCCGGCTGCGGGGATTATTCCATCCTCGCGCAGGTCAAGAAAATCCTGCCTGAACTGAACATTCCGCGAGAAAAGATCGTCTTCGTATCGGGCATCGGCTGCTCCAGCCGCTTTCCGTACTACGTCAGCAGCTACGGCTTCCACTCGATCCACGGCCGCGCCCCGGCCGTCGCGACCGGCGTGAAGCTGGCCAATCCCGAGTTGAGCGTCTGGGTGGCGACCGGCGACGGCGACGGCCTGTCGATCGGCGGCAACCACCTCGTGCACGCCATCCGCCGAAACGTGGACCTGAAGATTCTCCTGTTCAACAACCGCATCTACGGCCTGACGAAGGGTCAATACTCGCCGACGTCCGAACTGGGCAAGAAAACCAAGAGCACGCCGATGGGCTCGGTGGACAACCCGCTTTGCCCGATC
Source organism: Phycisphaerae bacterium RAS2 (assembly GCA_007753915.1). Classification (NCBI taxonomy): domain Bacteria; kingdom Pseudomonadati; phylum Planctomycetota; class Phycisphaerae; species Phycisphaerae bacterium RAS2. The sequence goes on from CP036352.1 coordinate 1,469,997, forward strand.
TCGGTGGCCATCGGCTCGGAAGCGACATTTGTCGCGCGAACGATGGACGTCAACGTCAAGCACCTGGCCGACACGCTGCTCCGCGCCGGCAAACACAAGGGCACGGCCTTCGTCGAGATTTATCAGAATTGCAACGTGTTCAACGACGGCGCATTTGAATACGCCACCGACCGCGAAGTGAAGGAAGACAACACCTTGTACGTCGAGCACGGCAAGCCGATGATCTTCGGCAAGAACCGCGACAAGGGCATCCGCTTCAAGAACATGGAGCCGGAAGTCGTGCAACTCGGCGGCAGCATCAAGGAAGACGACTTGATCTTCCACGACGAGAAGGCTCCCGAGCCGAGTCTCGCGTTCATGCTAAGCCGCATGCGCTATCCCGAGTTTCCCGAGGTGTTCGGTGTGCTTCGAAGCGTTGAGAGACCGACGTTTGACGCGGCCGTGTACCACCAGATGCAGCAGGCCGAGGAGAAGATGGGCAAGGGCGATCTGGAGAAACTCATCAACAGCGGCGACACATGGGTCGTGGACTAACTGCGGGTAAGTCCCAGTACGTCAAATACGCCAAATTGACGAGACGCCGAAACGAACCCCTCCAAAGCCCCGGGCATTTGCCTGGGGCTTTTGTTTGCGCATTCCTTAATGAATCCCGACACCCGTCCAAACCTTGAATTCGGGCCGTCGTTTTTCGTATGATTGCCTCCGGATTGCCTGCTTCGCCGGCGGACGGCGGGGCATGGCTTTTTTGAGCTTACAGCGCCCGTCCAACCTATCTCGGCAAGGAGCATTTAATGAACGTCGCTTGCGGACTCCGTGCATCGTGCGTCGCGTTGAGCCTGTTTATCGCGACAACTGTCGTCGCCGGGCCGCTGACCCCGCCGCCCGGGCCGGTGCAGGCGACCGACCGCGTCCGCATCAACCAGCAGGACATTGCGTCGTTTCCTTATGTCATCAACGACAGCGGGTCGTACGTCCTGACCAGCAACATCGTGATTCCCGCCGGCGCCGAAGGCATCGTGATCCAGGCCAGCGGCGTCACGCTCGACCTGAACGGCTTCAACGTCATCGGTGATTTCGCCAGCCTCGACGGCATCCGCGTCGGATCGCCGGGCAAGGGCGGCGACGTGCGCGACATCGCCATCCTCAACGGAATCGTGCGGAATTGCGCCGGCAACGGAATCGACGCGATCAACACGACCAACATTCGCGTGCAGGGCATTCTTGCCGATGCGAACGGGCTGCGCGGCATCGCGGTCGGCACCAATTCTTCGGTGCGGGATTGCCTGGCGATCTTCTCCGGCGACATCGGCATCTCCACGCGAAACAACTCAACCGTCGAAGGCTGCACGGCCATGGGCAACGGCTCGGCGGGGATCTTCACCGACAACTCCGCCTCGATTCGCGGCTGTGCCAGCGAGTTCAACACCGGCGACGGCATCTTCACCCTTAGCGGGAGCCAGATCTCGGATTGCACCTCGCGGTTCAATTTTGGGCTGGGCATCTCGATCATCAGCGGCTGCAAAGTGACGGACTGCTCGGTCGAAGCGAGCTTTGGAACCGGCATATCCGGATTTGAGAACAACCACATCAGCGACTGTGCCGTCTCGAGCTGCAACGCACACGGGATCGAGATGTTCGACCGGGCGACGATTGTTCGCACGTCGGTTCTCTCCTCGGCGCTGAACGGCATTTTCATCAATGGCGGGCTGGTTCAGGATTGCAACGTGCGCCTCAACGGCGGCAACGGGATCGACGTCTTCATCAATCAGGCCAACATCCGCGGCTGCGACGCCTCCAACAATCGCGGCGACGGCATTCTCGTGCGCGACCTCTGCACGGTGATTAATAACAACTGCGCCGAGAACGGCAGCTTCGGCGGAGGCATCTCCGGCGCGGGCATTAACGTGATGGGCGATCGCTGTCGCATCGACGGGAACCACGTCGCCAGCAACGACCGCGGCATTGAAGCATCCAGCCCGATCTTTCGAAGCATCTTTGTTCGAAACTCGGCGATGGGTAACACCGACAACTACGGCTCGATTGATCTCGTGAACGACATCGCCCCGATCAGCTCCGCGGCGCTGGCAGCCAGCGCCTGGGCCAACATCGAGTTCTGACTTGCCGTGTCGCGTCGCGCATGGAACAATTGTTAACCGCCTCGAGGGCGCTTGCCTATGAAACGGATTCTGATTGGGTCGTTCGCGTGTGTCCTGACTGCCGCCGGCGTGCTGGTCGCGCAATCCAACATCGACGACACCGTGCCCAACAAACACGCCTGGGGCGAGAACATCGGCTGGACGAACTGGCGCGATGCGAATGCCGCACTGCAGGGTGTCCAGGTCGGCCCGTTCGTGATGAGCGGGTTCATCTGGGGCGAGAACGTCGGCTGGATCACCGTCGGAGACGGCACGCCCCTTGTTCCGCCGCATTATGCCAACGTTGACGGCAGCGACTTCGGCGTGAACATCGACGGCGCCGGCTTCCTGCACGGCTTCGCGTGGGGCGAGAACATCGGCTGGATCAACTTTGACGGCGGGGCGATGGCGACGCCGCCGCAACCCGCGCGCGTCCTTTGCGCCGATCCGCCGGGCCTGCCGCGCGCCCGCCTGACCGGCTTCGCATGGGGCGAGAACGTCGGCTGGATCAATCTCGCCGAACTGACCGAAACGCACTACGTCGCCCTCGACGACGCATCGACGCCCATCGCCTGCGACGTGAACCACGACGGCTTCGTGAACGGCCTCGACATTCAACCGTTCATCAATCTCCTCCTGCTTCGCGGCGGAAGCTGGAGCGATCTTTGCGCCGGCGACCAGCCGCCGCAGGACAATGTGATCGACCTGGCGGACGTCGGGCCGTTCGTCGCGTGTTTGTTGAATTAGAGCGCACGAGGCTTGAAGTAACTTAAGCAGAGCCGCGACGGTCACGGGGCGGGTTATTCACACCGGCAGGCCTTGCATTTCCAGGGTCCGCTAGACTTGATTTGACTCCGGCAAGGCCTCTTTCGACACTAACTGACATGTTGCGATTCATTGCGCGGCTGACCTGTCTCGGCGCGCTCGCGTTGACCGGCTGCATGCGCGACAAGCCGTTCATCTCCCCGGGCCGCGCACCGGGGCACGTGGTGCTGCTGCCCGGCATCGAAGGCGGAACGTGGCAGTTCGCCTATCTCATCGGGGGCCTGCGCGCCGGCGGCGTCGAGTGGGAAATCGAAGTCATCCCGTGGGGCACGCCGCCGCTGCACTCGATGGCCAACCTGACGGACCTGCCCGCAAATCACGAGCGAGCGAAACGCATCGCCGCGCGGCTGGCCGAGTTGCGACGGGATGCACCGGATGCGCCGCTCGTGCTGGTCGGCTACAGCGGCGGCGGGGGGCTGGCAATGCTCACGGCAAACATCCTGCCGGCCGATGTGAAGCTGGATCGTATCGTGCTGATTGCGGCGGCCATCTCGAACACGTTCATGACCAACCTTGCCGAAGACGCCTGTAATGACAAAGTCGTCAGTTTCCACAGTCCGCGCGATGAGATGGTCGGCCTGGGCACGAAGCTGTTCGGCACCATCGACCGGGTAAAAACCGTTTCCGCAGGGCACAGCGGCTTCGTGGATCAGGAGGGCAAGCTGCGCTCGTCCCCGAAGCTGCGCCAGATTGCCTACGACGCATCGTGGGTGCGCTACCAGCATCTCGGCGGACACGTGGGCTACCTGACGCACAGTTGGGCGAAGAACATCCTCGCGCCGGAAATTCTTGCGGCGGCGCGAGGGCCCAAGTGTGGCGGCGATGCGATCATCTTCGAACCGAATCCCGCCCGGCTAAGCATTGAATCCATCAATTCTCCAGTCAAAAGCATTCCATAGCGGTTTGACGCGACTAAGCCCGAAGGGCTTCAATTGAGTAGGCAGGTGCAACGCACCTGTGATCAGACATCCCATGATCCAATGCGACCCCGACGGGGTCGAATGATCTAACTAGTGCGCTTGCATGAGATCGCCTAACATAACCCGTTGGTAATCGAGTCATTGGATTCTCCAAAATGAGCGATCCAAACGCGCCAATACCGGTGTTGCCCTATCTTCCCGTAAAAAAGCGACCGCGTACGACCCGCGGCATGGGCTGGTGGTTGGGCTTCTTGGCGGTTGCTACATTGTGCGGCATTGCATCGGTCGTAGGCTCGCATGCGGCTCGCGTGGGATTAGTTTCATTCAACAGCGGGCTTCTTACCACCCTTCAAGTTTCAACAAGAAAAATGTCATGGCTCACGCTTTTGATGCTCTTTTTTTCCGGAGTGCTTGTCAGTACGGCCTTCCGAGCCAATCCGATCATGACGGGAGTTGCAGTTGTAGCTTTTCTGCCGGCATTTATGTTCATCGAGATTCTCATTAATCCGAGCTCTCACAATCTTTTTCCACTGGAATTACTCGTCTATGGAGCCCTGGCACTAGTTGTATGTGTTGGCGGGTGCATGGGGTTCATTTTCAAACGCTTCAGATGGACCAGTCGATAGCACGGGGGCTTGTGTGGAAAGGGGGATAAATGCCGTCTATACTGGCGAGAATAAAATGCAATGTGCTTGATTCGAGCCAATTGTGCTAGCAGTCGGAAGTTCAAAGGAATCTCTGCATGACCCAAGCTGCTGCTGAAGCCCCCCCAACCACCACACCCGTCCCGCTGCTGGACCTCAAGCTTCAATACGCGACCATTCGCGATGAAGTCATGGCCGCCATCGAAGGGATCTGCGAATCGCAGCGGTTCATCGGCGGGCCGGAAGTCGTCGCCTGCGAGGAGGCCGTCGCGGCCTACAGCGGCTGCAAGGTCGGCGTCGGCATGAGCAGCGGCACCGACGCCCTGCTGTGCGGCATGATGGCCATGGGCATCGGCCCCGGCGACGAGGTCATCGTCCCGAGTTTCACGTTTTTCGCCACGGCTGGTTGCGTCAGTCGCCTCGGCGCGAAGCCGGTCTTCGTCGATATCGACGCCGCCACGTTCAACGCCACCGCCGAGCAGATCGAGCGGGCGATTACGCCGAAGACGAAACTCATCATCCCCGTGCATCTGTACGGCCAGTGCGCCGACATGACGGGCATTCTCAAGGTCGCCAACCAGCGCGGCATCCCGGTAATGGAAGATGCGGCCCAGTCAATCGGGGCGAAGCATCACGGCAAAGCGGCGTGCAGCATGGGCAAGCTCGGCACGCTGTCGTTCTTCCCGAGCAAGAATCTCGGCGCGTTCGGCGACGCGGGCATGATCGTGACAAACGACTCAGCCTTCGGCGAACGCTGCCGCATGTTCCGGGATCACGGGGCGCAGCCGAAGTATTATCACAAGTGGGTGGGGGGGAACTTCCGGCTGGATGCATTGCAAGCGGCGGTCGTGCGGATCAAGCTGAAGCACCTCGACGCGTGGTCGGCCCGGCGCATGGAGAATGCGAAGCGGTACAACGCGCTCTTTGCCGGCAGCGTGGTGAAGACGCCGGTCATCGCGCCGGGCAACGACTCAATTTACAACCAGTATGTCATCCGTGCGCCGAAGCGCGACGAGTTGAAGAAGCATCTCGACGGGCAGGGCATCGGGACGGAAGTGTATTACCCCGTGCCGCTGCACATGCAGGAATGCTTCGCCTACCTCGGCGGCAAGGCCGGCGATCTGCCGATCTGCGAACAGGCGGCGCGCGAGGTGCTGGCGATTCCCATCTATCCCGAGTTGACCGCCGCGCAGCAGGAGCGCGTCGCGCGGACGATTCGCGCCTTCTACGGCGAGAGGGCCTGACCGTTGGTGTCGACGGCGTGGATCGGTGCCATCGACCTTGCCGCGGGCTCCCCGCTGATGAAGCATCTCGCGCCGCTGGCGGCGTCGTTTGCGGTCGCGCTCATTGCCACGCCCATCGTGCGGCGCGTGGCGGTCCGCCTTGAACTCTACGACCGGCCCGACGGGGGATTGAAGCCGCACCAGACGCCCATTCCCTACCTCGGTGGCGTGGCTATGTATCTCGGCTGGGCCGCGGCGATCATTGCGGCCGCGTGGATGGGTTTCCGCACGTCCGCCTCGCAGCCCACGACGTTCTGGGTCATGCTTGGCGGGACGGTGCTGATGCTGACCGGCCTGATTGACGACATTCGTCATCTTCGCCCGCGGACGCGCCTGCTGGTGCAGGCCGGCGTCGCGGCGCTGCTTGTGTCCGGCGGCGTGGGCGACGGCATCGCGGAAAAACTGATTGAGCCGGTGCGCGAGTCGCTGCCGGCGTTCTGCACGGCGCGCCCTGTGCTCCTCTGCGCGAGCGGTTTCTTCTGCATGATCGCCATCGCCGGCGCGACGAACTCGACGAATCTCATCGACGGCCTGGACGGCCTCTGCGGCGGCGTGCTGGCGATCGCGGCCGCCGGGCTGGCCTATCTCAATTGGCATCTGTCGAACGTGCCGGGCATTGATGCAGGGGGAGACGCGCTTCGCACGACGCTGACGTTGGGATTGTTCGGGGCCTGCGCGGCGTTTCTCATTTTCAATTTCAACCCGGCGAAGATCTTCATGGGCGACAGCGGCTCGCTGCTGCTGGGTTTCACCGTCGCGGTGGTCATGATCTCGTTCGCCGATCAGGCGTCGCCGCGCTGGTTCGCCTGTTCGCTGATGGTGTTCGCGTTTCCGATTCTCGACACCGCGCTGGCCATCGGGCGTCGCGCGCTGAACGGCAGACCGCTCTTCAAGGGTGATCGCAGCCATTTTTATGACCAGGTGCGCGACCGCGGGTTAAGCGTTCGGCGGACGGTGCTGCTTTGCTATGCGCTGGCGGTCGCGTTTGCGATGCTCGGCGGCGTGATGACGTGGTTGCGGCCCTCGTCGCTGGTTTTTATTCTCGTCGCCGGGCCGATCCTCGCCGGCGTGCTCTGCTGGCGGTTCGGGATGTTGAAGGTGGACGACACCGCGGATCGCAAGTGATTTCGACGTGCAACCGGCGAAGTCCGGCGTTACAATCCCGCCATGTCCGGGGCAGGGACGCCTCGGCCCATTCGACCCACCCCAGGAGTCGCCGCGTGGTTGGGAACGTCACGACGGTTCGCCGCAAGCTGACGGAGAATCTCAAACGCGTGCGTGACCGCATCGCCGCCGCCTGTCAGCGCGCCCGCCGCGATCCCGCCGTCGTCAAGATCGTCGCCGTCACCAAATACGTTGAGATGGAAGTCGTCCGCCAGGCGCTCGACTTGAATCTCGTCGACCTCGGCGAGAGCCGCGCCCAGCAGCTCGCGCAACGCGCCAGCATGATTCACGAGTACATCGAGCGCAAGAACGTCCTCGCCAGCCGCAAGGAAGGCCCCGTCCCCCGGCCGCGCTGGCACATGGTGGGCCACCTCCAGCGCAACAAAGTAAAGCTCGTCGTGCCGTGGGCCGAGCTGATCCACAGCGTCGACAGCCTCCGCCTCGCGGAAGATCTGCATCAGCACGCGGCCCGCGTCGGCCGCACGATCGACATCCTGTTGCAGGTGAATACGAGCGGCGAGAAAAGCAAATTCGGCATCGCGGTCGGCGCCGTGCCGCATCTGATCGAGCACCTGGAAACGTGGCCCGGGGTTCGGCTCTGCGGGCTGATGACCATGGCCCCGGTGGATTGCACGCCCGTGGAATTGCGCCTTTACTTCGAGCGTCTGCGCGACGTGTTTGAAGACCTTCAAGGCGACAAGCGCCTTGGTCCACACTTCCGCGAACTGTCAATGGGCATGAGCGGCGACTTTGAGACCGCCATCGAGGCCGGCGCGACCATTGTTCGGCTGGGCAGCACGCTGTTCGAAGGCCTGATGACGTTGAGCGACGTGCCGGAAGAGAGCGAGCCGTGAGCGCGGGCAGCCTCGACCTGTTCCAAATCTGGCGCATCATCCTGTCCACGCTTTGCGGTGTGTACGCGACCGTTGTGACGGCTCGGTCGATGTGGGGCTGGGTCGTGTACCTGTCGGGGTCGGACCGCCGCACCAGCCTCATGCGGAACTACGTCATCGTGCAGCTGCTTCGCCTGCGGCTGGGCCAGTTTGCGGGCGAATTCACACAAATCGGTGCATGGTTCGCGGTTCTTGTCGGTCTGTTGTATCTTCACCGCATCTGACCGCCGCGTTGACACGGCCCTGATGGAAGCCGGTCGCGCTAAGAGAAATCGAATTTGCACCTGATGGACACGCTTCTGTACGCATGGCTGGGCCTCACTGGACTGACTTGTCTTGTCTGGGTCGGTCGCCATGTGCAGCTTTCGATTGCAGGCCGCCGTTTGCCTCCGCTGCGCTCGAGCATGTATCTGCCGGGGCGAAACGATCTGCCGACGGTGAGCTTCCTGGTCGCAGGCAAGGAAGAAGAAGCGAACATTGAGGCGTGCCTCACGTCGATGGTCGCGCAGGATTACCCCAACCTGCAAGTCATCGCGGTCAATGATCGCAGCGCGGATCGAACCGGCGCAATCATGGATCGCCTCGCGGCGCAGCACGCCAATCTCACCGCGTTTCATGTCCAGGCGCTTCCCGAAGGCTGGCTCGGCAAGAACAACGCCATGCGCACCGGGTTGGAGCACGCGACCGGGCAGTGGCTCTGCTTCACCGACGCCGACTGCGTGCAGGTTTCGCGTCGGTCGGTTCGCGTGGCGATGGAGCACGCCCTGGAGCACGGCGTCGAGTTTCTTTCGGTGCTGCCCGCGCACGAAACGCATGGCTTCTGGGAGCGCGTCATCCAGCCGGCTTGCAGCGGCATCATGATGATCTGGTTCAACCCATTGCGCGTGAACAACCCGCGCCGGGCGACGGCCTACGCCAACGGCGCCTTCATGCTCATGACGCGCGAGTGCTACGACGCACTCGGCGGGCACGACGCCGTCAAGACCGAGTTCAACGAAGACATGAAAATGGCACAACTCGCCAAGCGTGCCGGCCGGCGGCTGCGCGTCGTGTCCAACGACGACCTCTACACGGTGCGCATGTACCAGTCGCTGCGGCAGACGTGGAACGGCTGGAGCCGCATCTTTTTCGGTTGCTTCGGAACCTGGCCGCGGCTGTCGGCGACGATGGCGCTGGTGATTGGATTCAGCCTGTTGCCGTGGGCGGCGCTGGCGGTGGGGGGGCTGGCATGGGTCGCCGGGGGAACGTGGCCGGGCTGGTCGATGTTCGCCGGCGTCGCGGCGGCGTGCTGCTTTATTAAGACGGTTGCATTGATGCGATTCTACCGGTTGAGCAAGACCTCGCCGTGGTACGGATTGCTGTACCCGCTGGGAGCGCTGGTCGGTCTGGGGGCGCTGATCAACGCGATGGGGCGGTTGCGGCGCAAATCCACGATCACCTGGCGCGGCACGACCTACACTGCGGTGCAGGGCGACACAGCACCGGATGCTTCCGCCTCGTCGCCGACGGCGCACCCCGGCGCCGAGTTGCAAATGGCAAAAGGTAAATAGGGAATCAGCCCGGCTGGCTCATCTCGCGCAGCATTTCCATCACACGCGTCGTGAGAAACTCATACACCGTGCGACCGCGCTGGACGGCTGTCTCCGGGTCCCACGGGCAGGGCTGCGCCCACCGCGCATCGATCTCGATGAACACCTGTCGCACATCCTCGATGAGCGATTCGATCTTCAACTCCGCCTGCCAGTTCGGCTGGTCGGCGCCCGGCAGCGGCGGGAGCACGAGCTTCAGCCCGACCGCGTGAACCGGTCGCCCGAGCGGGCCGAGCCGATTGTCCAGCCGCAGGCACCGCTGGCCGAGAAAAATCCGTCCGTCGTTTTCCTCGGTCTGGGCCGTCAGGCGAATCATTGCTCCGGTCGACAGCATGATGCGCGGGTTGAACACCGTCCCGACGACTCCGAAGGCCAGCCGCAGGTTGTCGAAATACACATCCAGAGTCGAGGTCGGAAAGAAGTCTTCAAAGTTCACCGAGTCCGTCGTGACCGTCAGCTTGAGCTGGCTGCGCGGGTCGCCCTCGGCCTGGGGAGACGTCATCTGCCACGCGTGTTCGGCGTATTCCTGCCGCCGCCAGTCGAAACCCTCGCTGCATTTGATTTGAAACTGCTGCTTGTGTTGCTTGTCCAGCGGCGCCGTGGGCGCAAAGCGGGACCCGACGTGCACGCCGCGCGTCTTGATCGTCTCTTGAAGCAGAAACATCGTGAACTTTCTGACTAGGCTGATTCGAAGTCGGGGCGCCGGCGGCCCCTCACGCGATGCGCCGACGGATGTGAACCGCTGCCTCGGTCTACGGCGAACCCGCGGGCTGCGTCGTCGGCGTCAGGCTCACCGGCCGCTCCGACATCCCCGTGACGTTCAACGGATCACCGGCCACCGGCGCCGCTGCAGGCATCGACGCGGGCGGCGGCGGAGCAAACACGACCGGTCGGCTCCAATCTTCCATTCCCTTCAGGCGATAAGCCGCCTGATCTGCAAACGGCGAGTCTGCCAGTCGCTTGTCACCGCGAACTTTGTCATACCATGTGCGCGCGCCGGCGAAATCGCCCTGGTTCTCTGCGATCACGCCGAGTCCGATCATCGCGCTGCCGATTCCGGCGACATCCAGCGCCGGCGACGCCAGCGCCTTCGTGTACGCATCGCGCGCGGTCTGAAGCATCGTGGGATCGGGTTTGGCCGATCCGCCGGCCGTCGGAGGCGTCGGCAGCATGTAGTGCGAGAGGGCGGTCTCCGCCACTTTCAACCAGGCGGACGCCGTCAGCGAGGCGTCGTGCCCGGCTGTGGCGATCTCTTCCAGTTTGCGGATCTGCATCACCGGGTCGGTGTCGGGCTGCGGTTGAGCCAGCGAGGCCCAAGCGTCCATGACGCGTGCCTTGCTGTTGTAGATGTACCAATAGGTCCCGCCTCCCAGCACCGCGACGCCCAGAACCGCCGCGATGATCGCGGGAAAGTTCCGGCGCACCTGTTCGGTGATCTGGTCGAGTTGGACCGACAATTCGTTGGTGCGTAATTCCTGTCTGCGTTCGGCTTTCATGGCGTCAGGGTTCCGATCCGCCTCCCGGCGGTGAGTAGGTTTCCGATCGGATCGACGCCCACACCTGGGTACTCTGCCCGAACGTGGAGTACTTCGGCTCGATCCGAATCTCGCACTTCTCTTCGCCCTTGCGATAGCGAAGCACGTAGATGTTGCGCATCAGCTTCTCGTCCGTTGCTTCCCATCCGTACGTCGGCATGTTCTGAGCGTAATAGTTCCGCACCAGCAGCGTCGCGCTCTTGCCTTCGTAAAGATGCTTCACGTTTCGCCGGCCGGCCACCATGTTGTGCGTCGATTCGCGCTCGTTCAGTTTGAAGTCGCGCGGAACCGGCACGTCCACGACATACGGCTGCGCTCGCGACTCAAGAATCGTCGGCTTGGCCGCATCCTTGGACGGGCAGCCTGTCTGCACCAGCAGGACCGATCCCCCGAACAGCACAATGGCAAAACGTGATCGTTTCATGGGCTTCAGGACCGCCGCGCCGCTCGTCCGACATTCCGTGAATCGGCTCACCGGGTCGATTGGCGAAACGCACGAGCCTAAGCGTGCCCCAGTGGGCTGTCAAACCCATCCGAGAACCGGGCGAATAGCCCGGATCGGCCGTTAGATTCCAAGTTCCTTTGGCCAGTTGCGCATTTCGCCGATCAGCGCGCGCGCCTGCTGCCGTTTTCGCACGCGGTCCTTCAACTCGTCCGAAGCCGTTGCGTCGCCCGTGATATCCGCCATGCCGCGCAGCGCGCGCAGGAGAAGAAACTCGTACTCGGGCAGCGGTTGGATCTTCATCCGATCACGCGATTTCTGGATCGCCTCGGCCAAGGCCGAACGGCCGCCGGATTTGTCGCCCAGCGCGCCCAGTACCCGGCCCCACTCGGTCAGGTAATGAATGTATGGGATGGATTCTTCGTCCTTGTTTACTTTGAAGAGTTTCCCCGCGTCTTCAAGATAGAACTTCGCCCGGTCGTTCTGGCCGTTCTCCGCCTGGATCCGGCCCATCAGCAGCAGCGCCAGGGCATTGAGCGGAGATCCCTGGTAGCTCTCCCGGTCGGTCATGCGCAGGGCTTCGTCACACACCGCTTCCGCCTCGCGAAAGTCCTTCATCTCAATCAGGGGGTTGACGTGTGCGAACAATAGCATGATGACCGCGTCGTCTTTGTCGTCGCGTTGGCTCTTCCGCGCCAGCTTTGCTGCTTCGCGGAACATTTCGACGGATTCCTTGTTTCGGCCGACCATCTCATACAGCGTGCCCAGGTCGGCTGGCGAAAGCACATCGCGATCAGTCGCCGGCTTGCCGGTCTCTTTGGACAAAACTTTCACCGCTTCAGACAGCAGGGCGAGGGCGTCATCGGCCAGCTGATTCTGCATGTACGCCCGGATCGAAGTCACGAGGTTGCCGATTGCGATTTGGCGAGAGGCGTCGTCCTTTGCCTTGGACAGTTCCGCGATAACCGCGTTGAACATTTTAGTGGCGTCATCGCGTCGACCCACCCGCAGGTACGCCGCCCCAAGTCGCGCGCCCAGCCGGAATTTTTCCAGAAGCGCCTGATCGCCGCCCTGGCCAAGGTATTTCTCATAAAGCTTGATCGCCTCGGGGAACTCTCCCAGTTCCTCATGCGTTCGAGCGAGGTTGCTGATCTCGGTGAAGGTGTAAGTGTGGTCCAGCCCCAATTTCTTCTCGAACACCGCCAGCGCTTGAAGCCGCAGCGGTGTCACGGGCGCCGTCATGCCGATTCGGTGATACAACCACGCGAGATTGCTGTACGATTCCGCGGTTTCGGGTGAATCCTTTCCGGCCAGGGTCTCGCGGATCATCATGGCCCGGATTTTCCGGCCCACTGCGCCCTCCGGATCGTTGTTGAATGCCAGCGCCGTTCCGAGATGATCCATCGCCCGTGCCGCTTCGAGCGTTTCCCCGTCCGTGACTTCGTGAATGCTTAAGGCTCGGCGCAGATCGTTCATCGCATCCTGCATTCGACCCTGAACGATGCGGAGCCAGCCGCGGCGTGTCAGGGCGTCGGCCGTCTTCGGGTGGCTTTTGCCGAACGAACGCTCAAGGACTTCCAATAGCCTGACAAACGTCTTTTCCGCTTGCTCCGGTCGTCCACCCTCGGTCTGGGCCATCGCCTGGATGCGAAGCGCATCGGAATCGATCAGTTCGTCATACTGCGTGCCGACGACTTTCTCGCGCAGTTCGACAGCGAGTTTCGCTTCCTTTTCCGCTTTCTCGAAATCGCTCGCCTTGTATGCCAACCACGCCTCGCGCCGGGCGGCATCGCCCTGGGCAAGCGTTGCGAGTTGCTCGGCCGTTACCTCCGTATAGCGACCGTACAGCCGTCGCGCACCGGTCGCGGAGATGCTCAAGAAGTGCGTTGGTCCAAGAAGTTTGCGCGCCGTGGTCATCGCTTCGTCGGCCATCTTCTTGGCCGATTCCGCATCGCCCTTTTCGCACGCCACGGCGGAATCCGCCAGTAGCGACTCAATCTTGCGCACCTGCTTCAGTCGGTCTTCCGTGAGTGGCTTGTTGGTCTCCGCGCTGCGGTAAACGCCACCGATCGGCGGATGTTCCCGCGACGCGGCGAGGAACTCCTCATGCGTGCGAAGGAACTTCGTCTCCACCGGTTCGCCGGATGGGGCACTGGTCGCCGCAGGCTCCTGCCTTGCTTCAGACTCCTGCCCGAGCGCGGGCCGCAACGGGCCTGTCAGGCAGGCCGCCAGCAAAGCCACGCTTGCAATCAAACTTCCAAGTCTTGTCATCGGATCCGAGTTCTCCCCTAAAGCGTTTCCAGCCAGTCGCGCTCCGCCGCGCTCATCGCCTTCGCGTCACGCAGTCGCTCAAGCAGCTTGCGCAGTTCTGTTCGAACTTCTTCCTGCTTTGACGACGACAGCTCTCCCATTTTCAGCTGGTGCCAAAGCGCCTTGGCCAGGACCGCATCGCCATACAGCGTCTTGTTAACCTTTGCGAGTTCCCTCGCCGATTCCACCGCCGCCGAGAGCGTCGCTTCGGTGCGAGGCTTGTCCCCGCCCGCGTGGTAGCACTTTGCCAGTTCCAGCTGGCATTCAATCTTCCCCAGGAAATCGCGCTGGTATTCCACGAAGATCGATTCGGCGTCTTCCAGGGTGAACTTCGCCAGGTCCGTGCGTTTTTGTTGGTTGTATACGCGACCCGCCGCCAGCAGTGCGTGAGCCGACCCGGCCGATCGGAACGTCAATCGCGACTCGGCAATCTTCACCACAGAATCCGCCACCTGCTCCGCTTCCGAAAGCTGATTCGCGGCGCACAGGGCTTCGGAGTAGGTTATCAGCGCCGTCGCGGTCGCCGGCTCGCCTTTGCCGTGCACTTTTTCCGATAGTTCCACCGCCCGCCGCATCACTTCCACCGCCTTGGAGGCCTGCCCCATGTCAATCAGCATCTGACCGTAGCTTTCCATCCGCCGGACCTGTGCCGAGGACAGCGCGCTGGTGTCCTTCGCGTCGCGTTCGTATTGCATCGCGAACACGGGCATCGCTTCGTCCATCAGGCGATGGCGCATCAGCTCGTTCGCCACGTTGAACAGCTCATTGACCACGGCCGGAGCCGCCGTCGTCTGGAGCAGGAACTTGGCGCGATCGACCGATTTCGCGGCGTATTTTCGCGCCTCGTCGAAATCGCCCTTGTTGAACAGCACCGACGCCAGCGCCGTGCAACGCGCCATCGCGTTGATGTCCACGACGTCGGGGTGCTGGTCGTCCCGCTCGATCTGCTCCTTGTACAGGGCGACCGCGCGGTCGAAGTTGCCCGCCGTTTCGTGGGCCCGCGCGAGGTTGCTCAACTCCAGCTTCGTGTAGGTGTGATCCGGACCGACCGACTCCAGCAGCGTCGCATAGGCTTGTTCGCGCATCCGCAGGGCGTCGTCCAGCATGTTCATGCGCGTGTACAGCCAGGCCAGGTTGCTAAGTGACACAGCCGTGTCACGAGCCTTGGGCCCCAGCACCGTCTCGCGGATGATCAGGCTGTGCAGCTTCTTGTTCAGGGCGTCCTTCGCGTCGCCGTTCAGCGCGAAGGCCGTGCCGAGGTTGTCCAGCACTTCACCGGCCTCGGCCGTGTCCCCGCTCGTCGCCCGCAGGATGTACGCCGCGTCGCGCAGCGTCTTGATCGCTTCTTCCGGACGGCCTTCGTGGATGTACATCCAGCCCAGCCGGTCCAGCGCGATCGCGGTCCTCGGGTGATTACGCCCGTAGGTTTGCTCAAAGATCGCTACGGCCCGCTCGATGTTGCTCTTGGACCTGGCGTACAACTGCAACTCGAGCTGCGCCGCGCCCAGCTGCCGCAGCGACTCGCCCACTTCGGCGTGCTTCGGGCCGAGCAGCTCCTCGCGCGTCCGCATCGCGCGGTCCGCATTCTTCTCCGCGTCGGCGAAGAGACCCTTGTCTGACGCCGCTTGCGCCGCTTCCGCCAGTTTGTCCGCCTCCATCATTTTCTTCTGGCCGTCCGGCGGCAAGCGCGCGAAGTCGTCCATCGACCGCTGAAACACCCGGCTCGCGGTCGTGAGATAGTGTTCGTCTCCCAGCACCTTTTGATACGTGTCGAACGCCTTGGACGCCATCGCGGCGGCACCCTTGAAATCGCCGCTGCCTCGCTGCGTTCGGGCGTCGCTCATCATGGCATCGGCCTTGGCCACGGCCTTGCGACCGTCCAGCTTCAGCGGGGCGCCGTCGGGCGCGCGAAGCACGGTCGAGACGGTGAATTCCTTCCGCGCGGCCGAGAGGTACTTCTCATGCGTCATGCCCCCGGCCGGCTGGGTCGTCGGAGCCGACGTGGCTGCCGGCGGGTCGGTCGCTTCGCCCTCTTGTGCGACCGCCGAACCAAGGCAGATCAAGACAAGCCCGACCACAAGAGCCGTTCGGCTGGTCCAGGGCAAAGGGAAGGCCAATCGTTGCGAGAGAGAAAAAAGCCGGTGCGGCCGTTCAGGTTTGAAGCGTGCATTCATGAGCGATCTACCCGTCTCCAAAAGCGAGTCTGCCCGACGTCCTGGATGTGGCATGGCGCGGCGGCGCTCGGGCAATAAAAATGCCGCAAGTACGATATCGTACTTGCGGCATGATAGGTTCACAATCTCGGCGATTCGAGCAGCCGTTTCGGGCGGCTCGGCATCGTTCGACCCGGTCGGGTCTAGCGGCGGCGGCGAATCAGGCCGATCGCGCCCAGGCCCATCAGGGCGAGCGTCGTCGGCTCGGGAACGCCGTTGATAACCACGTCATCGACTCGGCTGGTGCCAGTCGTTGCAGTCGTGCCGCCCGTCGCGGACGCGGTCGAGTTATTGACGATCCGAATGCAGATTTCGGCCTGATTGTCGAGCGCTGTGATCGCGCTCAGGTCGGCCGAGTAATTGTCCATCCCGGTCGGCGCGCCGGAGCTCCACGACGGGCCGCTGTTGTTACGAATGGCGTAAGTTCCGGCCAGCGTCGAGTACGCGCCGCCGTTGGCGTTGTACTGAATTTCGAAATCACGGGGGCCGGTGTTGCTGCTGATGGCATCCCATTCAAAAGTGATTCCGGTGTAGCCAGTGGTCTCGGTGCAGAACTGGAAGTAATCACCGACGGCCCACTCGTTCACGCTGTATGACTCGGTCGAGCCGTTGCCGGCAGGCGTCGACCAGTCAGCGTTTGCAGAGGCATGGGAACCGCTTGCCTCCGACGTGCCAGCGAAAACGCCGCTGTCAGCTGCATGCGGGCCGTTGGTGGCGGAGTTCGTCACGTCACCTGGAACCACAACCTGGAAGCCCCACTCTGCCAGCGGCGGGAACGCGTTGGCGACCGTTGCGGTGGCGAGCATGGCGACGACTGCGAGAATTGAGACACGCTTCAACATGATTCCGACTCCTCCTGGTTAACCCAACTCCTGATAACTCGTCCCGGCACGGTCGCCACTCCGGGCGATCGCGCCGCATCTTTCACGAATAGTGGGGATGCTTCTTTCCCCTGATGCTTCAAGCACCAGAGTACGCGAAACGGCCTTTGATTTCAAGCGTTTAAGGCCGCCGGAGTGTTCAAAATGCGCCAAGGTTTTGTGTGCGATTGGGTACCGCAGGACCGCAGAAACTGGATTCCAGCATACGTGGGAATGGCGGTATAGGGAGGGTGCAGACGGAGCAGGGCGTGCGTAATTTATTGCAAATAAACACGTTATGTTCGAGGCGGGCGTTGGCCAATATGCAGTCGCTCAAGAAGCCGGACGATCTGTAGGGCATGTGACGATTTTGAGGCCGTTCGGGCGGGATTCCGGCGACCGTCGGCCATGAGAATCTCGACCGCGCTTCGGTCGGCGGCGATGGCGGCGGGGGAATTCAGCACGATGGCGTCGAATCGCTTGGCGCGGAGCTTGGCGGCGGCCTTGGCGCGGCCGTCGTGGGTCTCGAGCGCGAAACCGATGGTGATGCGGGCCGGTCGACCGGGTCGGCGCTTGAGCCGGCCGAGGGTCGCGGCGATGTCGGGGTTCTCAACGAGGTCCAGCGCCCAACTCGAAACGAGTGAAACGGAATTGCGGTTCGCAATGGTTTCGGGGGCCGCGCGGGCTGAAGCCCGCGGCTCGTTGGTGGAAGCCCGCGGCTCGTTGGTGGAAGCGCGATTAATTTTCTGGGGAGCGTGCGCTTCCTTTTTCAGTTTGCGAGTCGAGCGCTTTCGCGGACGCCAGTCGGATACGGCGGCGGCGAAGATGGCGGCGTCGGCATTGGAGAAGGCGCGGCGCGCGGCGGCGAGCATTTCCAGCGCGGAGGTGACGCGAATGAGATTGACATTTGGCGGCGCGGGAAGTTCGACCGGACCGGAAACGAGCGTGACGGCATGCCCGCGTTTCGCGGCGGCCGCGGCGATGGCGTAGCCCATCTTGCCCGTCGAAGCGTTGGAGAGGTATCGCACGGGGTCGAGGTACTCGCGCGTCGGCCCGGCGGTAATGAGTATTTTCAAACGGCGGGTCATCGGCGGGAGCGCGGCGCTTTGCGCTGAAGGATCGTGGCGGCTTCGAGAAGAATCTCATCCGGCTCGGCCATGCGGCCCGCGCCGACGGTGCGACAGGCCAGCCAGCCGCTGCCGGGTTGGATGATGTGATAACCGTGCTTCATCAGCGCCGCGGCGTTTTCCTGAACGATCGGGTTCTCCCACATGCGCGTGTTCGCGGCCGGGGCGAGCAGGATGGGACAGTCGGCCGACATGATCATCGTACTGACCAGGTCGTCGGCGATGCCGTGCGCGATCTTGCCGAGCATGTTCGACGTGGCCGGCGCGACGATGAACAGGTCCGCGGCTTCGGTGAGTCGCAGGTGCTGTGGGTCGTGATAGTTCGCCTCGCTCCAAAGCGTGGTGAACACCTGCCGCGCGGTGAGCGCCTGGAACGTGAGCGGCGTGATGAACTTCTGCGCGGCGTCGGTCATGGCGACGGTGACGCCGCAGCCGCGCTGCACGAGCGCCGAAACGAGGTAAGCGGTCTTGTAGGCCGCAATGCCGCCGCAAACACCGACGACGACCTCGTAGCCGCGAAGCGGGGCGTCCTCGCGCGAGGCGGCAGCACCCAGCGCCACGGGCGGCGCATCCACGCGGCCGGGGTGCGGCGCAATCGGACTAGGCGTCTTGTTCGCCACCGCCGTCCTCGGCATCGTTGTAGGCGATCTTGCCTTCGATGATTTCGCGGATGGCAATTTCCATCGGCGTCATGCGGCCCGGCTCGATGAGCGGGCGCGCGCCCATCATGAGCTGCTTCCAGCGCTTCTGGATCAGCGCGGTCAGGCGGAAACGGCCGCCGACCTTGTTGATGATATCCTCGTTCTTCAGGTCCTGAATCATGGTGCGGTTCCTCTCAAGCAATCGCTGGTTGACTTCGCGTCGGGCGCGACAGGATCAGGTCGCGGACCGATTGTACCGTATTTTCCAGATCGTCGTTGACGACGAAGTGATCGTAGCAGCCGGACTCGTTGGCGAAGCGGATTTCGCCGTCGGCCTTGGCCAGTCGCTCGCGGATCGCTTCGGCGGGATCGGTGTTTCGGCCGACAATTCGCTGCTTCTGGGCCTCGGGCGTGGGCGGCAGCAGGAAGATCGCGACGGCGTCGGGCATCTTGCGGCGGACCTGGATGCAGCCCTGGATGTCGATTTCGAGAATGATGGAGCGACCTTCGCGGACAGCCTGCTGCACGGCCTTGAGCGGCGTGCCATATTGGTGGCCATAGACTTGGGCGGTTTCGAGCAGTTCGCCGGCCTTGTCCATGCGAGCGAACTCGTCGGGCGCGACGTAGTGGTAGTCACGCGAGTTTTTCTCGCCGGGCCGGGGCTTTCGCGTGGTGACCGAGACGCTGAATTCCGCGGGCAGCAGATCACACAGGCGGTGGCAGATCGTGGACTTGCCGACGCCGCTGGGGCCGCTGATGACGACGACGCGGCCGGTGGTTGGTTTGGAATTCGTGGTCATGCTGCGTTCGCTCGAAGCCGGATTCTAGGCGACGTTTTGAACTTGTTCCTTCATGCGGTCGATGGCGGCCTTGATCTCCACGACGTGGCGTGAGATGGCGGCGTCGGCGGCCTTGCTGCCGATGGTGTTGGCCTCGCGGAGCATTTCCTGCGCGAGGAAATCGAGCCGCCGGCCGGCTTCCTGACCGGAGCGGCAAATCTCGGCGAACTGATCGAGGTGGCTGGCGAGCCGGGCGATCTCTTCGTTGATGTCGCATCGTTCAGCGAAGATGGCGACTTCGCGGATGATGGAGTCCTTGTCGAGTTCGACGCTGGCGCCGGCCACCAGTTGCTGTAACCGAGCGAGCAGGCGCTTGTGATATTCTTCGACGACGCCGGGGGCGCGGGACTGGATCTCGGCCAGCCGCGAGCGGATCTCGGTGCATTGGGCGGAGAGGTCCTTCAGCAGGGCCTCGCCTTCGACGGCGCGCATTTTCAGCAATTTGTCGATGGCTTCGTCGACGATCTTCGATGCGGCGGCGAAGCGGGCTTCGAGCACTGACTCATCCGGCTCGGCCGATTCGTACACGCCGGGCAGTTCCAGCAGGGAGGCGAGGTCGATGCGAGCGGCGCCGAGCTTGGCGGCGAGGGGGGCCAGCCGCTCGGCGACCTTTTCCAGCGCGGCCTGATTGATCTGGCTGTCGGCAGCGCCGTTCTCGTCTCGGACGCGCAGATTGAAGACGATGCTGCCGCGGCCCAGGCGGGTTCGGAGTTGCTTGTCGAACTCGGCTTCGTAGCGCTGGAGCGAGTCGGGCAGACGCAGGGAGGACTTGAAGTAGCGGTTGTTGACGCTGCGAATCTCCGTGCGGTAGCTCACGCCGTCAATGTGAGCCTGGGCAGCGCCAAAACCGGTCATGCTGGAAAGCATCTACAAATGTCTCCTCGGTCGCGGGGCGGCGGAATCAACTCGGCTGAAAGCGCCCGCTTCCTTGCGGTCGCGGCTCGGAAAAACGGATCGCGGCTTTGAAAAACGGGGCGCGGCTCGGAAAAACAAGTCGCGGTGATGAATTCAACGCTCGGAGCGGCGGACCGCGGGATCAGTTCGGCTTCGACTCGCCGGCGGGCGGCGTCGACTGCGCCGGCGGCTGTGCATTGCCCGATGGCGTCGTCGGTTGGGCCGCGCCCGAACCGGTCGCGGGCGTCGTGTCAGCCGAGTTCTTCGGCGGCTGGTTCACGAGCGGGGCGGACGTCTGCACGTTGACCGGTTGAGCATCAATCGGTGTGGCGGTCGTATTCGGCGCGGCGCCGCCGGTCGTCAACGGGGCTTCGGCCGGTGCCTGCGTGCCGGTGGCTGCGTTGACGGGTGTAACGGCCCGCTCAAAGACGAAGACCGCCGAGATGGACAGGATGATGAAAACCCCGGCGAGGCCTACGGTGACCCAGGTGAGGAAATCGCCGGTCTTGGTGCCGAAGGCGGTGTGCCCGCCGACGCCGCCGAACGCGCCGGAGAGACCCGACCCGCGATTCTTCTGGAGCAGGATCAACCCGATCAGCAGCAGGGAGACCAGCACAATAAAGAAGGTCAGAATGACCTGTCCAAACGTCGCAACGAGAAACGTACCGGGGAACATGATTCAGTGTGATCCTTTCGCTCGGAGCGCGGCTTCGATGATCGCGTGGAAATCGGCCGACTTGAGACTTGCCCCGCCGACCAGCGCGCCATCAACGTCGGGGCACTTCATCAAACTGGCGGCGTTATCAGGCTTTACGCTGCCGCCGTATTGTATGCGAATTCCCTCCGCAACGCGCGGGCCGCACAAACGGGCCAATTCGCGGCGGATATGGGCGTGGGCTTCCTGGGCCTGTTCCGGCGTGGCGTTCCGGCCGGTCCCGATGGCCCAGACCGGCTCGTAGGCGATGACGATACCGGCCGCGGCGTCGCCGGCGAGCCCTGCCAGGCCGCCTTCGAGCTGGCGAGTAAGCACCTTTTCCGTCACCGCCGCATCCCGCTCGGCCAGCGTTTCTCCAACGCAGAGGATCGGGGTCAGCCCGGCAGCGAGTACGGCCTTGCACTTGGCGTTGATCATCGCGTCGGTTTCGCCGTGGATGTGGCCGTTGGCGTCCTTCGGACCGATGGTGTGTCGGCGTTCGCTGTGGCCGAGGATGACGTAGGACGCGCCGGTTTCGCGGATCATGTCGGCGGAGATTTCGCCGGTGAACGCGCCGGATTTCTCGTGCCAGCAATTCTGGGCGCCGAGCTTGATCGGCGAGTCGGCAATGGCCTTGGCCATGGGGAAGAGGTAGACCGACGTCGGGCAGATGGCGATGTCGATCGTGGGGCTGCCGCTGATGCGCGCGCGGAGTTCGGCGACCAGCGCGCGGGCTGCGGCGAGGTCGAGGTTCATTTTCCAGTTGCCGGCGACAAAGGGTCTTCGAGCCACGGTGTTACTCCGTCATGATCTCGGTGGACTTGGGATATGAGCCAAGGACGCGCAAGACAGCGCAGTGCGTGCGTGCGGTTTCGATCGCCGATTTGATCGGCGCGTCGTCCGCGTGTCCGTCGATGTCTGTGAAAAAGCAGTATTGAGACTCGCCGGCGGCATGCGGGCGTGAGGTAATCATCGTCATGTTGATGCCGGCCTTCTGAAAAACGAGCAGGACATTGACCAGCGCGCCGGCCTGGTGAGCAGTGATGAAAAGCAGGCTGGTGCGGTCGTTTCCGGTGGGGCGGGGGCCGTCGCCGCCGAGGACGAGGAAGCGTGTCGCGTTGTTGGGGTTGTCCTGAATGTTCGGCGCAAGGATTTTCAGGCCATAGAGCTTGGCGGCCAAGGCGCTGCCGATGGCGGCGGCGTGGGGCTGCTGGGCGGCCATCTCGGCGGCCTTGCTCGTGCTGGGCGCGGGGGAGATTTTCTTCGAGAGGCCTGTTTCGCTTAGCCAGCGCTGGCATTGGGAAAAGGCCTCGGGCTTGGAGTACACGACGGTGATTTCATCCTGCCGGCAGTTGGCGAGCAGATTGTGGCGGATGGCGCGGGTCATTTCGCTGCAAATGCGGACATCGTAGTTGGTGAAGGCGTCGAGGGTGTCCAGCACCGCTCCGCCGGTGGAATTTTCAACGGGCACGACACCGTAATCGAGTCGCCCGTTGGCCACGTCCTCGACGACGCCGCGAATGTCGACGCGAGGCTCGTATTCCACTGATGAGCCGAAGCGGCCCAGGGCGGCTTCGTGCGAAAACGAACCGGCGGGTCCGAGGCAGCCAACGCGCGGGGCGCGCTGCAGGGCAAACGATGCGGACATGAGTTCCTTGTAGATGGTCGCCATCGCCGCGCGGGTTAACGGCCCCTTCGAGAGCGCGGCGACGCGCTGAAGCACCTCGCGTTCGCGTTCGGGAGCAAAGACGGCGACGCCGGAGGCGCGTTTGACAAGGCCGATCTCAACCGCGACGGCCGCGCGCTCATTGAGCAGCTTCACGAGCTGCACATCCAGCTCATCGATGCGTTGTCGCAGTTCATCAAGCGTGGCCATGTCATGTTCCGCGCTGCCCGGTCGCGTGCTGCCGCGTACAAAGCCCCGTAGTAGATAGCGGCGGTGGAAAGGTGTCAAAAGCGAAAGGAAGAGAGCTGAATTTCGGCTGCCAGGAGGGCGGGGGGGCGGTTCGGGCGATTGAGAAAGCACGGTCTTGACGATAGAATGGCAGGTTCGAGGGGTGGTCCGACCCATTCCGGATTTGGCGAGCCGTGGATGGTGTGTTGTTACCGGAGGAGAGCGAAGATGAACCGAATCACTGGATTACTCTGCGCAGGGATCGCGGCCGCTGCCTTGGTTGCCGGTGCGGCGGTGGCGGCCGGGCCGGATGTCGTGGTGTCTGACAGCACGACGCTATCGAGCTATGGGCCGGTGGGAGCGTTGCGAGCGTATTCGATTGGCTCCAGCACCTGCAACATCGGGAATCAGAATCTGGCGTGGACGAACAACAACACGCCCGGCTTTGCGATGAATGCCTATCGGCTGCACGACGGGCGTCTGATGCAGATCGGCATGTCGTGGGTGAAGACGGCGTGCTGTGCATTCGCCGACCCGAGTTGCGGTATGTCGTGCAACGGGGCTGCCGGGAGCCAGCTCGGCGCAGGCTGTCAGGATGTTTACACGTCGGGCTGGAACGCGGGACAGGGACGGCTGGCGCGTCGGTCAGGGATCAATGCCTTCACGGGCGCGTTTGCGAATGCCGATGGCGCGACGGGCGATGCGATCTTCAAACGCCTGCAAGTACTCCAAAGCGACATGGACCCGGCGAACTTCCCGGGAGCGTTGTTCTTCTTTGAAGGCGTATACGCCGCTTCGGATGATGCGACATGGCAGAACTGGCTGAACAACGCCTCGTACAAGCGTGTGACGTTTAACGCGTCGTATGCGCCGACTTATCAGGGCAGCATCTTCCAATTCAAGGCCGGCATTCACGCATGGAAAGACCACGGACTCGGACCCAATACGCCCGATCCGGCTGTAACAATTACGAACGTAGATATTCCGGCCGAGGGTCGGCTGATCCTGGGGCACAAAGTCACGAATCTCGGCGGCGGGCTGTGGCGCTACGACTACGCCCTGTACAACCTCAACTCCGACAAATCGGTCGGCGAGGTCACGGTCGCCGGGCCGGCCGGCGTGACCTATACGAACATCGGGTTCAACGACGTGAACTATCACTCGGGCGAAATCTACGACAACACCAACTGGGGATCGGCGTCGGGGCCGGGCGGGGTCACCTGGCAGAGTCCGCAGACCCATGCACAGAATCCCAACTCGAACGCGCTTCGCTGGGGCACGATGTACAACTACTGGTTCACGGCGAACACGCCGCCGCGCAACGGCTCGGTGGCGATTGGTTTGTTCAAGCCGCATACGCCGCAATCGGTGAGCGCGACGACCCTGGTGCCCAGTTGCTTCCTCGACGGCGACATGAACGGTGACGGCTCGGTGAACGGCGCCGACGTGCAGGACTACGTCAACTGCGCGCTCGCTCCGGGTCTGCTCACGGCGGGCTGCTTCTGCGCTGACATGGACGAGAACGACGTCGTCAACGATCTCGACACGACCGCGTTCGTCGCCGCGCTGTTGAACGGCTGATCCGTTGCGGCGAGCGACCGCATCGCATAGCCTGTCGCGCGTTTATCCGGCGTTCATCGGGCCGGCCGCGCGGCGCATTCATGAAAATCGCCTATTTTGACTGCTTCAGCGGAGCGAGCGGGGACATGATCCTCGGCGCGCTGCTGGCAGCGGGCGCGCCGGAAGCGGCATTTCGCAAGCAGCTTGGCCGACTGGGCGTCGGCGGTTACGAGCTGGGCATTCAAGCCATCCGCAAGCAGGGCTTCGCCGCGACCAAGGTGGATGTTCACGCAGCCGAGCAATCGAGCCACCGACACCTGCACCATATCGCCCGGATTATTCACGACAGCGGTCTGTCCGCCACGGTCAAGGATCGCGCGATAGGCGTGTTTACGCGACTGGCCGAAGCCGAGGCGAAGGTCCACGGCACGTCTGTCGAGAAGGTTCATTTTCACGAGGTCGGCGCGATCGATGCCATCGTGGATGTCGTCGGGGCGGTCATCGGGCTGGAACTGCTCGGCGTCCGGCGCATCGTCTGTTCGTCGGTGCCGGTCGGTTCCGGCACCGTGAAGTGTCAACACGGCGTCATGCCTGTTCCCGCGCCGGCGACGGCAGAACTGTTGCGCGGCGTGCCGCTGGCTGCGTGCGAAGAGTCGGGTGAGCTGACGACGCCAACCGGCGCAGCGATTCTCACGACTTTGGCCGATGCATTCGGTCCCGTACCCGACATGACAATCCAATCGATTGGGTACGGCGCGGGCACGCGCGACGGGCAGACGCGGCCGAATGTTTTGCGCCTGCTGATCGGCGAGGCCGGCGGACCCGCGGCAGATGCCGAGCGCGTCGACGAGATCGTCGTACTGGAAACCAACCTAGACGACGCCACCGGACAGCAGGTCGGCCATGCGCTCGATGCGCTGTTCGCGGCTGGGGCGGTGGACGTGTTCACCACGGCGATCCACATGAAGAAGAACCGGCCCGGCGTCTTGCTGACCGTGCTGGCCCCGGTGGATCGCGTGTTTGCCTGCGAAGAGGTGCTGTTCACTCACACGCCGACCTTCGGGATTCGCCGGCATGCGTGTTCTCGCACCAAGCTGGAGCGGCGAATTGAAACGGTGGACACGAAGTACGGACCCGTTCCCGTCAAGGTGGGCATGTGGGCCGGGCGAGTGTTGACCGTCACGCCGGAACACGACGATTGCGTTCACCTTGCGGCCAAGTGCGGTGTCTTGCTCCGTGACATATACTTCGCGGCGCAGCAGGCTGGCCGTGCCCGGTACGGTCTGGACCATTGACTCCCGGTCGCCGATCGAGGATGCGACATGATCACACTGGCGGCGTTGGTTGATCCTCCCAGTTTTCAGCAATGGGTTCTCATCGGCCTGCTCGGCGCGGCACTGCTGGTGATTGTGTTGCAGAGTCGCCGTCGGAAGGAACCCGGTCCTGGGCGGCCGTCGGCTCTGGAGCGCGCGGAAGCGGCGCTCGAGCACGCTGCGGCGCGCGATCGGAGCGCCGCATCGCGCGGCGCGGCGAATCCGGGCGGGGGCGACGCATCGCTGCGCGTGCAGAAGGATTTTGAGCAACTCCTGACGGAGCTGGAGCACCTTTCGGAGCGCATCACGCTGCAGGTTGAGGAGGAGTTCGGTCGCTTGCAGGGGCTGATGACCGAGGCGGATCGGCGCATTTCGGCGCTGCGGGTGTTGATCGAGGCGAGCCGGCAACTGCGCGAGCCCCTGCGAGGAGATGCCTCGAATGTGTCACCGAGTCTATCCGCACCGGTGCATACGCCGTCGCTGGCTTCGCATTCCGCGGCCCGATCGGACTTGCGCCCTGCAACGCCGCCGATGGCGCCCCCGATGCCGCCGGTGATCCCCACGCCGTTGGACGGTGGGCTGGAAGGCGATCCGCGATTCGCTCCGATCTTTCAATTGGCGGACGCGGGTTATCCGCCGCGCGACATTGCCCAGAAACTCGGAGAAAGCGTCGGCACGGTCGAACTGGTGTTGAATCTGCGCAATCCGTCGCAGCGGTCCGTCACCTGAAAAGCATGTCCCGCGCGCGCTGCGGCGAAACGCCTTTCTGCCGCCGGGCGTAGGCTGCCGCAGCGCTGTCAAGAAAACCGTCATCGAGCCGACCTGACTCCAGCGCGTTGAGAATGCCCTCAATCAGGTAGGCCTCGGGCACGATCGGCTCGCGCGCGAACAGCACGGGGTACAGCCCGTGGTGGACGCAGGCCGCGTGCAGTTGCAGCGCGCTGTGCGATGCCGCAAAAAAGACACCCGTCGGTCGCGGCGCGTCGATTCGGAGTGACGCGAACAAATCGACCGGCTCATCGGCCACGGCGTTGCGACCGAGGTACCCAACCAGAACCGGCGGCCGATCCAGCATCAGCCCTTCGCGGTCGAGCGTGATGCGCGTCGTGCGACGGCCCATGGCTTGTTGCACACACGCCAGCATGGCGTTCATTGCGGCGTCGGGCGAATAGGCAACGCCCAGGACGAAAACATCGAACGGCTGACTCACTCCGCGCGCCTGCCACGTTTCGCCGGGTTGGACCGTCGACCGCAGCAGCGTGGATTCGACGACACCCGCATCGGCTTGGGCTGACCCGGACGCAGGGTCTGCGTGAATCTCAAGATGGAAATCCTCGACGCGGCGCCAGCCCGGCAGGCGAGCCAGATAAGTCGCGAAGCCGTACATGGCTCCCCAGCGAAGATCGGTCCGCGCGTCGAACGCCTGGCGCGGTGACTGGCTGCGTTTGCTCGGACCGGCCAAAGCGACATGAACGACGACCAGCACGCGCCGGTCGCGCTGCACTTCATCCACCAGCAAGCGCTCGAAAGTCTCGGCGCGGCGCTGGACGGCGTACTCCGATGGCGGCCGCACGGGTGCGGTGATCGTGTCATGATGCGACTGCGATGTTGGCGTGGCGAGTCGCGTGGACGTGATGTACGAGTAGCCCCCGGCGATCGCCGCCAGCGCAGCCACCCCCGCAGCGACGCCGCCGATTCTCCACCCCGGCCCTCGTCGATTCGTCCGCAGCAAGGAAGCCATGTCGAGTGCTTATTGCGGAGCGGCCGCCAGCGTGACGTTGAAGGTGGTCAGCCGACTAAGCGGATCCTCAAGGAAGTGGATCTGCATCGCATGCGGCCCGGGGCTGATGCGCCGAAGCTGAAGCACGAGCGGGATCGGCGTCGTCTTACCCGGCTCCAGGGTCAGCGGCAGGCGGGGCACAGCCTTGCGGTCGGGGTGCAGTTCGCCGCCGTTTACGCGAATGATCGGCCAGCAGGTGATAGTGGATTTCGCCCGGTTGGTCAGATTGAGCGTGACCTTCTCCGGGCACGTGAAATAACTCAATCCAAACTGCGTGGACTTGGGAGAAAACGACCATTCGCGCGGGCCTTCGAAGGCCACGTCAATCGGCAGGGCCGGCGGCACGTCGTCCGCGTTGTTGGACGCCACCAATCGCACGGCGCTCTTGTCGGGCACATCGACTGCCACGTTGCAGGCCCAGTAGTCGCCGGCATCGAGCGTGTTCAGCACGCGACCCGGCTCGATGGTCGGTTTGGCGTCACCCTTCTTGGCGACGCGCAGCCAGACCTGCGCGTTGTCGAAGCCCTGATTCAGTGCGTTCTGAATCGTGACGCCGACCCGTGCCGCAGTGCCGTCGTTGGGGGAATCGAAAAACGTGCGCAATCGCCCGCTGGGAATCGAGTGCTGGAGTTTCTCGGCCGCGTTGTCGTCAGGATAGACGAAGGCAAGTTGATCGCCCTTGACTTCGATGACACGATAATGGCTGATGCCCAGGGCCCGATCGCGCAGCGAGGTGCTCGATTGGTGCGTGCGCACGAATTGAAGGGTGGGCACGCCTTTGAGCCGATCGGCGAATTCCTTGAAATCCCAGTCGGTCGATCCGCCGGTGAGGAACAATCGAATCTTGTACTCCTCGATGAAGGTTTCGAGGTTGCCATTGGCTCGCCAGATATCCAGCAAGGCCAGCTCGTCGCTGTTGGTGCAGAGGAAGGTCAGCTTTTTGTTCTTGTTGCGCCGCAGATCGTTCTCGATCCACTGCAATTGTGAGAAATCCTGATCGATCGGGCTGCCGGGGTGATCGAGAAGCAACAGGCCGTGGTACGCGCCGTAGTCAATCGTGCCGATCGGGCGGCTGGCGACGTATTGCGTGAAGCTTTCCTGGTGGTCGTGCTGACCGCAGAGCATGAAGACCGGAGCGTTGAATTGCTGGAAGTACGTGAGCACGGTGCGCCAACTGGTCGCGTCGTCGCGGGCGCGGGCCCACTCGGTGTAGTCGCCGGTGGCGATGATGAACTCCGGTGCGAGCAGATTGATTTCCCGAGGGAGTGTGTCGTCAAAGGCGGGCGCCGTGAGGTCGCCAATGTTCATGTTCGACAGATGAACAAAACGAAACTCCGTCCTGAACGTGTCAACGATTTTCACGCTGCGCCGCGAGTAGAAGTTGCCGCCGGGCGCGGCCAGCTCGAGATCGTACAACCCCGGCGTCGCCTCGGCGGGCACCATCAGCACCATGCTGCAATACTCGTCGTTGTATGAGGGCGGGGTCGTGGCTTTCAGCGGCACGCGCACGGTCGGCTCAATGGCGTGGCGAAGGAGAAACCGCACGTCGCCATGGACCTGCGGCCCGCGCTGCATGACGAAATAAAACGTTTCGCCGGGCGTAATAAAAATCGGTCGACCCTGCGAAGGCTCGCGGATGACGGTGTAAGCCTCTGCGTGCGTCGGGCCGGATTGATTCGCCGTTGGGCCTTTTGGCTCTGACGCGGCAACCGTGGCATTGAGCGCCAACGCCAGGCCTGTGCCACAAGAGAGCCGTTTGAAGAATCGATAAAGCGTCATAGTCGATCGTCCCTCTGTTTTTTTCCCGGCGGCTTCAATTTTTTCATTGTGAACGCGACTTGGGTCGGTATTATATGGTATCGGCGGCAAAGGGCCATTCAGATTCCTAGACGGCCGCCGGGATCACTACCACCCCATGTCTTACGGAGGAACGGACATGCCGGGAAGCAAGCAGTTTCATGTCGTCGTTGCCGAGCCGTTCGACTCCAGGGCCCTCGCGCGCCTGGAGGAAATTGCCCGGGTCACGATCCTGGAAGACTCTGCACCGGAAACGCTCATCAGCGCGATGGCCGATGCCGATGCGCTCTGCGTCCGGGGGAAGGCGCATGTCACCGCGCGCGTGATCAACGCCGGCGACCGTCTCAAGGTCATCGCCCGCGCCAGCCCCACGGTGGATCACATCGACCTTCGCGCCGCCAGCCGCAGGAATATCCACGTTGTGTACGCGCCGCATGTGGCCGTCGCCTCGACGGCGGAATTCACTCTGGGTCTGATTCTGGCTCTTCACCGGCGCATTCCGTTCCTCGATCGCGCGGTGCGTGATGGCGAATTCGAATCGCTTCGCGTGCCTGCCGGCCGCGAACTGGCCCATATGACCCTGGGCTTGCTGGGTCTGGACCCGGTCGCCCAGCGGCTGGGGCGGATGGTCGCCGCCGCGTTAGAGATGCCGATCATTTATCACGATCCGGCCGGCGGGACGCCGACGGATTTCTCGGGCCGCGCCGTGACTCTCGACGAGTTGCTCGCCGAGAGCGACGTCATGAGTCTGCACCTGGGTCTGTCGAACGACACGCGCGGCATCATCAACGCCCAAACGCTGGCTAAACTCAAATCCACCGCGCTGCTCGTAAACACCGCACGCGGTCCGCTGGTCGACAGCGCTGCCCTGGCGCAGGCGCTTCGCCGCAAGTTGATCGGTGGCGCGGCGCTGGACGTATTCGACCTGGAACCGCTCCCGGCCGATCACCCGCTTCGCCGCGTGCCCAACTGCATCCTCACGCCGCACGTCGCCGGGGCTACGCTCGACGCCAGCAGCGAGCGGTTTACTGTCGCGGAGGATGTCGTGCGCGTGCTCTTGGGCCAGCCGCCGGCCTATCCCGTCGCGCTTCCGGATGGGTGAGTGCCAATGCGATTGCACCCTTTCCCGGTTCGGGAGAGGGCCGGGGCCGGTGTTACCCGGTTGACGGATTTCTCTTTGAGTCGCCTGCATGTTTCCCTGATGCACAAGGGCTCTGGCAAGGAGTCGAGCCGCCTGCGGGTGCAAACGGGGCGGCGGGAGATTCGATTGCGGCGAAGCCGAAGGCGGCATCCGGCTCATCGGAAGATGCGAAGTCGGCCGCCGGCGAAGATGAGCGGCTGACGCCGGCGATCAAACCGCAGTCGATGCGCGACGGCCGCCCGGCGCCGCTGCCGCAGCGCGACCCGCGCCGGTCGCCGCAAGCAGGGCCGCGCACGCCGACTCCCGCGCGACCCTAATAACGATTCCTGGTGTGCGCTAGCGCGTGACCGAGGTCAAGGAAGAACCCGCCCCCTCCCGGTCGCGGCTCGGATCGGCGCGGCAACAGCGAAATGAACGCCGAAGCAAGTGATTTCGCAAGCGTTTTTGGCAATTCTTGACGACCCATTCACGCGCTTCTATTCTCATACGCCCTCGGCGTTTGCGGTCGTAACTTGATTCATTCTCCTGGCGCGAACACCCGGCGACCGGCGGACGCGAGGCAACGTAATCTTCTGCGGAGGCGTGCAACATGGCAGCGGTGAAGGTCGGCATCAATGGCTTTGGTCGAATCGGTCGCATGGTCGCCCGCGCGATGGCGATGCGCCCGAAGGAGTTTGAAATCGTCGCGATCAACGACGTCGGCCCGCCGGCGAAGATTCACGCACACCTCTTCAAGTACGACACCGTCCATGGCAAGTGGCAGGGTGAAGTCGGTCATACCGATAATTCGCTCATTGTCGACGGCCGCTCCATTCGCGTCTGCGGCGAGAAGGACCCGACCAAGCTGCCGTGGAAGGAACTCGGTGCGACGGTCGTCATCGAGGCAACGGGCGTCTTCACCGGCAAGCGCGACGCCGCCAAGGGCAAGGCCGGTTACGACGATCACATCACGGCCGGCGCAAAAAAGGTCATTCTCTCAGCGCCGTCGAAGGATGCGATCGACGCGACCGTCGTCCTCGGTGTGAACGATGAGACGCTCAAGCCCGAGCATACGTTTGTCAGCAACGGAAGCTGCACGACAAACTGCCTCGCGCCGCTCGTGAAGGTGCTGGCCGACAACCCCGCCGTCTTCGGCGAGAACATCACCGGCATGATGACGACAGTCCACGCCTACACCAACGATCAGCGCATCCTCGATCAAGTCCACGGCGACGATCTGCTTCGCGCCCGCGCGGCCGCGATGAACATCATTCCGTCGTCCACCGGCGCGGCCAAAGCCATCGGGCTGGTCGTCCCCAAGAAGACGATTCAACTCGACGGCTTTGCTTTGCGCGTGCCGGTCATGGACGGCAGCGTCGTCGATCTGACCGTCTCGCTGGATAAGGAAGTGGACGTGGATACGGTCAACGGCATCTTTAAGAAGGCCGCCGCCGAGCCGAAGTTCAAGGGCATCCTTCAGTATTCGGACGAGCCGATTGTTTCGAGCGACATCATCAATAACCCGCACAGCTCGATCTTCGATTCGACTCGGACGATGACCGTCCCCAAGGGCAAAGGCAAGATGCTTAAGCTCATGAGCTGGTACGATAACGAATGGGGTTTCTCCAACCGCGTGTGCGATCTCGCTGTGCGCCTCGCGGCCATGTGACCCCGACGGATCGACCTGGACCCGCGATCCTGGCCCGCCGGAAGTGAAGTACAGTCTCGCCGATTCCGGCCCGAATACACCTCGCAACCTGAAACGGCCTCGCGCCGACGCCTGCGCCCTTTTCCTGTCGCGAACGGGGGTGGGGCGAGGTGCCACAAGATAAGAAATGAAGCGATACCTGGCCTTTACCCGCTGTTCCCCCTCCTGGACGAAATGCCTCCATTCAGGCACGGCTCGCCTTCTTGTCGCGTTGATGATGACTTTGACGGGGTGTTTGGCCGGCTGCGGCGTGCAGCAACCGCCATCGTTGCCTTACGAGATTTGGAGTCCGCCCGAGGCGACCGACGCGGAGTTGGACCGGGGCCTGATCATTCTCTACCCCGGCCTGTTAAGCACAACGAATGAGATGATCACGCTGTACCTCGTGTTGCGCGCGGTGGGGATTGATCGCGCGATCGACATTGGCGTGTGGGGGCGGTTTCTCGAAGGCATCGAGAACATCAACGCGTACGAGCGGAATCTGGAATGGTCGGCGGCCGAGGCAGCGCGCATCGCTGAATACGTCCGCGCGCATCCGGGGCGACCGGTGACGCTGATGGGTTTCTCGGCCGGCGCGGCAATTGCGATCTGGGTCGCGGAGGCGCTGCCCGATGACGTGCAGGTGGACCGCGTGATTCTCATCAGTTCCGGCGTATCGCCGAATTACGATCTCGACGCGATGCTGCGACGCTGTCGCCGTGGCGCGGTGAGTTTCTGGTCGTCACTGGACGTGCAGGGCGCGCTGGCGGCGCTTGTCTTCGGCACGATGGATCGCATCAACGAAATCCCCGCCGGTACGCTCGGTTTCACCATGCAGCGGCCGGACCTTGTGCAGATACCCTACAGCCCGGAGATGGCGGTCTATGGACTGACGGGCAATCACTACGAATTGATGGATAATCCGCTCTGGATTCAGGACTATGTCGTGCCGTGGGTGTTGTACGACGACGGCCCGCGAGCCTCCGACACGCCGCAGAAGCACCACGCGCCGTGAACCGACTTCCAATTCAACCGACGCGCGATATTATTTTGCAGAGCCGGGGCGTATCGCCCCAGTGAATGCGTGTAACCTTCAATCCTCCGGTCCGACACGGGCCGATTCCAAATATCACGTCGTTGGCTGCCAATTGGGCGCCGATACAAACCGCTAGGTCACGGTCGATCGCCCCTCGATTTCCGCGATTCACCGGCGTATGCTCTGTTGCATGCCGGAGACCCCCGCCGAAGACGTCGCGCCGCAGCAACCGATTGAAGGCCCCGACTGGTCGGCCGTGGAGTTCCATCCGCAGTGCCCGCTGTGTGAGTACGACTTGTTTGGGTTGTCTGCGCCGCGATGTCCGGAATGCGGCTATGGGTTCGAATGGCGCGATGTCTTGGACCCCCGCGCGGCCGAGCATCCGTACTTGTTTGAGTATCAGTCGCGTCGGCGCATTCGTTCATTCGTACGGACGGCTTGGCACGCGGCGGCGCCGCGCGGGTTTTGGAAATCCCTGCACCCGTCCCTTCGTCCACGGGCGGGTCGCCTTGTGACTTACTTTGTCGCGGGTCTATTCCTGCATGTGATCGCTATCTTAATCGCGGCGTTCCTAGAGGTTGCCGCGATGTATGCGTCTTGGGGGCGCATGTCTTTCATTTACAAACCGTCGCCCGGCGGAGGTGCGGTCGACCGGCTCCTCTCCAGCATGTCAGATGCGCTATCGACAACTCATCTTTATCCTGAAATGTATCTGGAAACCGCGGCGCGATTCGCGGGTGCGCCGGTCCTGATGATCGCGCTGATTCTTGTTTCACTGGCGAGTTTTCGGTTCTCGATGAAACGCGCTCGAATTAAGAGCTCACATGTTTTGCGATGTATCACCTATTCGCTTGATCCGTTCGGCTGGGCGGTGACGGGATTCGTCCTGTCGCTGCTCTTGGTCGTCCTAATCCTGGCGGGAATCCCGCAAGTCTGGGATTCGAGCTACTCGGTAGTCCTTGCAATTATCTGGATTCCGTATTCAATGATTCGCCTCTATTGCGCTTACAGGTTTTACCTTCGTTTTGAACACCCTTTCGCCACGCTAAGTGCCGTCGCAATCATCGTCACTTTGCTGTTTGCAATCATGTTTCCGGCCGATCTCGTGAAGGTGCTGGCATTTGTCCAGCATGGTGTCTGGCTTTATTGAACCAGGACCATAGTTGAGGCCGTGTCGGCACTCACCGACTTTTCCGCTTCCGATCGCGCCGCTTGTCCTTCTTGCTCGGCTGATACTTCGGCCGGCTCGGCGCTTTGAGGCTCGGCATTTTCCCACCGGCCATCGACATTTGCGCGAACTGCGAGCCGAACTTCATCCGGTCCATCATCGACATGCCCGCCATGTGCTTCATCATGTCGCGCATCTGGAGAAACTGCTTGCACAGGCCGCTCACGTCTTCCGTGTCCGTGCCGCTGCCGCGCGCGATCCGCCGCCGCCGCGACGAGTCGATCAGTTTCGGATTGGTCCGCTCCTTCGGCGTCATCGACTTCACGATCGCCTTCATGCGCGTGATCTCGCCCTCGTCGATCTGCATCTCGGTGTCACGCATCATGCTCCCCACGCCGGGAATCATCTTCAGCATGTCCTTCAGCGATCGGCCGCTCATCACCTTTTCCATCTGGCCGATGAAATCGTCCAGCGAAAGGTTGCCCTTCTTCATCTTCTCTTCAATGCGGGCGGCTTCTTCGACGTCCACCTGCCGCTGGGTCTGCTCCACGAGCGAGACGATGTCGCCCATGCCCAGGATGCGGCTGGCCATGCGATCCGGGTGGAACTCTTCCAGCCGGTCGAGCTTTTCGCCGACGCCGATGAACTTCACCGGTTTCTGCACGATGCTCTTGACCGACAGAATCGCGCCGCCGCGCGTGTCGGAGTCGAACTTCGTGAGAATGACGCCGTCCAATTCCAGCCGTTCGTTGAAATGCCGGGCCGTGCTGACCGCGTCCTGGCCGGTCATGGCATCGAGCACGAGATAGATCTGATGCGGTGAGACGGTGTTCGCGACGTTCGACAGCTCGGTCATCAACTCGTCGTCGATGGCGAGCCGGCCGGCCGTGTCGAGAATGACCACGTCAAGCAATTGCTTCTGCGCCGCGGCGACACCGTTGCGGCAGACTTTCATCGGGTTCTGGTGATCGCGCTCGGCGTGGACAGGCACGCCCAACTGCTGACCGAGCACTTCAAGCTGATCGATGGCCGCCGGGCGTTTCAGGTCCGCCGCGACGAGCATCGGCTTCTTGCCGCGGTCCTGGCAATATTTCGCAAGCTTGGCGCAGGTCGTCGTCTTACCCGAGCCTTGCAGGCCCGCCATCATGATGACTGTCGGCGGGGTGGCGACCCACGGAATTCGAGAATCGACCGGCCCCATGAGGCCGATCAACTCGTCGTGGACG
This sequence comes from Phycisphaerae bacterium RAS2, assembly GCA_007753915.1. Taxonomy (NCBI): domain Bacteria; kingdom Pseudomonadati; phylum Planctomycetota; class Phycisphaerae; species Phycisphaerae bacterium RAS2. The sequence continues at coordinate 1,505,586 of CP036352.1, forward strand.
ATCTTCACCATCACCTGTTCGGGGTGCAGTGTCCCGATGACTTCCGAACCGATAGCTTTTTCGGTGACTTCCTGCGTGAATTTCTTGACGACATCGAGGTGAACGTCTGCCTCAAGCAGAGCCGTGCGCACGTCGCGCATCACCTCGCGCACGTTGTCCTCGGTGATTCGCCCGCGGCCGCGCAGGCGGCGGAAAACGTCGTTAAAGCGATCGGTCAGGGCGTCAAACATGGGGTGGGTTCGCTTCTCCGGGTGGCTATTCTGATGACGGATGGAAGATACGGGTGCGAGTGGCACGGTTCAAGCGATGTAAGAATTGGGCCGGAAAATCGAATCGCATTCGCACTGACCCATCCAAACGTTGCCGGAATCAATCGATCATATCGTAATCGTTGCATCTGAATAACGTTGCGCAAAATCTGATCGACATCGATCAACCTGAATATCATCACTCGTCGATGGAACTTTCGGAGTTCGATTGGCGTATGATCCGCAGGTCGGGCTGCCAGCGGACATGAAGACAGAGTTGGAATGGCGTGAGGCTTCTAACTCATTGTTTTTAAGGAGCTTATGAGTTATTGGCACGCTGGCAAAAACCATTGACACCGCTTCGGCGTGCGATTAAGTTCGCCCCAGATGTGAGTGGGGGTTGAAGGGCCTTTCGATTGCAGCTAACCGCTACGGATAACGGCTTTCTTAGCCGTGGCGCTCCTCCGGATCGGAACACGGTGTTCCGATCCGGAGGTTTCTTGTTTTGTGGCCGGTAAGATTATTGTTTTCAATAGGTTGCGCGAGTGGAACCCGCCTCCGAATTGCGACCCGCGATCAGTGATTCGACGGTTACCGGATTTCGCATTCCCTGTCGCGAACATTTCGAGCTTGCGTTGAGCATTGCGGCGTTTCCCTCCGCGAGGCCTGGGCAATTCGTTCAGGTTCTCTGCCGGGAGCCGGTCCAGTCGCTGCGAGATGGGCAGGCGATGCTTCGCCGGCCGTTCAGCATCGGCGGGCTTCGCCGGGGGGCGAAGGGCGTTGAAATAGACATTCTTGGAAGAGTCGTCGGCCCGGGGACGGCGTGGCTGGCGACGCGGCGGCCGGGCGACGTGGTAAATCTGCTGGGTCCGCTGGGACGCCCGTTTTCGATTCCTACAAATGGCGAAATATCAGTTCTCGTGGCGGGCGGCGTGGGACTGCCGCCGATCCGCTGGCTGGCCCAGACGCTGGTCCGCGCCGGCATGATGCCGTCGTTCATTTGCGGCGCCCAGTCGCGTGATCTGCTGGCGATCGGACTGGCTTGCGAGCCGCCGGTCGATGGGAAAATGAGCGAATGCATTAAGGAATTCGCCGGTTTGGGCATCCCGGCGGCGATCACGACCGACGACGGATCGTGTGGATTGCGAGGGCGCGTGACGGATGCGCTGACGCGCCAACTGGATGCCAGCACAGGGCGTGCAGCGCGGGTGTACGCATGCGGACCGGAGCCGATGTTGCACGCGGTGGCGTCGCTCTGCGCGCGGCGCGGTGTTGCGTGCGAGGTGGCGATGGAGCGCGTGATGGGCTGCGGCATGGCCACGTGTCAGTCGTGTGTTGTCCCGGTGCGCGAGGGCGCGAGCGCGGATGGCTGGCGGTACGCGCTCTGCTGCCGCGAGGGTCCGGTGTTCGACGCGGCGACGGTGATCTGGTCGTGAAGCGCGCGGGGGTTGGGGGGAGATGAACGCGCGACGAATCCGGAAAATTTATTTTTTTTGGACCCGGCGAGGCAATTCGAGGGGGTCTTCCAGAAAAAAATCGGGTGATTCGGCGCGCAGCACGTCGGAATTTTGATATCCCCAGGTCACGGCGACGGAAATCATTCCGGCGTTTCGCGCCGTGCGAATGTCGGCGACGGAATCCCCCACGAGCGCGACGTACGCCGGCGACTCGCCCATGCTCTGCGCGAGCCGGCGCGCGGCGCGCGGGTCGGGTTTTTTCTCCTCTTCGCTCCGGTAACCGACCACGTCAACGAAGTACGGCATCAGACCGAGGTGGCGAACGGATTCAACGGCCAATGCATGCGGTTTGTTGGTCAAGACCGAACAAAGCACGCATTTAGCTTTCAGTAAGTCGAGCATTTGCATGATGTTGGGAAACGGCCTCGTTTCGTCGACAACATGTGCCGCGTAGTGCGTTCGCGCGTGCTCAATGAACATCTCCAGCGCGGATTTGTCGAGTTGCGGCACCGCGCGGCGGCATAGCGCGGGCAATCCATCGCCGATCCAGCCGCGCGTCTGTTCGCGGGTCACGGGAGGCAATTTCATCGCGCGCAGCGCGTGCGATAGCGCCTCGTGAATGTCGGGTAACGAGTCCACGAGTGTGCCGTCGAGGTCGAAAATGCACGCGCGTGGGGGTGTGCCGGGAGGTGAGTCGGTCGGATGCACTCATGTATTTGACCTCGGCGCGCCGAAAAAAGAAATGACGAGCGACCAAACTTTTTTGTTGACAAAGTTTTGGGTCACTCTAGACTTTGCGAAAAGAAAGGAGGTGACGCTAATGGCTAAACGCAAGAAGAAGAGCGCCACCAAGAAGAAAGCCACCAAGAAGAAGGGTCGGAAGTAACACTTCCACCCGCGGGTAACTCGCAGACGTGATCGAAACACTTCGACGCGATCCTGCGACACCCGGGTCTTCACATCGTTGAAGACCGACGAATGCATGGAAGGTGCTCCTGCCACGGCGGCACCTTCCATTTTTTTATGCGCTTCGCTCGCTCCCGCATTTCTCCCGTTCGATACAAGTCCGCCGACGGAACAATCAAACGCGATTGTTGCGCATCGCCCTCCGGCGAGTGCTGTACGTTACGACTAATCGCCTTGCGCCAAACCTACGGCTGCAACAGCCACGCACGCGTGAACGTTACATGCTCAATGTGCGTCAGATTCGCGGAATACACCACGTGGATGCGGCCATCGGCGGATTGCATTGCACTGGGGTAGGAAAGTTGCGGCGGGCCGTCGGCGATGATCTTCGGCGATGACCACGATTCGCCGCCATTAGTAGATAGGGCGGCTACCAGCGGCGTGCGCTGCGATGTGCTGTCGTTATAGATGGCAAGCAGTTCGCCGGTTCGCAATCGAATCAGCTCAAGGCCGCTGTTGGGATTCGGCAAGTCGCCCCGCTCGCGGACAGACCAGCCGATGCCGCACGCGTCGCCCCGAGCCTGAAGCATTGTGCCGGTGTTGGAGCCGTTTCGCATCAGGGCGAAGAGCGAGCCGTCGGGGAGTTGTGCCGCCGCGGGCTGGAGGTTGAGCGGAATGGAGAACAATTTGCCGGAAGGTTGCCAGGTCGCGCCGCGGTCGGCGCTTCGCCAGAACTGCGACTGATAGACGGCCTGTTCGTAGGCTGGAAGGATCCAAGTGCCGCCGGCGGTGATGATGGGGCGGTTGCGCAGAAGGATGCAGACGGCATCGAGCAGCGGGCGCGGAGTCGTCCAGGTTGCCCCACCGTCGGTGGAATCCATTTGCATGGAGCGGCCGAGGCAAAAGTTGTCGCCGAACATCTCCACGTAGTAAAGGTGCAGCGTGTCGGCATCGTCGCGAAACAAGACGCAATTGGCGTCGGCGAAGTCGAGTTTGTCTGCCAGAGTCGCCGGTGACGACCATTCATGGCTGCCGGCCGGGCGGCGCGAGGCGACAATTCGTGTGTCGGGCGCCAGCTCGAAGGACCCCGCGCCCCAGGCGACGAGCAGGTCGCCGCCGGGTAATTCGACGATGGAAGCCGTGTGGTTGTAAGGATAGGGCGGCGCGCCCGTGGGAGTTGAAGAGATACTCCCGTTTGTGAACTCCGCCGGTAGGAAATCGTCCGGCTGCGGGGCCGGCGGAAACGCCGTTGGGCAGGACAACAGCGCGAACCAATCCTGAATTCCGCAGCCGCTGCTTGAAAATGCGATCGACGCTGCCAGAAAAATCATTGCCGCGAAGAACTTGCCATGTGGAGCGCACCCCACCGGAATCCGACGGATTGCAATCCGTCGGATTCGTGCCTGGGCTTGTCGGCTCCGTACCTGAATCCGTCGGCCTTTCAGTGAGTGTGCGTCAAACATGGAATCAAATCGCGCGGAAGTGTTGCAGGAGTTATGGGGCATGACGGCTGCCAACTGGTTGGTGCCGGGTGGATAAGATACGATGACCAGCCGATGAATCCCAGCGCCGCGCGAAAGCGATAAACTGGGTTCCGGACAGCCATTTGCGCGCTGGCCGCAATGCATAAACGAAGGGTGCGTCGTCGACGCACCCACAGACGGAACCGCAAATTCGCACCCCGCCAATGGTGCTCACGTATCTGATGTGGTTATCAAAATGTTGAAAGTCATGTGCATCTGTGGGGCGCGGCCGAACTTCATGAAGATCGCGCCGTTGGTGGAGGCGTTTCGAGCGACCGGCCAAATCGCGCCGATCCTCGTCCATACGGGCCAGCACTACGACGAAAAGATGAGCGACCTCTTCTTCCGCGATCTGGGAATTCCCAAGCCCGATGTGAACCTGGAGGTCGGGTCAGGCAGCCACGCCGTGCAAACGGCCGAGATCATGCGGCGATTCGAGCCGGTCCTGGTGGAACACAAGCCGGATTGGGTGGTCGTCGTAGGCGACGTGAACAGCACCATCGCCTGTGGGCTGGTGGCGGTGAAACTGGGAGTGAAGCTGGCGCACGTCGAGGCGGGGTTGCGGAGCTTCGACCGCACGATGCCGGAAGAAATCAACCGAATTCTGACGGACGCGATTTCCGATTTGCTGTTGGTGAGTGATCCGAGCGGCGTGGAAAACCTGCGACGCGAAGGCGTGCCCGATGAAAAGGTGCGTTTTGTCGGCAACGTGATGATCGACACGCTGCTGAAGAATCGTGCGCGGGCGGATCAATCGACGGTGCTTGAGACATACGGGCTGCGGCCCGGCTGCTACGCGGTGGTCACCCTGCACCGACCCAGCAACGTGGATGACGCGAAGACGCTGGGCGGGATTCTCGATGCGCTGGCGACGATCGCGCGCGACATGCCGATTATCTTTCCCATGCACCCGCGAACGCGAAAGAACATTGCGGCGATGGGCCTGGAGCCGAAGGTCGCGCGGATCGCGGGATTCCAGACGCCCGAGCCGCTGGGTTATCTTGATTTTCTCAAGCTGACGGCCGAGGCGGCGATTGTGCTCACGGATTCAGGAGGCGTGCAGGAAGAGACGACGATCCTTGACGTGCCGTGCCTGACTTTGCGAGAGAACACAGAGCGTCCTTCGACCATTACGGACGGCACAAACAAGCTCATCGGTCCATCGCCCAGCGCGATTCTTGCAGGGTATCATTCGCAGCGTGAAGCCGGTCGCGGATCGGGCCGCAAGCCGCCATTGTGGGACGGCCGAGCCGCCGTGCGAATCGCCGATGTGTTCCTGGAGTTGAGTAAGCCGTAATGCGTGCCCTCAACGCGCGCAAGTTAGGGTAGGCGCCGCTGACTTTTGTGCTGGTGCTGAACTCCTGCCGGGTGAACCCGGAGACAACGAGAAAATGGCCAAGAAGGCGCTGATCACGGGCATCACCGGGCAAGACGGCAGCTACCTCGCCGAATTGCTGTTGGAGAAGGGCTACGAAGTCCACGGGTTGATCCGGCGGTCGAGCAGCTTCAATACGGGCCGAATTGATCACCTCTACCGCGATCCGCACGACAAGAACGCGCGATTGATTCTTCATTTCGGCGATCTGCTGGACGGTTCCAGCTTGCGCCGGGCGTTGACAGCGGTCGGTCCGGACGAGGTTTATAACCTCGCGGCGCAATCGCATGTGCGGGTGAGTTTCGATCAGCCGGTTTATACGGTTGAGACTGGTGCAATCGGCACGCTGATGCTGCTCGAGGCAATACGCGATACAAACGTGCCGGCGAGGTTCTATCAGGCGTCGAGCAGTGAAATGTTCGGGGCGTCGCCTCCTCCGCAGGATGAGCATACGCCGTTTCGCCCCCGAAGCCCATACGCCTGCGGCAAGGTATTCAGCTACTGGCAGGTCGTGAACTATCGCGAGGCGTACGGCCTCTTCGCTTGCAACGGGATTCTGTTCAATCACGAAAGCCCGCGGCGAGGCGAGACGTTCGTCACGCGAAAAATCACGCGGGCAGCCACACGCATCAAGGAGGGCTTGCAAAGCAAGTTGTATCTCGGCAATCTCGACGCACGGCGCGACTGGGGATTCGCCGGCGATTACGTCGAGGCCATGTGGCGGATGTTGCAGCAGAACACGCCGGATGATTATGTGATCGCGACGGGGCAGACCTTCAGCGTGGGAGAGTTCGCCGAGGCTGCGTTCCGACACGTCGGGCTGGACTGGAGTCAATTTGTAGAGATTGACGAACGGTACAAGCGGCCGACCGAGGTGGATGCACTTCAAGGAGACCCGTCCAAAGCGCGGCGGGTTCTAGGCTGGCAACCCCAGGTTGGTTTTTCAGACCTGGTGAAGATGATGATTGAGCACGATTGGGCGCTGGCAAAGGAAGAGCGTGTGCTGGCACACCACCGAGAAACAAGCAGGCCATGACGCGTGCTGACTTCAAATCGTGACGAGCCGGACTGCTCCGGTCGCGAATCGGCATAAGTATTGAAGCCGTGGGGGATAAGGCGTAGCCCGTCAGATAACCATTCCCGATGACTTGCTCCGAGAAAGCCCGTGCCCTTTATCGTGAATAATCTCAAATGCAGCAGTCCATTGGCCCACATTCGTCCGGCTGGGTTTGTCCGGACGCTTCAGAATTGGTAGAATCGAGGGCAGCGCCCGAACACCTTGACCAGGCGCGATGTGGGTTATTGGTTTGGGCAATGGAGGAGCCGCATTGGCACCGGGCACCGGTCCGCCGTGTGGGTAGAGAGAGGGTTCGTCCATGGGACTGGCTCAATGGATGGCGAAGAACGCGGGAGTTTCCTGGACCGACGTCCTGGGAGAATCAGCCGCGAGTTGGGGTGCCGGTGCGAGCAAGAATTCTGAATCGCAGAACGACCTGCTTTCACGACGCAAGTTGCTGCTCGGCGCGCTGATGGCCTCGGGGCTGTCGCAGCGCGAAGCGCAGGCGGCGCCGACGACCAGCGCAACGCGCTGGCTGATCAACCGGCTGACTTATGGTTGGACCCAGGCTGAACAGACGCGAGCGGATCAACTGGGTTATCACGGGTACCTTGAGTATCAGCTCAATCACGCTGCAATCGATGACTCCGCGTTGACGCAGCGGCTCAATCCATATTTGTATATTCGACTGACCGCGGCACAACTGTACTCGATCTCGATGCCGAGCTACATCATTCACCAGGTGGTGGAGTCCACGTTCATTCGCTCCGTGCACAGTAAAAGGCAGTTGTATCAGAAGATGGTGGAGTTCTGGACCGACCATTTTCACATCAGCATTACGAACGAAGTGAATGCGTGGATCCGTTATGTGGACGTGCGCGATGTCGTCATGCCGAACGCGTTGGGCAAATTTCCCGACATGTTGAACGCGAGCGCGCGCAGCGTACCGATGTTGTTGTATCTGAACAACTTCGAGAATACGTGGTGGGCCATTAACGAAAACTACGCCCGCGAGCTGCTGGAACTGCACACGCTTGGCGTGGACGGCGGTTACACGCAGCAAGACGTGATGGAGGTCGCGCGCTGTTTCACGGGCTGGGGCACGACCGGATACGATGGCACGGCCAACACGTTCACTTTTCTCTATTATCCGCACAAGCACGACAACGGCCCCAAGACAGTTCTTGGATACAACATTCCCGCCGGCGGCGGCATGAACGATGGGCAGATCGTGCTGGATATCCTCGCGAACCATCCCAGCACGGCTCAATACGTCTCGAAGAAGCTTTGCCGACGGTTCTACGATTACGATCCGCCGGTGAGCCTGGTGAACAGCGTTGCACAGACCTACACGGCAACGGGCGGCGACATCAAGGCCATGCTTCGCACGCTGTTCAACAGCATCGATCCGCAAACGGCGCCCCCAAAACTGAAGCGACCTTTCAATTTGTTTACTTCGGCGTTCCGGACGACCGGCGCCGATGTGGTGGATTTTCCTCAAGGCTGGTCGACACAATTGCGAAGCCTGATGTCGGACTGCGGGCACCAGCCCTTCCATTGGGGACCGCCCGACGGTTTTCCCGAATCGTTGGAATTCTGGGTGAACCTCCTCACGCCGCGCTGGGCGTTTGCTTCGATCCTCGGGTCCATCGGGATTTTCCAAGTCAGTCTCGACATTTCAGGGTTCATGAGCGGATTGTCGTCGGCAGACAGCATGGCCGATCGGATCGAATCGCGACTGTTCCCCTATGGGATGACGTCGCTGGAAAAGACCCTTGTGCGCGATTATCTCGCAACGAACCCGACGTCCCCCGTCGTACAGCGCGAGGCGTTGGGACTGGCGGTTTCGTCGCCGTCCTTCCAATGGGAATGACCGAAACCCTGCAAGCAGATTGAGCAAAGAGGTGCGGGAATGAGCCACGCGGATTGCCAGGGATGCAGCGAATACCTGCAACTGACTCGTCGCCAATTCATGGCGGCGGCAGGAGGGACCGCGCTGGCGGCGTCGGCGCCGGCGTGGCTGCCGCGCGTGGCGCTGGCGGATGATTTCTGCTCCACACGGGACGTGCTCGTTTACATCTTCCTTCGCGGCGGCGCCGATGGCATGTCCCTCTGTGCGCCGTTTGGCGAAAACGAATACTACGTTCGCCGGCCGACCCTCGCGATTCCCCCGCCCGACAGCGGGCACCCGATGGCTGCGATTGACTTGGACGGCTTCTTCGGATTCCCGAAGGTCTTTGAGCCTTTGATGCCTGCATACCAGGCCGGGCAACTGCTTGTGGTCCATGCCTGCGGCATTAACGACACGTCACGATCGCACTTCGACATGCAGCGTTTTGCAGAAGTCGGCAAACCGGCCGATATCACCCTGGGATCGGGATGGATCGGCCGTCATCTGGCGAGCGTGCCCCCGATGATGCCGGGTTCAATCCTGCGCGGCGTGGGTGTCAACTACGGATTGCAGCAGTCTTTGGTCGGCGGGCCGAAGTCGATTTCCGTTCCCAAACCGGAGCAGTACGGCCTGGGCGGCGATGTCGCATCGCTCGCGGCTCGCAAGGTAGTCTTGCAGCAGATGTACGCCAGTGTCGGTGATCCGTTGCAAACAAGTGCCATCACGTCGCAGCAGACGATCGAATTGCTGAATTCAATCGATTTCAACGGCTACCAGCCGGGTGGTGGCGCGGTCTATCCAAGCAGTTCCCTGGGATTGTCGCTTCGCTCGACGGCGGCCCTCATCAAGGCTGATGTCGGCGTCGAAGCGATTGCCGTTGATAATCTCAACAGTTGGGACACGCACGTTTCCCAAGGTTCAATCCAGGGTGGCATGGCAAACAGCATGGCCACGTTGGCCTCGGCCCTGGCAGCGTTCCACGCCGACATTTACGCCGGCAACGGACGCAACGTCACGATCATCGTGCAGACAGAATTCGGCCGGCGACTGCAAGAGAACGGCGGCATGGGCACCGATCATGGCCACGGCGGTGTCATGTTCGTCATCGGCGGCAACATCACCGGCGGGCGCGTATTGAGCCACTGGCCGGGGCTCCAGCCCGAGCAGCTCTTTGAGGGGCTGGATCTCGCCGTGACGATTGACTACCGCGATGTGCTTGCGGAAATCGTCCAGAACCGGCTGGGCAACCCGAACCTGGCGTTTGTCTTCCCTGACTACACGCCGAAGTTTGAGGGCGTCACGGCCCAGTGTCAGGCGACGGCCGGCGACATGAACTGCGACGGCGCGGTGAACGTTGATGACGTTTCACCGTTTGTCGGCGCACTGATCGACCGCGACGCGCAACAGGCGGAATCGCCGGCGTGCGATGTCATGCGCGCCGATGTCAACGCCGACGGCCAGATTGACGGCCGCGACGTTCAGCAATTCACAAACAAAGTGTTGGGAATGTAGGCTGTTCGGGACGCGCAGCGCGAGGCCTCGGCCGATTCGTCGCTCGCTCCGGTTCCGCGCCTATTGATTGAGCAGCAGTGTCACAAGCGCCGGGATGTCCGCTTCGTTGACAAACGTATCTTCATTCACGTCGCAGGCGCACGTCTCGTCAGGCGTGCCGCTTCCGCCAGTGAGGATTCGCACGAACAATTGGGCGTCTCGGCCGTCCACGATCCCGTCGCCGGTGGTGTCGCCGGGCCGCCTGAACGGGCAGACATCGCAGGCGTCGCCCCGGCCATCGCTGTCGGCATCGGCTTGATTGTCTTCGCCGGGTCCATTGGGGACATTGTCGCAATTGTCGCACCCGTTCATGACGGAATCGCCGTCGGAGTCGAACGGGCAGCCGGCACCATTCACGATGGCACAAGTCGGTGTGTCGGGGCAGTTGTCCGCATCGTTCAGCACGCCGTCGCCGTCGTTATCAAGCGTGGAACAGCCCGTGGCGTTAATGGGATCGCCGGCGGCTGTGTTCAGGCAGGAATCCTGGCTATCCGGCACGCCGTCGCCGTCGCCATCCGCCATCGCGCGCACCACGAAATTGTCGAAATAGGCACTGTCGTTTCCACCGGCGTCGACGTGATAAAAGTCGACGTCCGCGAGGATGTCGTTGGCACCCAGACCGAAGGCTCGCCGGTAGGCGACACGGGCGCCATTGAAATAAACTGAAGTGTTTCGCTCGCCGGCTGCGTAGTTGAGGTTCATCCGGAACAGGCCCCACGTATTGGGCGGCACGATGACTCCGGTGTCGACAAAGGCCACGGAATCCCACACCAACAGATGATTTGACGTGTCAATCGCGATGGTGGCGACTCGCCGCGTGAGGGGCAGAGAGCCGTCGTAAATGTCGACCCCCCATAGCGTGCTCGCGCTGCCCGATGCGCGATCCACATAGATCATGCATTCGATCTGAATGACCGTCGCCGATCCGTGAATCGAATGATTCAGCGGCGTCCACCACCAGTTTGAGTCGATTGTCTGGGAAGCGTTGATTCGAACGGACCGACTGGGGCTGAAGCTGAAGCTGCCCTGCACGGTGCCAAGAAACGGAGTCTCGGGCGAGTCCGTAGTGACCCACCCATCCTGACCGGACAGGTTTCCGTTAACAAACGGCGAGCCATCAAAGCCGGTTGTGTAGAGCGTTTGGGCCTGGCTCGCTGAAACCGCAACGCCGAGAAGGCCGGCAATCACCCATGTCAGCGCTTTGCGCATGGTTCTTCGCCTCATCCTGAATTCGGGCGGGTGTCCGATGCGGGGTTCCTGCTGAATCGGCCACGCCCCTGGAAGAACGTGCACCTCGGCCGCGGCGAGACCCCCGAAAAAGCCGCGTCCTGCTTCTATCGATCTTACCGGTTTGAGGCTGATGCTTCAAGAAAATCGGCCGGCTTCGGCGCTCATGCGCTGTGCCAGCGGGCACGATCTGGTGTGCATTATGGGCCGCGCTGAATTGCGATGTCCGTGTGCCGGGCTGCCCCGGTCCATTCCGTCCTGGCGGACCATCCGGCAGTGATGCCGGCGCGATGCACTTCGTATTACGCTTGGTTGTTGGCAGTGATTGCCGACCTTGCCGGGCAACAATCTGCGCTAACCGGCGACGATCGACTTGGCGCGATCGGCGATGTCGCGCGCCGAAAGCCCGGCCTTCGCAAGAATGTCTTCCGTCGATTTTGCGCTCTTGGGGATTCGGGTGACGGTCATGGCATGGACCCGGACGCCGCCTCCGTCGGAGTTCGCCGCCGCCTCGGCCAGGGCGCCCGCCAGGCCGCCGAGGTAGTTGTCCTCCACGCAGAGGATGTGTCCGCCCGCCTTGCGGGCCGCCGCCAGCACGGGCGACGCATTGAGCGGGAAAGAATAAGCGTCGATCAGGGTGCACTTCGTGCCGGCTGCCGCCAGCATCTCCACCGCCTGTTTGCAGACATGCACCATGTAACCGGCCGACACAAGGGTAAGTGCATTGCCTTCAGCGAGGACGTGCGAGCCGCCAAGTTCGAAATGCGTCTCGGGCGCGTAAAGCAGCGGCACATCGGGCCGATGCGTGCGCAAGTAGCACATGCCGACGTGATTGGCCATGAGCCAGGTGCAGTGAAACGCGCTGACGGCATCGGATGGATGAAACACGGCGCAGGCGGGGCGGCCTTGGCCGTTGTCGGTCTGCGAGGCGCAGCGGAAATAGGCGACGTCGTGCAGGCTCATCTGGCTCGGGCCATCGGCCGCGAGCGAAATGCCGGCATGCGAGCCGGCGAGTTTGATGTTGGCGCGGGAGATCTGCGCCATCTCGATCTGGTCGTAGGCGCGCGACAAGAACTTGGCGAACGAACTGACGAAGGGGATGTAGCCCGCGGCGGCCATGCCTGCGGCGGCCGACACCATGTTCTGCTCGGCGATCTTGCACTCCACGAATCGTTCGGCGTGCCGTTTTGCGAATATGTCTGCAAATGTCGAATTGCTCACATCGCCGTCCAGTGCCACGATTCGCTTGTCGGCATCGCCCAGCGCTGCCAAGGCCGCGCCATAGGCCCGGCGCGTCGCGATGGCATTCTTGCGGATGGCGTCCATGAGACCGGCGGCCTCCATCGCGACCTCGAACTTGACCGGCGCGATGGCGCGCGATTCAACACGTGTCGAGGATGGCGGCTTGCCGGGCGTGCATTCAAATCGTCCGGCTGAAGCAGCTCCGAGTTTGGCCGCCGTGGCGTCCAGTTCGGTCAGCGCGGCATCGAGCTTGTTTGTCGCCACGGGTTTGCCATGGTTGGACTTGTCGGCCAGCGACGGACAGCCCCAGCCTTTCTGCGTCTTGGCGACAATCGCCAACGGCGTGGGGCGCGGCAGACCGCTTGTCAGGGCCGACTTGATTGCCTGCGGGTCGTGACCGTCAATCACGGCAACCTGCCAGCCGAAGGCCTTGCACTTGGCGGCGAGACTGTCCGCTGATTGTTGCGCGGACACATAATCGGCCTGCCCCTGACCATTGCTATTAAAGATCGCCACGACATTGGTGAGCTTGCGCTCGGCGATCATGTCCATGGCTTCCCAGATCTGACCCTCGCGGGATTCGCCGTCGCCGATCAGGCAGTAGATTTGTTTGTCGATCCGGTCGAGTTTCGCCGCGAGCGCCAACCCGGCCGCGACGCTTAGCCCCTGCCCAAGCGAACCGGTCGCGGCGTCGAAAAAAGGAAATCCTTCGGCGGGGTTCGGGTGCCCGTCGAGGATGCTATCGGCTTCGCGCAGGCTTGCCAGATCGGCCTTCGTGAGCGGTTTGGCGCCGTCGCGGCGCTTGCCGACCAGTCCTCCCAGATCGGCGTACGCGGCATAAACGGCCGGTACGGCGTGACCTTCCGAAAGTACCAGGCGGTCATTGCCCGGGTGCCAAGGGTCGTCGGGAGCGAAGCGCATCACGTCGTGCATCAGCACAGTGACGAGGTGGATGATCGACAGGCCGCTGGACGGGTGACCTGAACCGGCGGCGGTGGTCATGCGAATCACGTCTTTGCCGAGTTCGACGGCCTTCTGGTGAATCTGCTCGGAGTACGGCATTGCTTCTCCCGGAAACGGTGATGTCAAAAGGTGGAACGGCGAACAAACCGGCGCGTAGCCTAACCGGTCGGCGCTGCACGGCCAACACCGCATGAATTAGGCCTTGGAGGGCTTTTGTGGCGGCTTCACCAATGCCGATGTCTTCGGTATGATGACTCAACTGATTACCCCTCCCTCGCCCGCGAAAAGGCATGGAGGCTCTGCGCGTTCGACCGTTCCGGTCAGGGGTGAAGACGTGGATTGCTTTGTCATTACCGGTGGCAACCGCCTTCGGGGGACGACTTCGGTCAATGGGGCAAAAAACGCCGCGCTGCCGATTATGGCGGCGTCGATCCTGACCGAAGGCGAGACCGTCCTGAAGGGCGTTCCGTACCTTGAAGACATCAAGCACCTTGCCGTTCTCCTGGAGCGGCTGGGTGTGAGCGTGTCGCGAGACGAAAAAGGTCATATCCATCTGAAGGTGGAGGATGAGCTGAATTGTCACGCGGAATACGAACTCGTGCGCAAGATGCGCGCCAGCGTCTGCGTGATGGGGCCGCTGCTGGCCAAGCGCCGCCAGGCGCAGGTCAGCCTTCCCGGCGGGTGCAACATCGGTGACCGACCGGTGGAACTGCACGTCATGGGGTTGCAGGCCCTCGGCGCCGAAGTCGAGCTGATCAGCGGCGACATTCATCTTAAAGCGAAGCAGTTGAAGGGCACCGAGATGTTTCTCGGGGGACCGTTCGGCTCGACGGTGCTCGGTACGGCCAACATCATGATGGCGGCGTGCCTCGCAAAAGGCACCACCATCATCGAGTCCGCGGCCTGCGAGCCGGAAGTCGTCGATCTTGCGAATTATCTGAACGCTTGCGGCGCGCACATCACCGGCCACGGCACCCCGCGTATCACCATTGAAGGCGTCAAGTCGCTGCACGGCTGCGAATACACCGTCATTCCTGACCGCATCGAGGCCGGCACGATCATGACGGCCGCCGCCGCCACGAATGGCGAGGTGACGATTCCCAACTGTCGGCTCGATCATCTTCTTGCGTTTGTGGACCGGCTGCGCGCGATTGGTGTCAACGTCGAACGTGATGCCGGCGGGGTCACGGTTTCGTCGTCGCGACGGCTCATGCCGGTCAGCGTTACGACCCAACCGTATCCGGGGTTCCCGACTGACTTGCAGGCGCAGATCATGGTGCTGCTCTGTCTGGCCGATGGGAACAGCATCATCACGGAGAAGATCTTCCCCGACCGATTTGTGCACGTGGCCGAGTTGAGCCGCATGGGAGCGCGGCTGCGTAAGGAAGGGCCGACCGTCATCGTGGAGGGGGTCAAGAGCCTGGTCGGGGCGCCGGTCATGGCGAGCGATCTGCGAGCCTCGGCGGCGCTGGTGCTGGCGGGCCTTGTGGCCAAGGGACAAACCCGGGTCTCCCGCGTGTATCATATTGATCGCGGCTACGAGCGCTTTGAGCAACGGCTCAATGCTCTGGGGGCCGACATCAAGCGGCTGCCGGAATGAACTGCGTCAAGTGCAATTACCTTCTTTGGGATCTTCCGGACAATCGCTGCCCCGAATGCGGGCATCTCTTTGAGACGACGGACTACGCCTTCAAGCCGCGATCGGTGCATTTCATCTGCCGCGCGTGCCATCAGCCCTACCTCGGGACGGATTTCGATGGATTGCCGTATCCCCGGCGCTTCACCTGCGTCAGTTGCGGCGACGCGCTGGATGCGGCGAACCTGATGGTGCATCCGCTGTCACCCGATGCTGTGGCCGAGCCGACGCGCGAAGGCACGCCTTGGGAACTGCGCGCTCGCGTGGGCACGGCACGAGCGTTCGTCGACGGCCTTGCACGGCTCGCGACCCAACCGGGCGAGTTCTTTCGCATGTCGGTCGCCAGCAGCGGCCACGGGGCGACGCTCTTTTCCGTCGCGTGTGCCTACATTGCCGTGTTCATGGTGGCCGGCGTGTTCACGTTCTTCCGCAAGGCCGGGTTGATCAACTGGCTGCCGGACGTGGGGGCGTGGATGGCGATGCCGCAGGGGCTGGTTCTGCTCGCGGCGATTCCATTGATCCAGATCGGCTGGAATTATCTGTTCGGCACGCTGATTCAGACCGTGTTGTGGGGGTTAGGGCAATCGGGATCGGAGCTGGATCATTCCGTGCGCGCCGTGGCCTTCGGCAGCGCGGTGCTGCCGGCGGTCTTCCTGCTGCCGCCGGTCGGATTGCTCTGGTACGTCTTCGTCGTCTCGTGCGGGATCGAGCATTATCAATCCACGACGCGCAGCCGTGCCGTCGTGGCGACACTTATTCCGATGCTGCTCGCGGCCAACGTCGCGCTCGCTGTGACCTACGCGGTTTTTTATTGATTGCTACGCCAGGATCGGCAGCGGCAGGACGCCGGGCGCCGGCGACGGTTGCGCCGTCTTGGCAAACACGTCGGAATACTGGTCTTCCAGGTAATCACGCTTCGGGCCGGATCGAATGTGGTCCCACGGGAGGATTTCATCGGTCGCGCGTTCGCGATGGGCATACCAGTCCGGGTCAACGCCCGTCGCCTCGAACGCGCGCAGCCAGACTGCGTAGTCGAATGTCTCATCCCACCCATCAAACCGCGCGCCGAGTCGATAGGCCTGTTCCACCGTCGCGCAAAGCCGCCGATCGCCGCGCGACAGCACCGCTTCAAGGATCGACCGCTTTGCGTCGTGGGTGCTGACGCGGACGGCCTTGGTGCGGCCTGCGTGCACGGCTGCCGCGAGAATTCGCCGGGCTTCCTGAAAGTACTCGATGCGGGGCTGCGCGGCCCACTGAAACGGCGTGTACGGCTTGGGCACGAGCCAGCCGACGCTCGCGTTGATGAACGCGGGCGGCTTGCCGATGCGCTTTCGCGCGGCCGACATTTCGCGCGAAAGTTCGTAGATTCCGCGAATATCGTCCGCCGTCTCTCCGGGGAAACCGACCATGAAATAGGTTTTGATGCGGTTCCAGCCTGCTTTGTACGCCTCGACGAGGCCGTCCATCAGGTTACCGTCGGTGACTTTCTTGCGAATCGCGGCGCGGAGCGTGTCGCGCGCGGCTTCGACGGCGATGGTCAGCCCGCCCTTGCGCACGCTGCTTGCCATCCACGGTATGTTCTGCAGCATCTTATCGACGCGAAGCGACGGCATGGAGATGTTGACGTGTCGCCCCGCAAAGCGCTCATTCACGCGGGCCGAGAGCTCGCGCAAATGCGGGTAATCGGCGGTGGAAAGACTCAACAGGCCGATTTCTTCCTGCCCCGTTGCGGCGTATTGATCTTCCAGGATCGAGAGAATCTTCTCTACGCTTCGCACGCCGACGGGTCGCTTGGTATAGCCGGCATGGCAGAAACGGCAGCGCTGCGGGCAGCCGCGCATGACCTCCACGGCCATTCGGTCGTGAACCACTTCGGCAAAGGGAACGAGCGGCCGCGTGGGAAACGGCGCGTTCTCAAAGTCCGGCGTCTGACATCGCTCGATCTGCGTCGGCAGGCCGACGGCGCGGGGAATTACGCCTGCAATCGTGCCGTCGGCGTGGTAGGACACGTCGTACAGGCTCGGGGCATAGGCCCAGGGAAACCGCCGCGCCATGATCTCGATCATGTCGCGCCGGCGCACGCCGTTTGATTTAAGCTCTTTGTACAGTTCGAGAATCGCCGCCATCGCCCCTTCGCCGTCGCCGATGACAACGAGGTCCACGAAGTCGGCCACCGGCTCGGGGTTGTCGGCCTGCGGCCCGCCGACGATGACCAGCGGGTGACGGTCATCCCGTTCCGCCGCGCGCAATGGAATGCCCGCGAGATCGAGCAATTGCAGAAATCCGGTAAAGCCCAGCTCGTACTGGAGCGAGACCGCGAAAAGGTCCGCCTCGCTGACCGGCCGGCGCGTGTCCCAGGTGAAAAGCGGAATACGTTTGTCGCGCATGACCTGCTCGGCGTCGGTCCAGGGACAATAGACGCGCTCGGCGCAGACGCCGGGGGTGTGATTGCACAGCCAGTAAAGGATCTGGCAGCCGAGGTGCGACATGCCGATCGTGTACGCATCGGGGAAGCCGACCACGACGCGCACCTGCGCCGCGTCCCAGTCGCCGTCGCGCGCGAGCTGATTGAACTCGCGTCCGATGTATTGGGACGGTTGCTTCACATAGGGAAGCAGTTCATCGCTGATTCGTTGAGCCAGCATTCATCCAATCCTGAAGGGGGCCAGGGGCGCCCAAGCCATTTGAGCTTGGTCATTCTAGCCGAGCGCGGCTCGGAGCGGTCCGAATAAGTAGCCGGTTTACGGACTCGGCATGGCGACGTCGCTTAGAGACACGTGGGAGCGTCCTACAACATAGCCGGAGCGGTTCGCAGCCGGTCATTTCCGACCTGCCGGTCCGGCTGCATTGCACGCCTCGCGAGCCAGGGGTCACAGGTTATGGGGGCGAAACGCGGTTCGTCTATCTGTTGGAGCGCAAAGTAGTTGTGTGACACGGGTTTGCGAGTTGCGGCGGCTTGACCGCGGGCCGCACCGCAGAATACCATAGGGTGGCTGCAAGGTAGTCCCACCACACCCGCCTTGCCACACGCCGGGGGGCGCACGCCAAGGTTTCGAGCCAGACCGGGAGGATCGGCCCAAATGTCTCTACGTCGTCAAACTTTCCGCCTGTTCAAATCGGCCTCGCTCTGGACGTGCTGTTTGGCCGTCGCGGCGCTCGGCACGACCTGCCCGTTCCTCGGCGGCGATGCATCGCCGTTCCCCACGCCGACCGGCGGCAACACCGCGCCGCGCATGCAGATTACCAACGTCATCACCGACTTCGGCAACAACTTTGTGCAGCAGGGCGATCCGGTCGTCATTCAGTTCAACGGCAGCGATGCGGAGGATGCCTGCGTCGCGCGGATCTTTGCGTCGCAATCGGCCAACCCGACGGCGGGCCAGCAGGTTTCGGTTAGCGAAGGCATCGAGATCGGCCCCGGCTTCGGCAGCGGCATCGCGCAGTGGGACACGACCAACGTGCCGATCGGCGCGTACACGATCTTCGGCGAAATCGACGACGGTAGCTTTGATCCGTTGAGCGGCACGGGCAACCAGCCGGTGCGCGTAGCGTACGGCTCGGTGATTTCCATCGCGCCCCGCGGGTCGCAGCCGCTGAACAGTCCGCCGCGGCTGACGTTTCTGGAGCCGCTTGCGAACTTGGGCCTGTCGGTGCAGGACGAAGTCACGGTGCGCTACATCTACGCCGACACGGATAGCAATAACGTGCAGATCACGCTCCTGCTTGATAAAGACCGCATCCCGACCAATGACGACGTGAACAACCCCGGCGACCCGCTTGACCCGGCCAGCAACATCATTATTCTGCCGTCGGCCGTGCGATTAAACACCGACCCGACGTTTGACGGCGACCCCGCGCCGCCGGTCGACCTTGCCCAGCTTCAGTCGGCTGACAGCATTGAGCTTCGCACGAATCCACGCACATTTGGCGCGCCGACCGTGCCGGGGCTGCTGCCGTTTCCCGGCGCGCCGCAGGACGGCGAGTTCAAGGAGTACCGTTTTACCATCGACTTCGCGCAGATTCCGGTCCGCACCCAGCCGTACTTCCTCCGCGCAACGATCACCGATGGCGTGGTCACGGCCCATGCGTATGCGACCGGCTCGATTACGATTTCATCGCTGGCGAGCGGATTGGTGGATGTCGGCGCACTGGGCTTCTCGCTGGCCGGGGCGCGGTTCCAGGGCTTCAGCGCCGGTGAGAATCTCGGGTCCATCATGCAAAGTGCTCGGGATCTCGATGGGGACGGTGTGGATGACTTTCTGCTTGCGGGGCGATTCGCGAGCCCTCGAAATCGTTTCCAGTCGGGGGCGGCGTATCAGATTTTCGGTCGATCAAAGCTTCCATTTCCCTTGGATACCAATGGAAACGGGATCCCGGATGTGCCCGCCGTGGACGGGACACCCATCGATTTCCCGACGCCGCCTGACTATCTGCCGACTCCGTACGACGCCGCGAACGTCGGCCGTTTCGGCGGCATCATCAGCATCAACAGCGTGGGATCGTTCTTCCGCGGGACAACGTACGGCATGCCGCTTGGCCGGTTCCCGGTGCCGGCGGTCCCTGGGCCGCTTATGGATGGAGCGCATCCTTTTTCCACGTCTGCCGGGCTGACTTCCATCACGCGGCTTGATGTCACGCTTGACGGAATCGACGACATGGTATTTGGGCTTCCATACGTCGGTGGCGCGCAAGACCACGGTGACGACGATCCAGGCGACGCCGGCTGTGATGTTCCTTACAGCGACAATTTCCCTAACGAGGGGAATTGCAGCATGGCCGGAAATGATGACATAGGTCTCACGTTCGGCGGCTTGGTCGTTATGGTGGACGGAACGAACAACATCGTGACAAATTTTCCGCAGTTTGTTGACGCGGGCACGGCAGGTCAGTTTGATCCACAGGCAATCCTCGACGACGAAGGCTTCGTTCAAGGCGGTGGATCGATTCCAGAAGGCGCGAGACTCCGTGGTTCGTATCTCGATGAGAATGCTCCTCAAGTGGTCGTCGACAATGAGTACGGGCGTACTGTCGGAGTGTTGCCGGCGTTCTCGAACACGAACCTCGATTCACTCGTGATTTCGTCGCCCGGGTATAATCTGCCGGGATTCCCGCCGGTTGTGACGCCCTTGGCGCGATGCGGCAAGGTTGTCATTTTTGAGCCGAACACTTTCATCGCGGCAGGCCTCGTTCTCGATGGCGTTCGATCGTTTCCGACGTTCGGAATTTGCCCAGCCGGCGCATGTGTCGGCATGATGCCGACGATTTGCTGTCGCACTTTCAGGCCCATGCCGAACTGGGTAAATGTGGTCGGCGCTGCGGCCGGAGATGAACTAGGATTCGCCGGACCAGCCGGTCAGTTCAATCAGGATGGTCGGGCAGATGTCCTCATGGGCGCGCCGGGCGCAGATCGACGCATCGCCGCGGGCGGTCCGATCCTGTCCAACAACGGCGTTTTCTATGTGCTCTTCACGCCATCCGGTGGATTCGGCAATTCGCAATTGACTGTTCTGGATCCCGATAGTCCGCCGCCTCCGGGCGCGCCCATCGGCCCGCCTCGGCTGGAGATTCGGGGATCCCACGCAGAAGACCGGTTTGGCGCGATCCAGACAGCCATTCAAGATGTGAACGGGGATGGGCGTGATGATGTCGCTTTCGCGAGCCCCAGCTATGATCACGCAGTTGTCGGGGCCGATGCAGGTTACGTCGGTATCATTTTCGGCAACCGACCGCTGACCGGTGAAAACGGCTTTACGCCGGAGCAGGTTGGAACCGCGGCGCTGGCGGGGGTTCGGTTTACCGGTGCGCACGGCGGTGCCATGGCTGGGGCAAGCATCGCGAGTGCGGGCGACTTCAATCGTGATGGCTACGGCGATCTTCTGATTGCCTGCCCCGGCGAGGTGCGCGTGATCAATGGCGTGCCGCGAAAGGGCGTGGCCTATCTTGTCTTCGGCAGTGCTTCTCCGACCTTCCTGACGAACAACAGTGGCCAGGGATTCAGCCTCGCGCAGGTCGGAGTCAAAGTCGGTAACGTGACACCGCTGCCGGGCATCGTCTTCGTCAGCCGATTCGCGCAGGGCACGATCGACGAAGCGCCGCTCGATTCGGTCGGCGGCCTGGGTGACATCGACGGCGACGGATTTGATGACATCGGTGTAGCGGCCATGCGAGCCGATTTTGTGAATCCGTCGTCGCCCAATCAGCGCCGCGACGAAGCCGGCGAGGTGTACACCATCTACGGCAACAATCAGGGGACGAACAACCTCGGCGGCGGATGAGAAAGGCCAGTTGCCAGTTGCCAGTTGCCAGTGGTCAGTGAACGGCGATTGGTCGCGGGAAAACTGAAAATAAGCATCGCGAAGCCGGCGGATTGCGATCCGTCGGCTTCTTTCTTTAATCCGATCCATTTATCTAATTCGGCTTGCCGATTATCATGTCGCCCATGGATCGCCGTTTTGAAATCATCGTCATCGGCGGTGGCCACGCCGGCGCGGAGGCCGCCTGGGCTGCGGCGCGCCTGGGAATTCCCACGGCGATGATCACCATGCAGCGCGAGGCCATCGGCCGAATGAGCTGCAATCCGGCCATCGGCGGCATCGGCAAGGGGCAGATGGTCCGCGAGATCGACGCGCTGGGCGGTCTGATGGGACTTGCCACCGACCGCGCGGGCATTCAGTTCCGCATGTTGAATCGCCGCAAGGGGCCGGCTGTGTGGGCGCCGCGGGCGCAGTGTGATCGCGACCTGTACGCGGCAGCGGTGCAGGAGCTGCTCGCACTCACACCGAATCTCGACATCATCGAGGGAACAATCGAGGCGATTGAAACGACCGACACGAGTCCGTCGCCGGAAGCGAACGGCGGTGTAGCGTCGAAATCTGTCAAAGCCGTTCGCCTGACCGATGGCCGCGTGCTGGCGTGCCGGTGCGTGATTGTGACGACAGGGACGTTCCTCCGCGCGCTGATGCACACGGGCAAGGCGAAGGCCGAGGGCGGGCGGATCGGCGAAGGCAGCGCGGTCGGGTTGAGCGCCTGCCTGCGCGAGATGGAACTGGAACTGGGTCGCCTGAAGACGGGCACCCCGCCGCGCATTGCACGGGATTCAGTGGATTACACCGTGCTCGAGGAGCAGCCGGGCGACAACCCGCCCGAGCCGTTCTCGTTCCTGACGGACCGCATCGATCAGCGACAGGTGTCTTGTTGGATCACCTACACCGGCGCGCCGGCGCACGAATTGATCCGGGCGAACCTGCATCGCGCGCCGATGTACACAGGGCAGATCGAATCGCGCGGGCCGCGTTATTGCCCGAGCATCGAGGACAAGGTCGTTCGCTTCGCCGACAAGGACCGGCATCAGATTTTCCTGGAGCCAGAGGGCTACGAGAGCGACCGCATCTACTGCAACGGCATCAGCACGTCGCTGCCGGTCGATGTGCAGGAGTGCGTGGTGCGGTCGATTGTCGGGCTGGAACGGGCGCGGATTCTGCAATGGGGTTACGCGGTGGAGTACGACTTCGTGCCGCCGCATCAGATCGACGCGACGTTGCAGGCAAAGAACGTTGCCGGACTGTATCTCGCGGGCCAGATTAACGGCACCAGCGGCTACGAGGAGGCGGCTGGTCAGGGGCTGCTCGCGGGGATCAACGCGGCGCGGCGCGTGCTGGGGCGCGAGCCGGTCGTTTTGCAGCGCGATCAGGCCTACATCGGCGTGATGATCGACGATCTGGTGACGCGCGGCGTCATCGAGCCGTATCGCATGTTCACGTCGCGCGCGGAATATCGCCTGCTGCTTCGAAGCGACAACGCTGATGCGCGGCTGACGGCGCTGGGGCGGGAGATCGGCCTTGTGGACGACGCGCGGTGGGCGCGCTTTACGGCCAAGCGCGACGCGATCACCGCGATCCGGAGTTGGTCCGAGCGAACGGTCATCGACGGTGTGCCGCTTTCGCGGTGGCTGGCGCGGACGGACGGCGAATCAGTCGAGCGCGTGCCGTGGCGAGCGTGGCGCTTCGACGGAAGCGGGCGGGATTCAAGTGGCGGCGGATTGGGAACGCTTCCGGCGCTGCCGGATGACCTGGCGGGCGTCTGCGGTCGCTTGCTCGATGAGGCGTTTGAGTCGGCTGCAATCGAGGCGAAGTATGGCGGATACGTTCGGCGGCAGTTGCGTGAGGTCGAGCGCTTTCGAAAGATGGAGTCGCGCCGGATACCGGACGGACTGGATTATCACACGATCCGGCAACTTCGATTCGAGGCGCGCGAGCGATTGAGCAGCATCAATCCGCGCAGCATCGGCCAGGCCCAGCGGATCAGCGGAATCAATCCGGCCGATATCGCGGTGCTGCTGCTTCATCTGGAGTCGGCCCGGCGGACCGGCAATCCGTAAGCAAGGCATTCTTATTCACGTTGCGCCGTCGCTGCGGTCCGCGTCTTCGTCGGCCGACCGAGGATGCAATCGCCCTTGACCGCGGCGAGGCCTGTCGGCGCGCATCAGGGCCTGTCGCCCGGTCAAAGCCCCAGAATCCCAGCGAGTCCTGTATTGATAAAGCCGCGCGTGGGTCGGCCCGATAGGGCGCGAGTTGTTAATTTGGGGGCACTGGGTAATATGTTGCAACATCCACCGGGCGGGGACAGCGCCGATGCGGGGGCGGCGGCGGTAGCCGAGGCGCTGGACGCGGCGAAGCGGGGCGGAAACATGAAATCTGTCTATACGACGGGCGAGGTCGCCGAGATCTGCAGCATCAGCCAGCAGACGGTGATTCGCTGTTTCGACAGCGGTCGTCTCAAGGGCTTTCGCGTGCCGGGGTCGAAGTTTCGCCGTATTCCGCGCGAGTCGCTGCTGGCGTTCATGCGCGAGAACAACATACCGCTGGAGAATCTCGCGGCGGGCAAGAAACGCGTTCTGATTGTGGATGACGACGCCGAGATCGTCTCAATGATGTCGGATATCCTCGCCGGCGACGGGCGATTCGAGGTGCGCACGGCGAGCAACGGGTTCGACGCCGGAGCGCAGACGAAGGAGTTCCGCCCCGACATCGTCCTGCTGGATTACATGCTGCCGGACATCAACGGGAACATCGTCTGCCAGCGGATTCGCAGCGATCCGGAGCTATCGGGTACGCGCATCATCATCGTCTCCGGCGCCGCGCGCGAGGCGGAGGTCGCAATGCTTCGCGCCGCCGGGGCGGATGATTTCGTCAAGAAGCCGTTTGACATCATGCAATTGCTCAACCGAATGGTCGAACTGGTCGGCGCGTAGCGCTTCGCGCCGGTGGGACGCGGATGGACATGAACCGGCGAGCCGCGCACGAATCGCAAATCCTTCAGATCGAGCGGGTTTTTGATCTGCTCGATGCGCTCGCGCCGCCGCCGGCCGATCTCTTAAGCCTGTTGCGATTTCCTGCCCGACTGGAACCGTTGGAGCGGCCGGCAATGGGGCCGAACGACGCGCCGAGACGGTGGGGCCTGGTGCGGGGGCTTTGTGAATGGAGTCGCGCGGGTGTATCGAGTGCTGCGGCGCGCCGCATTAATCTTGAGACCGAGTTTGATTGGGCGGACTACTGGGCACATGGCGTGGCGGCGGGCTTGGCGGCGACGGCCGGTGTTGCGGCGTCGCGGGCGGGTGAGTTGTTTCTCTGCGGCCTGCTGCACGATCTGGGCAAGGCGGCCTTGGCCCGTGTGATGCCCAAGGGATACGCGCGCGTTGTGGGTCGCGCGATCAACGAGTCTCGCGCTGCTCAATCCCCCATGGTGTTCTCGCACGGAAATGAGAACACCCATATCGAGCGGCTGCTGCTTGGACTGGATCATACACAGGCCGGTCGCCGCGTCGCGGAGCGTTGGGCGCTTTCGCGTACGTTGGTCGAGTGCATCTGGCTTCATCATACGCCGGGCGAAGCGCTGCCCACGGCTTGCTCGCAGGATGGTTCCGTTCAGATCATGCAATGGGCCAATTCCGTCGCGGGTTCAACAACCGGCGCACCGGATGAACGACTGATCGAACAGGGAGTCGGGTTGTTTGCGCGATACGGCGACGGCATGCTGTCGAGCGAGCAACTGGAGGGGTGGCTGGAGGCGGTTCGTGAAGAGGCGACGGCCCTTCGCCAATGGCTCGCAGAATTCGCGCCAACCGGCCGGAACGAATCGCATCGACCGGAAGCTAGTCCGTCCGCCGGCGCCGTCGACGTTCGTGGAGAACTGGAGGCCAGCCGCCAGGTGGTCGCGCAACAAGCGGCGTGCCTGAAGGCGATCAGCAACTTCGCCGAATCGACCCAGCGCGGGAGCTCGTTGCGGGAAGTCTGCGGCGAGGCGGCGCGGGCGTTGGGTGCGTGGTACGGTTTGAAGGCGACAGTTGTCTATTCAATGCGGGACGATCGCCCGTGGCTGGAGTTTGCTTCAAGAGGAACGAGCGTCGAACGAGGCGTGATCGATCTCGTGTCCGAGGGGGGCGGGGGAGCGACGTGGCCGGATGGCGAGTCTGCATTGAATGATGCCGCCGATTGGCGGGAGCTGGAAGCCGGTCGGTTGGGGGTGCTGGCTTCCCGGTTTCGCTTGCATTTGGGTGAAGGGCCGCTGTGGCATCTCTCTTTGTGTCATGGCGGCGAGGTTGTGGGCGGTGTTTTGACAAGCCGCGCAGCGAGGCCGACTGCTTCGGCGTGGAGCGAAGATCGCGGCGCGCCCGAATCGTCTTCGATGCCGCTGCTTGGCGTGATTTCCATGGCCCTGGTGCAGGGGCGAACGGAGTCTGCGCTGGCGGCGATGCGCGACGATCTCGCCGAGGTGAACCGCCGGGTCGTTGCAATGCGGGAGCAGGTTGTTCGGGCGCGGGCGGTGGATTCGCTGGCGTCGCTCGCGGCCGGCGCGGCGCACGAGTTGAACAATCCGCTGGCGGTGATATCGGGTCGAGCGCAAATGCTTCGCGGACGTGCCGCGACGCCCGAGGACCGAGAAGCGCTGGATCAAATCGTTCGTCAGGCGCACGCCGCGAGCGAGTTGGTGTCGAGCCTGCTGGAGTTCGCGGAGCCGCCGGCGCTGCGATGGCTGCCGATCGAACTGGGCGCGTGGCTGCCGAGGGCGGTATCAGCATTGCTGGAAGCGCGTTCAATTCCGGCCGGCTCGTGCTCCGTTTCGATATCGTCCGATACGCCGGCGGTGTTCGGCGATCCGGACCTTCTGACACGCGCGATGGGCGAACTGATCGATAACGCGTGGGCCGCGATGGAGGGCAGACCCGCGCGGCTGACCATCAAGGCCTTTGGCGATTGTGCCGAAGAGTGTGGAGTCGTGCAGGTGATCGACAACGGTCGCGGCATGACGCCGGACGTGCAGGCGCGGGCGTTGGACCCGTTCTTTTCCCACGGGCCGGCCGGACGCAGACGGGGGCTGGGCCTGGCGCGCGTGCAGCGTTGGGTTCTGGCCGGCGACGGGAGCGTCCGGATTCGCAGCGTGCTCGAAGGGGGCACGACCGTGGAGCTTCGGCTGCCGTCGAAGCGTCCGGCGAATCGGGGGTAAGAGACAGTCGTATAATTAAACCGGCATTCAGGGGGGCCGGGGCGTTCCGCGCGATAGAAGGAATCTTGGTATCCGGGCCGGGCGGGTCGCGTAGGCCTCTCTCCTCCTCCCCTCGCTCTCACGGCTGAAACGTCCCGCCTGGCACTATTGTCACGACCGGATCAAGCCGACATAGGATCGCGTAAATAGCACGCACTGGTAAAACTCGGGCCGAACAGGGTGTCATGAATCGAGAGATGCCCGGGGGCAGGAAGCAAGAAGCAGGCAGCAAGAAGCAGGCAGCGGGAAAGGAAGCGAGGCAAGGATGAATCGCCACGACGTACAGGTATTGCTCGTCACGGAGGACGCGGATCTCGTCGTCACGCTGGGGCACGCGTTGATGACCGGCCTCTCGGCCAATCTCACCGTTTCAGATCGCGTGGAACAAGCCGGCGTCCTCGCCGAATCGAATTCGTTTGATGTCATCGTCGCAAGCCAGCATGTCTCCGACGGCACGGGCTTGTCGATGCTCGCCGACCGGTCCGATGACGCAGCGTCTCCGGTCATCCTGCTCGATGAGGGGATGGACGCACAGCGGATTCTCACCGCCCTGCGACTCGGCGCGGCGGATGTGTTCGTCAAGCCGTTCGATATGCCGCGATTGGTCAATTCGGTTCGACGTGCGGCCGATCGGCGGCGAAAACACCGGCAGGACACCTCGCGTGCCAATCGGCTGCGAAAGGTCTCGTCGCGGCTGGTGAAGGATCGCAAGGAACTGCGAGATCGGGTGGACCTGATCTGCCGCGACCTCGTGCAGGCCTATCGCCGGTTGGCCGAGAAGGTCGTCGAGATCAGTCCGGGAAGCTCCGAGCCTGAAAAGACGGGCGAACTGGTCTGATCGCTGCAGCGCGATTTCTTGGCGCTGCTTCAAATCACCCTTCATGTTGACATAACTCAACGCTGCTCGTGACGTTGATTGTCGCGGTATGCGCCATCGGTTCGCGCTGGAACGAATCCGATGCATGCGAGCGGTTCTTATCGCGCCCGCTTTGAGGATTCCCGCCGCCCGGCCCACGGAATGCAACTTGCATCTTCTCTCCTCGGGGAGCGATGCCTGTGGGCTGCGTGGGGGCGATATCCAGTTATTCCTATCTTCGCGGGTGCATGCCGCGTTATTGGTACGGCCTGCCGCCGTGGCCCGGTGGTTTGTATGCGTGGCGGCGGCAGTTTGACGCCAGTGCGATTCACCCCGGCGTTCGGGCGGGCGACGCGGTATTCGACGCGAGCAATCGGCCATATAGCTATTTCGCCGGCCGGCGAGCACAGGCGTTGGCCGATGCAGATGCCGCATATTCGGCACGCATGTCCGAAATTGGGAATCGTGATACAACGGTCGGCGAATGCGAACGGAAGCGCCTTTGGCCTTTCCGATGGCCGGTTGTTGACACGCCTCGATCCATTTCGGCCGCGGACTTTGTTTCGCCGCCGGGGGTTGGGCAGGTACTCGATGTGACGGCCTAGCCGAGAATTCCCTCGATCCGCTCATTTGATTCCATGGCGATTGTTCATGTCGCCGCTCCACCTCGCGAGCCGATGAAAGACCGTATGATGGCGAAGAATTGCCATCGCCGTACAATGGCGCGAGTCATTCATCCACCGGGGACGGAGCATTTCATGTTGAGCATTCTTCATGTTTCTCACGAAGCGGTTCACAAGATCGGCGGCATCGGATCGGTACTCGAGGGGTTGATCACCTCGCGCGACTATGCCCATGCAGTGGATCGCTCGATTCTCCTTTGTCCGCTCTTCACGACGCAGGGTCGCCCCGAGGACCGGCTGGGGCCCGAGGGAGAAGTGCTTTACTCATCCCTGGACGGCCGCACGAATCACCCGCTGGCCGAGGCGTTCCGCCAGATTCAGCAGCGCTTCAACGTTGAGATCGTGTACGGGCGAAGGTTGTTGCGGGACCCGTTGACCGGCGCAGAAGAGCGCCCGGAGGTGGTGCTGATTGAAGTGAGCCGGGCGAATCCCGCGGAGACGAACGGGTTGAAGCACCGACTGTTTGAGTCATTCGGTATCGACTCGGTGCGCTACGAACAGAGCTGGGATTACGAGCAATACGTACGACTTGCGGAGCCGGGTCTGGCGGTAGCACGGGCGCTGGGAGCGATGCACGGAACGTGCGTCGTGGTGTCGCACGAGTTCATGGGGATGCCGACGGCGCTGGCGGCGAAGCTTCACGGGGGCGCGTCGATTCGCACGGCGTTTCACGCGCACGAAGTGGCGACTGCGCGGCGGATCGTCGAGGAGCATCCCGGCCATGACACCATGTTCTACAACGTGCTGGCGAAGTGCGCGAGCGAAGGGAAGTACGTGACGGACGTGTTCGGCGATCAGCACGGGTATTACCGCCATGCGCTGGTCGAGGCGAGCCGGCATCTCGATGTGACGCTGGCTGTGGGCGATGACGTGGTGCGCGAGCTTCGATTCCTGTCGCCGGAAATGGCTCGTTCGAACATTCAACTGGTGTACAACGGAATTCCGGCATATGAGAACGCCGAGCGTGAGTCGCACGCGAGCAAGGAGCGGTTGCAGGATTACGCTGAGGCGCTGTTGGGGTATCGGCCGGACTACGTTTTCACGCACGTCACGCGCATGGTGCCGAGCAAAGGGATGTGGCGCGATTTGAACGTGATGGGGCACGTCGATCGGGCAATGCAGGCGAGCGGTCAGACGGCGGTGCTGTTTGTGCTGTCGACGGAGATCGGCGGGCCGCGGCCGTCGGAAGATGTTCTGGAGATGGAGCGCTGGTGGGACTGGCCGCTGGCGCACCGCGAGGGGATGCCGGATCTGACGGGCGGCGAGGCGTTGTACTACGCGGGGGTGCAGGCGTTCAACGCGCGGGGCCGGAATTGTAAGATTGTCTATATTAATCAGTTCGGCTTCGACCGTTCCTGTTGCGGCAGCCGGATGCCGGCCGACATGGCGTTCTGGGACATCCGCAAGGGCAGCGACGTTGAGTTTGGTCAGTCGATCTACGAACCGTTCGGCATCGCGCAGCTCGAAGCGCTGTCGTTCGGCTGCATCTGCGTGATGACGAACGTGTGCGGGTGCGCGGGGTTTGTGCGGCGTGTCGCCGGGCCGCAGGGCACGCCAAACGTGATCGTCGCGGACTACACGGCCTATCGCGCGGAGCATGATACGATCGAAGGGTACCTGGCTCTGAAGCGAGAGGCGCGAGAGGCGTTCGACGCGCGTGTGGCGGAGCAAGTGGCGCGGGAGTTGATGAGTCGCCTGCCGCGCAGTCGCGAAGACAAGGCGGCGTTCATCCGCCGGGGGTATGAGTTGGCCGCGCAAATGAGCTGGGACGTGATTTCACGAGAATACTTCCTGCCTGCCCTGGGGGTAGGGCGATCGGCGGGCGCGAACGGAGTCTCGGGCGCGGCGTGACCGCGTCTAAGATGCCTTGGCAATCAGCGGTGCGCTCGGAATCGATTCGCGGTCCGTCTGGGGCGGCATTTGAATGGCGGTCGCCTGTTCTTCGCCGAGCACTTCTTTGAGCCACGCGTTCAGTTTCTGGTTCTTCTGAACAAGCTCACCCAGCGAGCCTTTCGCGAAGGTCTCCTGTGAGGGCGCCGCAGGTTGCGTCTCCGCTTCGGGCGTTTGGGCTGTTGTGTCCGACGTCGCAGCGGTCGCGCGCGGACGCGATGGTGGAGCCTGTTTCGGCTGAAGCGGCGACGTTCGTACCGGTGCAACCGGAAGAGTGCCAGCGTTGGACTTCGTTGGTTGCGTGGGTGCTTCGTTGGCGTTGCGTGGTGCAACGGCGTCCGGCTGTTCGCCCGTCGTCATGCGCGCGAGGCGGTCGGAGTCGGGAAGTTCCAACGGCGGGCCCTGGAAGAATTGATCGGCCTGGGCGAGGCCGTATCGCAGACCCTGCACGCGCGCGTCGATGGAGCCGTAAGCCTGCCGCACGATGCCGACAAGCTGACCCAGCCGCTGGGAATGGGCGCGGATGAGCTGGATGCGGTCGTCGGCGAGGGTGTTCTGTTCGGAAAGCTTTTCGCAACGATCGTGTGCCACACCGCCGGCATCGGCGAGCTTGTGGATCACACCGGAGACCGAGCGGGAGAGTTTCGCGAGAACTTCTGTCTGGCGAGCGGCGGCTTCGACGACTTCGCGCGGGGCCGCGAGGTAGGCATGGGTGTTGTCGTGAATTTTCTGCGCTCGTTGCAGCAATTCGCCGGCGCGGGCGCAGGTCTGCGCCTCAAAATCCTGAACCAGCCGTGCGGCCCGGTCGG
This sequence comes from Phycisphaerae bacterium RAS2, assembly GCA_007753915.1. Classification (NCBI taxonomy): domain Bacteria; kingdom Pseudomonadati; phylum Planctomycetota; class Phycisphaerae; species Phycisphaerae bacterium RAS2. The sequence goes on from CP036352.1 coordinate 1,536,441, forward strand.
CCGGTTCACGGAGTTCGAGCGCGTACCTGGCAGCGGCCTGGTTGATCGTCGTTTGTGAGACTTCCGCGTCGTGCAGGATCACGGCGTGCAGCTCGCGCATCTCCTCGATGTAGGACTGCGCCCGTTCGGCGAGTTGGGCGGCCTGGGCATCGGCGACGCGGCGTGCCTCGGAGAGTTTGGCGTCGATCTGTGCGGCGCGACGGTCGCACTCCTCGCGAATGTTGTTGCCGCACTCCAGCAGGATTGTGGCGCTGGCCTGCACGCGATTTGCGAGCGTGTTGATCTCCTCGAGGGACTGGCGGCCCTGGTTTTCAATGCGGCGTTCGTGATCGGCCAGGTTCGCGGAGGCGTTTTGCGAGTTGAATCGCAGTTCCTCGCCGACTTCGCGCAGCTCACGGCGGATGCGATCGGCCGCCTGGTGAATCTGAAGCAGGCAGGCGCGAACCTCGGACACCGATCGCCGCCCTTGTGACTTGATCGATGTGACAACCTTCTCACCGAGGGCGACCGCGGCATCGGCCTTGGAATGCAACTCGATCAGTTGCTTCCCACTCCCCGAAAGCGACTGCTGCACGGATTGGGCTCGCTGCATGACCTCCTGCGCCGTGCGGATGTCTTCGTTGGCAGTTCGGATCTCGTCGCGCGTGGCCTGGGCCTGCGACTCGATGTAGCCGAAGGTTTCATCCATCTTGGCGCGCATCTGGGCCATGAACTGTTCGAGCGTCCTGGCGGCGTCGGTCGTGCGCGTGTCGGTTCGGTGCGAGACATGGTCGATTTGAGCGGCGATGGCCCGGGCGCGCTCTTCAAGCTGATCGGAAATGGTGCGAGCGCGCTCATCGAGCTGAGCGATGGCGTCGTTGTGGCGGCGTTCACCGATGTCGCGCTGATCGGTCCATCGCATCAGGGTCTGGCGCATTTGCCTGTCCAGCTCGGCGAACTTTCGTTGCTGATCCGTGAGAAAGTGCTCGATCCGGGCCTGTTCGGAGGCCGACGCGGCGGACATTCGGGCGAGTTGGGCTCGCATTTCCTCCTCGAGCCGCGCATCGATGCGCGGCGGCGCGGGCGGCGTCGGCATTGGTGGAATCGCGATGGGTTGCGGAGGTTGCTGAATCGATGCCCAGGCTTCGGGCGCGGCAGCCGGAGTCGGTGCCGGCATCGGGCGAGGCTCCGGTGCGACGGGCTGCGGGAACTGCATGGCATGCTTCGCGAGCGCGCCGCGCGGCGAAGCGCTCGCGACCTGCTGCGGCGCGAGCATCTGCGAGACGACCTCCTCAACAATCGCCTTGGTAACGGTCGCGGCGTTGTCGGCGTAGGCAGCGAGCAGCGCGTTGTCCGCGATCTGATTGATCAACCGGGGCAGGCCCTCGGAATGAGCGTAGACCGCTTCGAGCGCCGCGTCATCGAACAGCTTCCGCCCCGCCGACAGGCCCGCGATCTGCAGCCGATGCTGGATATAGCCAAACGTCAATTCCCGCGTCATGGCCCGCAGGTGAAACGTTCGGAACAGCCGTTGCTGAAGCTGACGCATGTCGGGGCGGCGGAAGGTCTCCTGCAATTCCGGCTGGCCGAGGATCAATACCTGAAGCAGCTTCGCGTCATCGGCCTCGAGGTTGCCGAGCAGGCGAAGCTCCTCGAAGGCGTCATGCGGAAGATTCTGCGCCTCGTCGATCGTGACGACCACGATGCCGTCGCGCGCGTATTGCTCCATCAGGAAGGATTCGAGTTTCAATGAGAGCTCGGCTGCGGAGGCTCCGGAGTCGACAGTCAAACGGAACTCGCGGCAGATCGCGGCGAGCAATTCGCGGCCGGTCACGCGCGAATTGGTGATCGTCGCGGTCTGGATGTTGGACTCAAAGCGCGAGAGGACGATTCGGCTCAAGAGCGTCTTGCCCGAGCCGACTTCGCCGGTGACGAGGACGAAGCCCTTTCGTTCGTGCGCGGCATAAATCAGCGAAGCGAGCGCCTCTTCGTGGTCGGGCGTATTGAAGAAGAACTTCGGGTCGGGCGTGTTGTTGAACGGCGGGACCGACAGACCGAAAAAATCGCAATACATGGGTGACTCCATTGGCGGCGGTTGCACCGCGCGCAGGGATGGTCCGGCAGCGAGTTTCGATGCGACTTCGCGCGCCGAATCGTTGTAAGTGTTATCGGAATCGAAACTTCCCGCGCTTGACGCATTGCGCACGGGTCGATCCGGCCCAGCGCATGCTGGAAACAAGGCCAACCAGCGCAGAAATTGCCGACTTCCCTGTCTTGCAATCCCGAAACAGGCAATTCGATTCGAGCGGGCCGATTGAATCTCGGTCCCTTGATTGTTCAGTTGCCCCCGGACTCACCCGATAAGGCCGCGGGAGAGAAGCGAGCGAGGAGCCATGGACGGCAACACACATCGAAGTGTCGGCGCGCCCGCTGGGGCACTCACTGGTAACCGGAATTCGCGCACGAAACGGGGATGCGCCGCCCTGGCGGTGTTATTCCTGTCCGGAATTGTTACGGGAACCGGCTGCTCATCCACGCCGAACGACCGCGAGGTCAACGCCTTCATTCATGACTGGGAGGCGAACGTGTCGGCGGCAGAGTATCGCGTGCAGCCGCCGGATTCGATCGAGATCAGTTCTCCGCAATCTCCGGAAGTCGATGGCGAGATTCAGACGATCCGCCAGGACGGCAAGATTTCGCTGCGTCTGTTGGGCGATGTGCAGGTCGCGGGACTGACTCCGGCCGAGATCGCCTTGAAACTCGAATCCCTGCTGGCGACGTATTACGAAGCGCCGCAGGTGAACGTTCGCCTGGCCGACGGCATGAGCAAGAAGTATTACGTCTTTGGGCAGGTCGAGCAGCCCGGCGCGTTCCCCTATTCCGGGCGGGACACGCTCATTACGGCGCTGGCCAAGGCCCGTCTGCGATTCATCGCGGCGGAGGACAAGATCACCGTCATTCGCCCCAGCCAGCATGAAGACAAGCGCAGCGTTGTTTGCGTCAATGCCAAACGCATGATCGAAGACGGCAAGATGGATCAGAACCTCCTGTTGCAGGAGGGGGACATCATCTATGTGCCGCCGACGCCGCTCGGGAAACTGGGGCTGGCCATCGCCGAATTGACGTTCCCACTTGGCCAGGCGTCGCAGTCGGTCATGGTCTCGGGCGGAGGGATGGGCGCGGGGCGTGTTGTCAGCTCTGCGGCCCCCTAAGGCAAGTGTGAGACAGAAATAGTATAGGAATGTGACCGGCACGTGCGGGCAGACAAGGAAGTCGGCAAGCCATGCAACATCAGTTTGACGAATACTCGGTAACAGACATTCGACACACCGTGGGCGAGGTGCTCCGTGTCATCCGCGAGCGGCGGTGGCACTTCTATGTGCCCTTCTGCGTGGTGGGCGCGATGTTGTTCGCGGCGTCGCTGTTTGTACCGCGGCAGTACACGGCTACGACGGTCCTGCGCCGTGACAACGACGCGGTTCTGGCGAACATGATGGGCCGGTCCTGGAAAGAGCCGTACACCGAGATCAAGGCGCACATGGCGACGGATCTGAAGGACGAGGCCACGCTCCTGGCCGTGCTGGACGAACTGAACCTGCCGATCGACGCCGCGCGATTCGACGACGGGAGCCTGATGCCGGCGGGCGATGCGGCGCGGCTGCGTCTGGCGAATGAAGTCGCGCGCGGCCTCACGGTTAAATCGCAGGAGGCGTCCGCGGCGCGGGATGTCGTCAGCCTTTCGCTTTCGATGGCCAACCCGTCTCTTGCGTCGCCGATTCTGGCGACGCTGCGTGATGTGTACCTTGAGAAGTCGCGCCGGCGCACGACGGAGATCCTCGACGACGCCCAGCGATTCCTGGAGTCGCAGGTTGAATCCACCCGCGCCGAATTGTCAAACGTTCGTGGGCAACTGACAGCGCTGGAGTTGCAATACCCCGGCATCGACCCGTCGGCGGTGGATCCGAATCAGTCCGAGTTGACCGCGCTGGGGATGGAACGCGTGGCCCTGGAACGCCAGCGAGAGCAATTGGAACACCACCGACAGGCGCTGGAAGAAGCCCGCTCGGCAAAGAAGGGCGACGTCATCACCGCGCCCGCGGCGTTGCTGTCCTCGACTCCGAATCCTCGCCGCGCGGAACTGGTCGCGTCGTTGGGGAAACTGCGGCAGGAACTGACCACGCTGCGAACGACCAAGCGCATGACCGAGGCGCACCCTTCGGTGGTGCAACTTCGATCATCGGTCGAGGCGATGGAAGCGGAGCTGGCGCAGACGCCCGAGCGCGTCGAGCTGGGCGACGACGTTGTTGCCGGACCGGTCTCACTTGATCGAATCGAGCAGCAACTGGCGGACCTGGACGGAAAGCTGGCGGCGACGCGTGCCCGACGCGAGACGGTTCAGCGCATGACGGCTGAAGTGGAGTCGCGGCGCGCCGACGTCCTCGGTCACCGCGATGAATACCATCGCCTCCGACAGAAGGCCGATCGGATTGAGAGCGAATTGAAGTCGTGGCAGGACAATGTCAAACCCGTGGCCCAGATGCGCACGGCCCAGCACAGCGGGCGATCGATTCACTTCGCGACGATTCGCGACGTGGAGCAGAGCAGCCGGCCGACCTATCCCGCGGCGCTGCTGGTGATCGGCATTTGCCTGGCGGTCGCGGCGGCAACGGGAGTGGTGACGGTGCTGGCCCGGGAGTTCCTGGATCATTCGTATCGCACGGTCAAGCATCTTTCCAGTTCGCTGGGGGTGCCGGTGATCGAGAGCATCGACCTGATCGTGACGCGGGCGCAGCGCAAGCGGCGGCTTGCCTGGAACATGCTGGCGATGCCGGCCCTGGCGGCGTTGCTGTTTGCGGCACTGACCGGCGCCGGCACTGCTGCGTACTTGAGCCTCGAGCAACCGGCGAAGCTGGTGGAGATCAAGTCCAAGCCGCATCGCGCGATTCAGATCGTATTTGAGCCGGGTGTGTCGGACGACTAAGAGGGGCGACCATGGGACGCATTGCAGATGCATTGAAGAAGGCCGAGCAGGAGCGCGCGATCCGCCAGGCGGAGCGTGCCGAAACGACGCCCGCCCCCGAGACCTCGGGCGGCGCGGCGGACGTGCAGCCGGTCCCGCCGAATGAACTCGTGGATCGTCCAGCCGTTCTGACCTCCGGCGCCGCGCCGGGCGGTTGCCCCGTGATTGCGTCGAATCAGGTGGACCCCAGCGTAGTCGCCTGGACGGATCGCAGCTCGCAAATCGCGGAGCAGTATCGCGCCGCGCGCACCTGGCTGGTTTCGCGCACGAAGCCCGGAGATCGCAACTGCATCGCCGTCACCAGCAGTGTGTCGCGCGAGGGCAAGAGCGTGACCACGGCCAATCTCGCCGTGACGCTCGCCGAGATTCGACACATGCGCGTTCTCGCGATGGATGGCGATTTGCGAGGCGGCGTGCTGGGCGGCCTCTTTGGGGTTTCATCGTCCCCGGGCCTGGCGGATCTGCTGATCGGCCGAAGCAGCTTGTCCGAAGTGCTGGTCAAAACGACGTTGCCGAATCTCTGGGTGATGCCGGCGGGCCGCGCGGGCGACCCCTCCGGCGTGGCGGAATTGCTCAATTCAAAGGCCCTTTCACGAACGATGGAGCAGATCCGCGAGAGGTACGACTACATCCTTGTCGATACACCTCCGGTGCAACGGTTGGCGGATGTCGGCGTGATGGGTGCTCTATGCACGGGAATCATCATGGTGGTTCGGATGCACAAGACGCCGGCCCACCTGGTTCGGCAGTCGGTGAGCTGGCTCCAATTGAACCGGCTCAACGTGATCGGCTGCATCGCGTCGGCCTGCCAGATGCCTTCGGCACGCTACTCGTACGACCCGGCGGACCGCGCGGCCTGACCGAAGGTCGAGCGAGCGGTCGAGCGCGATCCGCTCCGGCCGTTTCCATTCACGAAATCTCGCGCGAGGATGAAGCTGCCTACGCGGAATACGTTCGCGCGCATCGCGACGCAACCGTGTTTCATCGCCTGGCATGGCGGCGCGCGGTCGAACAAGCGTTTGGTCATCGACCAGCCTATTTCATGGCGCGGCGCGGGCGCGAAGTCGCCGGTGTTCTCCCGCTGTTCCAAGTTGAAAGCTGGCTTGCGGGCAGGCTTCTCGTCAGCGTGCCGTACGGCGTGTACGGCGGTGTGCTGGCGAGCGACTCGACAGCGGCGGATGGCATGCTCGCAGCAGGGAAGCGCCTGGCGGAACAGCTGAATGCCCGCTCGCTGGAGTTTCGCTCCATGACGCCGGTGGATGAGACGCTTCCCGTAACGAGCGGCCATGCGTCGTTTCGCCGGGATCTGCCGGGCTGCGAGTCGGGATTGGAGACATTTCTCCCGCGCAAGGCACGAGCCGCCGCGAGGAAGGCGACCGAACGGCACGCGCTGACGACGGTGTTTGGCGCGAACCACCTCGACGCCGTATGGCATTTGTATGCCCGCTCAATGCGGCGGCTCGGCTCGGTGAATTATCCGATGCGATTTTTCCGCGCGTTGGCAGCGCAGTTCGATTCAGACATGGTCGTGCAGGTTGTGCGTTACTCCGGGAGGCCCGTCGCGGGGCTGGTTTCATTCGTTCATCGCGATGAATTCATGCCGTACTTTGTGGGGTTCGATGAGCGCGTTGATCTGTACGGCGTGAGCCAGTACCTGTATCTCGAATCGATGCGATGGGCCGTTCGGAACGGGTGCCGGGTTTACGACTTCGGGCGAAGCCGAGTGGACAATCACGGCGCGTACGAGTTCAAGCGATTGTGCGGCTTTGAGCCGCGCCCGCTGGGTTATCAGGTGTATGTGCCCGGGGGTCGCCCAGCGCCCGATCTGTCGGCGGGTTCGGCGAAGTGGCGCATGGCCAGGCAGGCGTGGAAGTATCTACCATTGGCGGTGGCGCGACCGTTGGGCGCGTGGCTGTCGAAGTCGATTCCGGGGTGAGTTTCATGGCACGACCGCGCGTATTGTTCCTGTCTCCGCGTCCGCCGTTTCCGCCGAACAAAGGCGACAAGATTCGGACGCACCAGGCGTTCTGCGCGCTGGCGGATTCGTGCGACGTGTACACCGCGAGCTTTGTTTCGAATGCACAGGAGCGGGCGGACTTCGCGCAGGTCGCGGCTTGCTGCGCCGATTCACTGGCCGTGTCGCGCCGGGCGTTGATCGGCCTGTTGCGCGGCGCGGTGGAACAACTGCGCGGCGGCACGGTCACGCTGGGTGCATACGCAAGCTGGGCGCTGCACGCGCGTGTCGCGGCGTGGACCGCCGAGTCGCCGTTCGACGCGGTTTATGCATTCGGCGGGGCGATGGCGCCGTATGCACTGGCGGCCGGCGCACGGCGGCGCGTGCTGGATCTTTGCGATGCCGACAGCGAGAAGTGGCTAAGCTTTGCTGGCCTGCGCGATCAAGAGGCAGATGAAGCATGTCAGACGACGGCGAACGTTTTCTTACGGGCGGTGTACGCGCGCGAGGGGCGTCGCCTGCGGGAGCGCGAATTGACCTGGCTGGACGCGTTTGATGCGGTGACGGTCGTGACCCGGCGCGAGGCAAGCGTGCTGGATCCCGCCGGCGCGAGGAAGAATCTGCACGTCTTGTCCAACTCCGCGCCGATCATTGAATCGGCCCCGCCCGCGTCACACAGTCGACCGATTGTTTCGTTCACCGGCGCGCTGGATTACAAGCCCAACGTGGACGGGCTTCTTTGGTTCGTGCGGGAGGTCTGGCCGCTTGTTCGCCGGCAGGCGCCGGCGGCGCGATTGCGGATCGTCGGCCGCGCGCCGGTGCGACCCTTGCGTCAGATTCACGGCATCGACGATGTCGAAGTGATCGCGAATGTCCCGAGCATTTCGCCGTACCTGCTGGCGTCGCGCGTGGCGATCGCGCCGATGCGCGTCTCGCGCGGATTGCCGAACAAGGTGCTCGAGGCGATGGGGGCCGCCCGGCCCGTCGTTGCGACACCGGCGGTTGGCAAGAGCCTTTGCGCGAAGAAGGGTGAGGGCATTCTGATCGCGGAGAACGCGGCGGAATTCTCCGGGGAAGTGGTGCGGCTGCTTCGTGATGACGAA